>JAAYPH010000037.1 GCA_012519955.1 Candidatus Epulonipiscium sp.
ATATTAGAAATAATTTTGTTAATCATTACTGTAGCATCCTTAGTTCCCATAGCCAGTTTCCGGATTTCATCTGCAACAACTGCAAAACCTTTTCCACTTTCTCCAGCCCTGGCCGCCTCAATGGCAGCATTCAATGCAAGAAGATTGGTCTGCTCACTGATTCCTGCTATGACATTAACAACATGAATCACTTCTTTTGTTTCTTCACTTAACTCTTGAATTTCTCCATGAATGGTATGGGAAGATTCCAATGCAGTCTTTGTTTTTTCATTAAGATGCTCCATCGTACTGGATGCATAATCCCTTGAACTTTCCGTTTCTTCAATAATGTCCCTCACATCTTCTATTTCTTCAATAATACCGTTAATATTTTTAGCTAAACTCTCCATTAACATATTGGTATGTTCAGTTTTTTTGGCTTGTTTCATAGAGCCTTCTGCCAGCTCATTAATTGCAGTGGAAACCTGTACTGCTGCAGCTGCTGATTGTTCTGAAGTGGTCTTTATAACGTCCGTATCCTGTTCTACTCTTTTTACTACAGTATCTGTTTCCATAATTAAATTTCTGATGTTTTCTATCATCTTATTAAAGCTATTGGATAATTTCCCTATTTCGTTTTTTCCTTGAACAGGACAGCTTACAACGAGATTGCCCTGTTCTACTTTGCTCATTAAAGCCATAATCATTTTTAATGGATTAGAGATGCTAAAGGAAATCGTCATCCCTACAACAACAGCAACTATAATACATAAAGCTGCTACCAGTACGGTTCCCTGTTTTACAGCTTCCATGTCTTTCATTAACGCTGAAACAGGTTCTTTGGTTATGATTTTCCAGCCATTCTTAGTCGTTGCGTAGCTTATAACATAATTGGAATTTGTAAAGTAACCTGATGTATTTTCTCCATATATCTTATCGAGGAAGCCATCTTCTAACACAGTACCTAATTTCTCTTCATCAATACTGGAGACAATCTCATTATTTTCATTGATTATAAAAATCTCTCCGCTGCCTAGATTGGCTTTTTCTAGTATTGAACGAATTCCTTTACTATGAATACTAATAACTATACCGCCAATAGATTTACCTGTACTCAGATCATCCATTTGTGTAATCAAATATATCTGCTCATAGGAATCGTATAATCCGGTAATCCACAAATTTTTTCCACCAGAACTGTTAATAAGCTCTAATAAATGTTGGATCTGTTCATTTTTATTGATGTTTTTTCCTCCAGTTGAGATAGAGACAAACTCTGAACCAAAGCTTTCTCCATTATTTTTTATGATATGAGCTGTCTTAATATCATTGTTCGAAATTACTATAGAAACAATATCACTTTCTATTTCTTTAATAATTTTTGCTTTATCAAAGCTGCTTATCGAATCTAACTCTCTTAAATCTTTCATCAACTTTAAATTGGTTTTAACCAGTGTTTGACTTCTTTCAAACTCTTCTAATTTAGTATCAATATTCATGGCAATCTGTTCAACCATTTTCCCAGAATAAGATCCTACTTTGTTTTTAACAGTTTGTTCTGCATTCAAATATGAAAAAGTTCCAACAATGGTTAAAGGAAAAATGCTTAGAATGATAAAAGTTATAATCAGCTTTTGAGCTATTCCTATATTATTTTTAAGTCTTAGCTTAAAATTACGAGTTCGTTTTTTTTTAAGAGTTCTGATATATTTTGTGAACTTAATTTATCAATTTTTTTATTCATGGTATCCCCCTCTTAGGAAAGAATATTTATACATCTTAATTTGAAGCATTTATATTCACTATAAATGCTTTATAACTCTTTTGGCTTTCTATACTCTTTAATAGTTACCCCTACGTGTTTTTTAAAACAAATACTAAAGTAGTGGGGATCTTTTATGCCTACTCGCTCTGCTATCTCATATACCTTTAAATCCGTTGTGTTGAGGAGACGAATGCTTTCTTCCATTCTCTTTTTCGTAATATAACTAATGAGGGATTCCTTCATTTCTTGCTTAAAGACACGGCTTAGATAAGAATCACTGGTATATATTTTAGAAGCTACAAATGCTAAACTTAACTGAGGGTCATACAGATACTGGTTAATCACTTCAAGAGCCTGCTCAATCACTTGATTTCCTTTCTTCGGTCGAGTTTTTTTATGAAAATCCATGATGGCCTGCAAAGAATTGATAATAACTTCTTTCATATGTTCTATGGAGGCAATACTGTCAATCAACTCGGAAAAATTCTTTAAGCTCTCCAAATTCGTCAGAGTTTTCCCTAGTTTATGGAGAGTTAGTTCTCCTTTCGTTAAAATATATACGGTCATGAATTTTAACCATTGAAGATCCATGTTTCCTGATTCCCAAATACGCTGCATATAAAGTTCTACATAGTCTTCTACCTTTGATTCCAAACAATTTTGTACGGAAAAAATAAAATCTTCCCAATCCAAGTCCGATAAATCAATATTTTTCTTGTATTTTAAATAATCTTCATAACGAATGCAGCGATTTTGCCCCAGAATAATTCTGGCATTTAAAGCCTTCTCCGACTCTGTGAAAGCTTTATGAATGCCTTCGAATCCTATATGCACATTACTAATCCCTATATTAACCGGCATCAGCAGTAAAGAATTAATTTCACTTTCTAATAGCTCCATGTTTCTTAGAAGCAATTCATAATCCTCATTGGAGAAATACAAAATTACATTTCCTAAATAATGAACAAAGGAAACGACGGGCTTTAGCTCTATTTCTTCAATCAGAGCAACCACATCTTTGCCCAATTTTATTTTCTTTTCTTCATTTATTTCCTGCCGGTACTCTAAATGTATATTACAGCATATGCTTTGATCTATCAGACTTTGGTATCCGTACATCTTCAGCTTATTGATTCCCTCCTGCTCCGATACACGATTTTCTACCAAACGCTGCAGGAAGCTTTCTTTCACAATATTCATATTCCGATTTAAAGATTCTTTTAATTGATTGACTGCCCTTCTTTCTTCCTCGGATTTAAGAATCTCTTCTTTTAATTTGGTAATTGTACTCTCCAAATTTTCAATATCTATGGGCTTTAACAAAAAGTCCTCTACCCCAAGCTTAACCGCTTGCCTTGCATATTCGAAGTCACGATAGCCCGTGATAATGACAAACTTTATGTTTCTATCTTTAAATTCTTCTAAAGCCTTAGCAACAAATTGAAGACCATTCATATTGGGCATATTGATATCCGTTAATACGATATCCGGGGGACATATTCTCATACTCTCCAAAGCTTCTTGTCCTGAACCCGCTTCACAGATAATCTCGAACCCATTATTTTCCCAGTCATATCCTTTTCTAATCAATACTCTTTCTAATTTTTCATCATCCAATATAAGCACTTTAATTCCCACAATATTCGTCTCCTTTTATTACCTTTAGTCTTATTGTTATTTCTGTGCCCGAACCGATTTCGCTGGTAACGGTAACTGGAGATTCTATATTATAGTATAATGAAATCCTTTGTATTAAGCTGTAAAGACCAAATCCGGATTTGTTTGTTCTGGTTTTTCCCTCTAATACTTCCTTAATTCGTTCTTCATTCATGCCCATACCGTCATCAGAAATAATAAAAATCATTTCATCCTCGTCAAGGTATCCTTTTAGATGAATATTTCCTTCCCCTTCCCGTTCTTTAATGCCATGGTACACTGCATTTTCTACGACAGGCTGAAGAATTAATTTAAGCATGGGCAGGGGCAACATTCTGTCTTCAATATCGTAATGGATTTTTATACGATTATCGTAGCGAATATTTAATATGGTGATATAATTTTTAATACAGGCTATTTCATCCGCTACGGTTACAACATCTTTCCCACTGTTTAAACTGTTGCGATAAAAATTGCCTAAAGCTTGAATCAGCTTAAAACAATTTTTATTATCATTCAGTAAGGCAAGGGCTGACGCCGCATCTAAGGTATTATAAAGAAAATGGGGATTAATTTGAGCATGGATAATATCCAGCTCATTTTTCATAATAATTTTCTCTTCCTGCTTAATTTTTTCAATTAATTCCTGCAAAGAATAAATCATATGATTAAAAACCTGCTTTAAAGATACAATTTCATTCTCGTACCCCTCTTCAATGGGCATAGGAACAAATTCACCGCTCTCTACCATCTGCATATGTCTTTGAACCTTGGTAAGCGGAGAGAAAATAAGTCTTGTCAGAACAATCACGCAAGCGATGATAATAATTAAATTAAGGGCAACAAATGCTATAAGAATGGATTTGTAGGCATTACTAAGTTCTTGTTTACTGTTCATATTTAGAATGCCTACTAAACTCCAGTCCTGGATACCTAAATCTCTTTGTACCAGCATGGCATCCGCCCCTAAAAATTTGACAGACTGATAACTGGGACTTGAGGTGATTTTTCCTTTTAGAAGCTCTCCTATTTCATCCTTATTTTCCGAGGGCGGTATTATATAATTCCCTTGAGCATCTACAATGCAGAAGGTAGAATGATCGTTTTCAGTAACTTCATTAAAATATTTTTGAAAAACAGATTCATCAATTACTAACAATAACGTTGCTAAATATTTATAATCGTTTTTATCGGCTATCTCTCTAACATAGGTAATGTAATTAAGGGTCGGTCTGCTGGGATACTGAATAATGTTTTCACTTTTATGAATAAAAAAACCGTCTCCCTTTGACTTTAACATCTGATGATACCATTCAGTATTACGAAAAGATTTGGTATGTACGGCAATGGGACCAACTTTGTAGGATTTGTAATAGTTGTCGTAGGAGTCAATCAATATAACACTTGAAATATATTTTCCTGATAAAATCATGTTTAATAAGCTATTTTGAATCGTTAATAAAGTTGACGGAGCAATACTTTGATGATTAACAGATGCCAGGGCTTGCTGAATATCCTTATCAAAGTAAATCATGTTGGAGGACTGTGTAATATTATCAAAAATTACGTCCAGGTTACCCTTTAAGGCATTAATGGTCTGCAACCCCGCTTCTCCGACTTCTCTCTTCGTATTTTCTTTAAAGATAGCATAAATAGTGGAAATCCCGATAATAAAGGACAGCACTAAAAGCGTAATATAAATGACGATAATTTTAGTTCTGATTTTTAAGCATTTAATGTAATTGATTATTTTATCCAAGGATATCACCACTATTTCATAAGAATACTGTATTTGTTTCAAATAAATGTCTCTAATTTTAGTATACTATAAATTTTGAAGCATTTTCAGTATTTTCTTTTCCTGATCAGTTAATTTTATAATTGGAGAATTTGCATCATTGGTTAGTCTATTCTCTACAATCAAAACGCTGGTATTTTTAGAAAGGGTGTGGGTGTGCCAAACACCTTTTTTAACAGTATAGATTTTTAAAGGCTCCATATGCCAGGCTTTGATTTCTCCTATCTCCTCTCCATCTCCTCCGGTAAAAAGAGTGCAGTCCCCTTCCAGTAATACAAAGACTTCATCGGTCTCCGTATGCTTTTGCATGGTTGCGATATGATCAATTTCTAATTCTTCACAGTATCTTAGAATCGCTACTCGCCACTCCATGTAATCTACCATGGGTTTATAGCCTTCCCCTTTAAATTCACTCATTTCTATGTCCATATATTCCCCCTCCTTACTTCCCCAAGGTTACTATAATTTTATAGTTCTTATTCTTTGGCAAACTTTCTATCACTTTTCGTTTGATGATAAAACTATCTTCAATGAAATCCTCTCCTAAATTGCCTTCTATCTTGATCACCCGATACTCTCCATAATCCAAACCTTCTTCGTTAACATATTCAACATAAAAATGTCGTTCAGCGAAATCAAAGGAAATCCCTGCTCTATGCTTTTCATCAAATTGGCTTTTTAACAGTTTAGGCTCGAAAGTTAAGTCTCCCATTTTGCCTACAATTCCAAAGACTTGATGGATAAGGGTCAGCATCAGCCAGCTGGCTGCACCGGTTAGATAATGATACATACCTCTGCCTTTTCCATCGAAATACTCCGGAATCCCAGGATAAATTCGACTTTTCTCAAAATCCATGCTGTGGGAATACAGGGCATCTATGATCTTAAACCCTTCCTTTACAAATCCCCGCGAATAAAGGGCATAGGCATACATCACGGCCATATGACAAAAAACTGCTCCATTTTCCTTGTGTCCATAGGCAAAACCAAACATTCTTCCAAGGTTTAAATTGACTTCTCGAAAATCCGTGTTGAGGCGGTACCCTCCAATTTCCCTGGCATACAAATATTGATCTACAGCTTTTGTAATGGCTTTAACCTGTTCATCCGTTGCAGTCCCGGACATAATTGTAAACACTTGACTGGGAAGCATCATGCGAACACCTAAAGGGTGAACACCTTCCACTCGCTGTCCCAAATTATCATAGTATCCATTAAACCAAAAGGCATCTTTACCGTCGCTAATCCATTCCGTATTTCTTATATGTTCTTTTATAAACTGTCCCATGCCTTTTAAAGTTTTAACTAAAGCCTTTGCAGGTATGGATATCGTATCTCCCGATATCTTATGTTTTGTTGACAGGCAGTATTCCATAAGGATGGATTGTTTTTTCTTACAATCTCCATAAGCATCTTCATTGCCTATTAAAACTTCCATTTCTTTTGCCAGTTCTATCGTAGCAAATCCTTTGTTCTTTAAAACTTCTATCAAATCGGCTAGTGTTTCCAGATTGCTGCCGTATAATGCGGTAAAGGTAACACTCTCTCCTTTATCCCTTGCCATGTCAAGGGCATCGTTCCAATCCGCTCCCCGAAGTCTAATATGGTTATGTTCTCCCACATCGTAGAAGGCAGTTAAATGCTGCATCAGTAAATGTTCCAGTATACTACCCAAATAGGGCTTATTATCTTTAGTTAAGCAAAGCTTCCCCTGTTCTTCTTCCCAGAGACTATCTTTTTGCTCCCCTCGTACCCCTTGCATATCCTTAAAGTAAGGAACTTTTTCTAATAAAAATTCTATATCTCCGCTCTGCTGTATGTATAAATGGGTGGTTATAAGAGGCCATACCCCATGATCCATCCAAACTCTTGTAATATTATTGCGGTCGGCAATGAACTCCCCTCGATTCTTGCCGATAATGGTGGCATTGGTCCCATCCATTCTTACCCCCTGGAAATTTTCTTTAAGCAAGGTTCTAACTTCTCCAGGATCCATCAATAATAGTGCCAAACAATCCTGCCATAAATCTCTCCAACCTCTGCCCCCTTTTCCGTAGTCATGGTGGGGCAAGAAGGAACATCCGTAGATTCTGCGTAAAATCGGCTGAAGGGTCACCCAATGCATCCAATGATTGAATTTCTCATCCCCAGTTTTGAATCTTACATTTAACTGGTCTTTCCAGTATGCTTTCATTTCTTCAAATGCCTTATTATAGGCCTCTTCTGATAAATATTTTTCTCCGTACAGAATAAAATCTTCCTTAGAATTTCCATATCCTAAGGCAATAATATATACTTTGGATTCCCCGGGCTGTAGTACTACTTCCTCAAAGCAAAGACCTCCAAAGGCTTCGTAGCCGTTGATTTTATCTCCCGACTTCATTGGTTTCAAACTATCGTCCTGTAATGCTCTCGGATTTTCAAAACTGCCTCCTTCTCCTATAAAAGCATCCACAGTAGGATAGAATTTTGAAGGCAATACATTGCCATTGCCACCTAGTACTCCATAAACGATTTCATTGATTTTATGACCTTTTTCATCAAAGGTTAAGGTTGGATTGACTATAATGCCCCTATCTAAAACCTCGATACGATGAAGTAGGGAAGTTACATGTCGATGATCACGAATATTATCCGCTGAGCGGCAATAAAGGGGAATTGCTGCTACGGGCTCCAAGGTGATGGCTTCAAGTCCTATATTCGTAAGCTCCACCTTCATCAGCTCAACTTTGTCATGGCTTGTTGGTACAAATGAAGTAATGACTCCCTTTAAGCCAAATGCTTTGGATATTCGAGTTACTTTATGCCATAGAAATCCTGCTTCCAATTGGGTTTCTTCTTTATCTTTGGAGAATTTTTTTGCCTGCTGCCAGGCAGATTTACCTGTTACCGACCAAATAGATGTATGATTGATTTTGCACCAAAAATTACGACTGCTTTTATTATTATGCAAATCCTCGCTGCTAACGGGCGACAACAAAAACGTATTCTGACTTGTCTTACTGTCTCCGGAAAGTTCCGGAGTAATGCTGCTCATAACCCCTGCCATATTTGCCAGAGGAAAATACAGACAGCTGATTTGGTCCGGCTGATTCAGTAGAAAGCTTCCCTCTTCGGTAAAACAATATTTTTGCATAATAAAATCTCCTATCCTGATATTTTACTGCATTATATCAAATAGGAGATTCTTGTAGAACTTAATATTTTTCCTATAAAGGTCAGATTTTTTACTTCTTTTAAGTTAAAAAATTCATTAAAAGATTAACTGGCATTGGCTGCTTTTATTCTGTCAGAGGGTATGTATTGTTCATCATATAATACTTTAGCACAGTTTTTTGCTATAAGTTCTTTTTTAATTGTTTTTCCTGTTTTTTTGTCCACTATTAGTCTATATATTTCATTGTTTCGATAATATCCATCTTCTCTTTTTTCATAATAACTGTTTTCTTCTTTGATATGATAAGCATAATCAAGGGGTTTATTGCTTCTTAATTCCCCACAAAGATATTCATCGGTCGTATATACGATCAATTGAAATTCCTGTTGTGTATTGTTTATGAATTGATAGTCAAGATAGTTATACATTATAGATGTTCCCGTTCCAAATGGTATTTGCCTGCCGTAATCCGGAAACATATCAATCTGATTATGATGATGATGCTCAATAATAGTCATTGGACTGTGCAGGATCATCCAGTGAATGAGATTTGAAAACTGGCACATGCCACCCCCTATACCCTTGTCCACCTTTCCCGATTTAATCACCAGCCCCTCTTTGTATCCTTTAGCTTCTGTACACTCTCCGACCAATTTCCAAAAAGAAAAAACTTCCTGAGGCTTGATGATAATGCCATTGATTTTAGGAGCAGCCAGACTTAAATTAACAGCTTTATTGTCCTGCAGTCTCATATCTACATTACCTAATTTTCTTCTTATTAATGATTTATGCTTATAAATCGTAACAGGAAGTCTTTCCTGACTAAATGTTTCAGAATATTTTTTCTATGAAGATACCATTCCATTTTTCTTATCCATATATTTTTAGTTACAGATATCTTATACGTTAAAGGGCTTATTTCGCAAAACAGCCTTCTGGCCATGTTACTCCTCCTCAGTTAATAGTTGACTTCCTAGTAAATGTACTTGTCTTATTTTTTATAGTACCATGCTACTTTTAAATATCTATTAAAAAAGAAAGGCATTTGTTTTAAATTGTATGACATAAAAATAACCGGGTTAAAACCCGGTTAAAAAAATAGAGAGATATAATGGAGGGATATTATAATCTCTGTTTTAATTTTTTTGTTCTAATAATTTGCGATTCTTTTCGATAAGGTTTATACGCTGTTTTGCACATTCCAATGAACGGTAAGGATCTTCCGGAGTATTGAAGGTATAATCCACCAACTTTTCAACAGTCGTTGTTGCTACAAAAACTCTGGTATCGCTGGATGCATAATAAATAAATATTTCATTTTTTTCATTTACGACAGCACCATTGCAGAAAACCACGTTGGACACATCTCCAATTCTTTCATCATCATAAGGTGCAATAAAATGTCCTCCAGGCTGTGCAATGACCTTTGTCGGATCATTCAAATCCGTTGCAAAGGTATACAGTACATATCTTAATCCTGCCGCTGTATTTCGAACCCCATGGGCAATGTGAATCCATCCTTTTGGCGTTTTAATGGGTGCTGGACCCTCTCCGTTTTTTACTTCATATACAGTATGATATTTTTTCTCATGAATAATCGTTTCTTTTTGGATAACAGGATTTAGAATATCATCGCATAAGCCAAAACATATTCCTCCTCCGGTTCCAGTAGAAATAAATCCATCCTGAGGTCTTGTATAAAATGCGTATTTACCGTCTACAAACTCCGGATGAAGCACTACATTTCTCTGTTGTGGTGACGTGGTTTTGATATTGGGAAGTCTTTCCCAGTTTTTCAGGTCTTTCGTTCTCACAAGTCCTGCCTGTGCAACTGCACTGGAAGTATCATGAGCGGGGGCATCAGGATCTTTACTTTCTGAGCAATAAATGCCGTAAATCCATCCATCCTCATGTTTTACCAGACGCATATCGTAGATATTGGTTTCTTCCTTATCAATATCTTCCCAAATAATCGGTTCTCCAATAAAACGGAAATTATCAATACCATTATCACTTTCTGCAATGGCAAAAAAAGATTTTCTGTCCAAACCTTCCACCCGTACAACCAAATAATACTTTCCATCAAGATAAATAGCACCGGGATTAAATGCAGCATTAACCCCTAACCTTTCCATAAAGTATGGATTGTCTTCTTTGCTTAAATCAAATCTCCATTCTATAGGAATATGATGACGTGTGATTACAGGGTATTTATACCGGTCATAAACTCCATTATAGAAAATTTCATTTTTTTCATTTTTTCTTGTAAGTAACTTTTCTTGTTGCTCAAGCAGTTCGTAATATTTTTCATGAATCATCATCTGCTCATCCTTTCAATCATCTCTAGGCAAAATCTTGAATTGTGATATGGGGTTTTCCAAGGCTCCGCTACAGGCCTCTTAGTTGGCTTCCCATCAGGTTCTACAGACCAGAACCATTCTCCTTCATCCCTTGAATCAATAAGATTTTCTTTGGTGTATTTCCATAAATTATCGACTAAATTCAGAAATTTTTTGTCCCCTGTTCTTTCATAGGCATTATAAAATCCTACCATGGATTCTGCCTGAACCCACCAAACACGGGTACAATCCACTTTACCTTCTTTTTCTTCATTGGCAACGGAACCATCTTCTAGTACCCCATGCTCTGCGATATTATAAGCAATATCTATAATCATTTTTGAAATGTTCTCATCCTTTAAATCCAATACTTTTACGGCTTCGTCCAGCAACCAGCTCGCTTCTATATCATGCCCATAGGATTTTAAATCCATAAGTTCCTGCCACTTTTTATCAAAAAACACTTTTTGAAACTTGGTTTCATGATCGTATATTTTTTGATAAAAAGTATAAACCAGATTTGTTAATTTTTCTTTTAGTTGCTGTGAAGGCCAAACTCTGTACAAATTTGTGTACGCCTCCAATACATGAAGATGGGTATTAGTTGTAATGTCTGATACTAGTCCATGTTCACTAAGCATTTCATTGGATCTCTCAATCCATTCCCGATTAAACTCTTCTTTATACGCTTTAGTGTGTTCATCATAGCCTTTGGTTTCAATGAGTTCATAAAGCTCCCGGGCCAATTTTAAAGCTTCAGGATGTTTAAAGGCTCTATAGAATTCACTTAAAGCATATATACCAAAGGCCTGTGTATAGATATGTTTTCTTGTATCTATTGGATTTCCTTTATGGTCTAACATCCAGTATAAACCTTTATGTACAGGATCTATTGCTTTTTGACTTAAAAATCTATAGGCATGATGTGCATAAGAAAGATATTCTTCTTTCATTGTAACTCTATAAGCAGCTGAAAAAGACCATAAAAATCTTGCTGCTGCAATGCCACCCTTGGGACCTTCCTTATTTATAGTTAAATCATAATCTACTTCTCCATAAAAACCGCCATTCTCTTCATCTTTTAATTTCATCCAGAAAGGCAAAATTTTATCTGTCAATTGCTTCTCTATTTCCTGCTTGAGTTGTCCCACTCAATCTCCTCCCTACATCTTATGGTACTCCAGTACTATCTGGCAATATTCTTTTAAGTTATACAATGTTTGAGTAAAAACCGTAAATAATTTTTTCAGCGGGTTTTCCAAAAACATCGTATCCATTATCGTAAATCGCTTTATTTTCCGGGTACAAATAAGTACTCCAGTCCCACAATCCAAACCCTTTAAGCCACTCTTTATCTCTTGTTTTTTCAAACATTACTTTGTAGTACTCTGCTTGTTCTTGTAGATTTGTCTCGCCTACATGCTCCCAATTATTAGGGATATGCCCAGAGCCTGTTCGGCTTGGGCATCCGGCTTCTGCAAAGAAAAATGGCTTGTTATATTTTTTTACCACCTTCTCAATTCGCTCTAATTGCTCATTCCAGCAATCAATGGGATAATATCCGCTGGATGAAATCACATCAACGGCATCCCACCATTTTACATAGTTTTCCTGGTATTTGTCCGTATTGTAGGATATCAGACCATGATAGATTTTTTTAACTTCTCTAATTAGCTGTCTCCATTCATTTTCTCTGCGTTCTGATTGAACCATTTCACAACCTACAATCATCATTTCGCAATTACTTTTTTGAGCAATCTCTGCATAATGGCACTGGTATTTTGTATAACTTAAAAACCAGTCTTTCCATTTAGGTTCACAAGGTACATCATGGTCAAAAAAATTAATATGCGCTCTCCATGTACCATTTCTGACATTCACCGTTGGTTTTAAAATCACTTTTAAATCCAGTTCTCTTGCATATTCAATCATATGAATGAGTTCTTCATCACTCACCATATGATCTCCTGTATAATCAATCTCTGTTGTATGAGGAGTATCCTGAAGCGCCCCTAAGGCAAAAATGACATAATTGCTATTAGTTCTTTCCTTTAGCTGACGAAGGGACTCCTTCGCTTGACAACTCAAAAAATCCCCTTTCTTATTGCCCCATCCAAATGTAAATCCTTTAATGTACTCCATTTTCTGACTCCTTTTTCGTTGCAAAATTCTAGGCAATATACTTTATTGTTTGCCATATTGGCTGAGCAAAAATAAATTATATGTCTTCAACTGTAAAATCTTTTAAGCTGGCTGCTAATTCATCTGCCTTAGATGCAAGTATTTCTATATCTGTCAGAATCTTTTCTAAAAATCCATTCTGGTCTGCAACGGAAGCAGTTATTTCTTCTGTGGATGCCGCTGTCATTTGGGACACACTGGAAATCATATGTATGGCTTCTTCAACTTTTTCTTTAAAATCATTCATTTCTTTTACTTCATGGAGTATATCTCCAATCTGTCCGTTCAACTGACAGGAGATATTCTTAATCTCAGCAAATTCATTCACTGTACTTTTTACTGCATCATGTTGATTTCTGTTGATACCTTCTGCTCTTTTTACCGCATCCATGGATTTTTGAGTTTGTACCAGAATGCGTTCTATAATGTTTTCAATTTCTTTTGTAGATTGGGCTGATTGATCTGCCAACTTGTTTACTTCATTCGCAACCACTGAAAATCCTTTGCCTGCTTCTCCTGCCCTGACTGCTTCAATAGACGCATTTAAGGACAGTAAATGTATCTTTTTTGAAATCTCTTTTAAAATAAGCACAATTTGTTTTATATCCTGCATATCATTCCCCAAGTAATTCATGGCTTTCACAACTTCTTTAGTCGCTTCATTGACGTCCTCATTTTTATGTATTAAAACTTGAGTCGTATCAATACCCTTATTGGTAATCATCTGCACATTTTCAGAAGTTCTGTTAACGTCTTCAATACACTTTACTACAAGATCAGTTTTTTGAGACAAGGATTCAACCAAATGAACGATTTTTTCAACTTGTTCTGACTGATTACATGCCCCTTCTGCCATTTCATGAATAGCATTTTCGATATCAGAAGCAATCTTTGTTGATTCTCTTACACGACATGAAATATTACTGGAAGAAGTATTAACTTCATAAGCCACTTTTGAACTTTGGCAAACCAATTCACGAATTTGCTTTACCATTTCATTAAAAGTTTCAGAAAGGATTTTAAGTTCATCATTTCGATTGACATGAGCTTTGACAGTTAAATCACCTTTTGCAGCCTGTTTCATTTTAATCATAATCATTTTCATTGTATTGGTAATCTTAAAAGTGAAAAGCATCCCAATACCCACGGCGATAACAGCAAATACAAAACCTAAAAGCAAAAGATCTTTTTCCATGGAACCTACAGAGGAAATTACATCCTCTTCATTTACCGTGTTCACAATAATCCAGCTGTCCTGCGCTTTTGTATAGGATATAACAAATCTTTCTTCGTTGTCCGTCCCAACAAAAACATCTTGTGCTTTTTCTTCTGCCCGTTCTTTAATTTCCTCAAATATTTGCATTTCTCCCACTGCTTCTTTATCATGGGATACCACTTTCCCAGTAGGGGTAATGACATAAGTACGGTAAATATTATCGCTTCTATGTACAGTTTCCAAAGCTTTTTTTAACTGAACTTCATTTACATCCATTAAAAATGCATATTCCAATCTGCCATCTTTAATAAAGCTTCCATAAGAAGTAATATATTTAACAGCACTGCTGTTGGAATTTTTGCCGATCCCTTCTTCATGATCATCGATCCAAACAGGTTTATTGCTTTTTTTGACCTTTTGGTACCATTCTACTGCCTCCAGTTTTTTTATATCCACTGTACCAAATATTTGGGGATATCCTACAAGATGACCAGTCTCAGAAACAATATATATCCCATCGATGTATTCATTGGTATTGCCTACTCTTTTTAGATTGTCCCAAATTCTGTAAATATTCTTTTTAGCTTCTTCTGTTGATTGTTCTTTCAAGGTTTTCAAAAATTCTTTAATTTCTGATTCTACAAGGATTTGTGCTCTGGAATTCTCTATTTGCCTTAAAATCAATTCAAAATACTGAGTTGTTTTTATATTGGATTCTGCCAACTGGGCTTTGGCTTCACTGACAAGTGCATTGGTTGCTGTCTCTGATGCAATATAAGTAGCAACCATCACTGGAATGAGTACGACACTTAACAGCATCAATGTCATCTGTCTGATTAAACTGTTTTTCATTTTTTTAGGTTCAGGAGCATTTGATCTTGATGTGATATTTTTCTTTGTGAAATTGAAAGGATATCGCTTAAAAAAAGCTTTTATCTTGTTCATTGATATATCCCTCTTCTCTGGATTAAATCCAATATCATATTAAAGGTATTACGGTATCCTAAATATATCCTTCGTATACATACTCCTTATTGTGCAACGAGATGTATCAGTTTTCCTTGATAATCTCCTCTTAACCCTTCTATATTAATACCTGCATACATAAGAGCCGCACCTGAATATATCTCATTGGTTCCTTCGATTCTGTACATTTTCTTTTTATCCAGTCCTTTAAGACGAATTCTTCTGCTATGATGGTTGGGTCTTGCTAAAACTTGAATATAAGTTATTAACGTCTCATTTTTATCTTTTGACACCACCTGCCAGCAATCATACTGATGATTTTCTGCATAATTTGCGATTCTATAGTAATCTCCAGTTCTTATTAAATCATTGTATTTATGATACATTTCAATTTGTTTTGGAATCATCTCTCTGTCTTCTTGAGAAATCTTAGTAATATCTAATTCATACCCGAATGTTCCGGCCAAAGCAACATAACCTCTGGTTTGAAAAGGTGTATTTCTTCCTACAATATGATTCGGACAATCACTTACATGAGCACCTATGGCAGAAAGGGGATAAAGCATAGCTGTTCCTTGCTGGATTTTTAGTCTTTCAATAGCATCTGTATCATCTGAAGCCCAAATCTGGGGACTATAATAAAGCATTCCGGGATCAAATCTTGCTCCGCCTCCTGAGCAATTCTCTAACAATACATGAGGAAATTCAGTTATGAGCCTTTCCTGTAATTCATATACCCCCAATACATATCGATGATATAGTTCTCCCTGGGATTCTGCATCTAATTTAAAACTTCCCATATCAGTAAGCTGACGATTCATATCCCATTTTACATAAGTGATGTTTGCACTTTTTAATATCTTTCGGAGACTTTCATATACGTAATCTCGCACTTCTTCTCTGGATAAATCCAGGACATACTGATTACGGCACAGACTTCCTGTCCGCCCTGGAATTTGGATAGCCCAGTCGGGATGTGATCGATATAAATCTGAATCTGGTGAAATCATTTCTGGTTCAAACCAAATGCCGAATTCCATGCCTAATTTATTGACTTCATCCACTAAATATTTAATTCCACCCTTAATCTTATTTTCATTAACTACCCAGTCTCCCAATGAAGAGTTATCGCTGTTTCTGTTGCCAAACCATCCATCATCCATTACCAACATCTCTATTCCCAGCTTTGAAGCTTCTCTTGCAATGCTAAGGAGTTTTTCTGTATCAAAATCAAAATAGGTGGCTTCCCAATTATTGATTAAGACTGGACGTTTTTTGTCTTTGAATTTTCCACGAATCAGATGATTGCGGTATAAGTCATGGAAAGTTCTTGTCATCCCTCCAATACCGGTATCAGAATATACCAGAACAACTTCAGGGGCTGTGAAAACTTCCCCTTCTCTTAATCTCCAGGAAAAATCCATTGGATGTATTCCTATAACTGTCCGTACTGTATCAAATTGAGTCAATTCTGCCTGTGCAATAAAATTCCCGGAGTATACAAAATGGAATCCATACACTTCTCCTGTATCTTCTGTGGTATTTGGAGTTGCCAGTGCAATAAACGGATGATCTTGGTGGCTGGATTCCCCTCGAACGGAAGAAGTACTTTGCTTCCCATACCCAATCTTTTTTCTTTGCACGTGTCGTTCCCTTGCCCAGGAACCATGAAGTGTAATCATATCAAAATCCATATTGTCGAAATCCACACAGGAAGAAAGTACTTTGGTAAGAAAGATATCCTCCTTATTGCAATTTCTAATTTTTACGCTTCTTGTTATGGCATCCACATCTTCAAAGGTTGTGTAGATTAGCACAACTTCCAGATTTAAAACAAAATCTCTGCAAACTAATTCCAGTGTTGTACATTGATCTGCATTCCCAAAGGTAGCTGGCAATTTCTCTAATTTGGTTTTTCCTTTATAAATGTTATGGGAAACATAAGAAAGGGAAACCGCAGTATGCCCTTCTTTTGTACGCACCTGCAAACAATCTTCTCTAAAATCTCCAAGACCATGGGTTGGATATTCCATTGGAAAACTGTCCAAAAAAGAAACTCTGTCCCTGTTGTTTTTAGAAGGTACATAAGGGGGTTCATCAATACGCATTAAATGATAAAGCCTGTGATCTTCAATTCTTTTGCCGTAGTACATATGTCCTACAAAATTTTCATCATCTACAATTCCTATTAAATAAGTGGTGGATGGGGTGTCTAATTTAAACACTCTGTCTTTTTCATAATACGTTATACCCATATATCCATCTCCTTTTCCAGTTCAATCCTTTTTTACGTAAATATAAATATGATTCGTTTCACCTTGAAACGAATCATATGGTTTTATTCCATCTTTCTTCTCTATCTTCTGCCGATTTCTGTATCCGTTTTTCTTAAAACGCTATGTTCTTTAATATATTTGACAATTTGGTCTGCTGTAGTAAATGCTAAACCAACATAACTGTCTGCTGCTCCGTAGTAAATGGCAATTCTTCCTGTCTCTCCATCACAAATCGTTGCACAAGGAAAAACAACATTCGGTACAAAACCCTGCTCTTCATACCACTCTTCCGGGGTCAGCAAGAAATTTTCACATCTGTATTTTACAACAGAAGGCTGGTTAATATCTAATATTGCACCACCCATGCTGTACACATAGCCGTTACAAGTACCAGTAACTCCATGGTAGAATAATAACCATCCTTCAGTCGTTTCAATAGGAGCCGCCCCACCTCCAATCTTTAGAGACTGCCACCATTCTTCTCCTTTTGACATAACATGACGGTGTTTGCCCCAATAAACCATATCAGGACTTTCACTCACAAAAATATCACCAAAGGGTGTATGGCCACTGTCACTGGGTCGGCTGAGCATTACAAAATTACCGTTGATTTTTCGTGGGAATAATACCGCATTACGATTAAAAGGAAGAAATGGATTTTCAATTCTTACAAATTTTTTAAAGTCTTTTGTTTTTGCCATACCAATCGCTGCACCATAAAAATCCTGACACCAAATCAGATAATAAGTATCTTCTACTTTAACCAGTCGTGGATCATAGGCGTATCTTGGCATAAATGGATTTCCATCTTCATCTTCAAACAGAATTTTTTCTTCTTCAAATTCCCAATGTATTCCATCTTTGCTTCTTCCCAAGTAAATGTGTGGAATTCCATTTACTTGTTCACCACGAAAAACACCAATAAATGCATCTTCATAGGGTATTACTGCACTATTAAAGATTCTGGCTACATTTTTTACTGGATTTCTTCCTATAATAGGATTACTTTTATATCTCCAAAACGGAGCATTAAGGATTTTCTCAGGGGGATCTTGCCATGGCATATTTTTTACCTGTGGGCAGATTAATTTCACGTCATTCATATTTTCTTAGCTCTCCTTTTCAAACATAATCATTTTATCCTTTTACAGCACCCATCGTTAATCCACTGTAAATTTGTTTCTGACACAGAATAAATATAATAAGTGCCGGTAACATTGTAATCAGTACACCTGCAGTAATGTAGTTATATTGGTTTCCATAAGGTCCGGTAAATATATATAGGGAAGTGGATACGGTTACAAGTTCTTTGGAATGCAGGTATAAATTAGCCATATAATATTCATTGTAAACACCTACTCCTTTTAAAATCATAACTGTAACAATAGCAGGTCTTAAAAGAGGAAATAAAATTTTAAAAAATATTCCAAAATAACTGCATCCGTCTACAATGGCAGATTCATCCAAAGACTTAGGGATGTTCTCAAAAAATTGGATGAATATATATATGGAAATAACATCTGTTCCTAACATAACAATAATGTATCCATATAATTTATTGATCAGTCCTAAGCCGTACATAATTTCATATACAGTAACCTGCGTTGCGATTCCTGGAATTAATGTTGCAAACAAAAACAGATTTCTTATCAATCCATTTCCACGAAATTTAAATCGGCTTAATATATATGCAAGCATGGCTCCAATCAAAACAGACCCTGTAAGTACAACAATTAATACGATGAATGTATTCCTGAACGCTACCAACATATTGGCTTTTTTCCATGCAACAATAAAATTTTCAAAGTTAGTCCAACTCTTTGGAAACGTCATAACATTCGTCGATGCATACTCTTTTTCCGTTTTAAAAGCAGTGAAAATACAAACAATTACAGGAATCGTCGTGAAAAATACACCCAAGCACAAAGAGGCATATTTTAAAAATCCCAATAAATATTTTTCAAATTTTTTCATAGCACTCATCTCTCTACCCCTTTTTGCACCTCTAGAAAACTGAACTTTTTCTGTTTTTTGGCTGCCTTGCTTTCATCTTCATCTCCGTCGGTAAATAGCCAATTAATAACGAGCTTTTGCACTATAGTACATAAAATAATAATTCCGAAAAGCACAACCGCCATAGCAGAAGCCAAACCTACTTTCTGATTTTCATGGGCAATTCTGTGCATAATTACGAAATACGTACCTGTTCCCATGGTACCATTGGTAATAACATAAGGCGGCTCAAATGCACTCAATGATCCGCTAATGGAGAGAATCATATTTAATACAACAATGGTCTTAATACTTGGTAAAATAATGTATCTGAATCTTTGCCATTTATTAGCTCCATCCAGATCTGCTGCTTCGTACATTTCTTTATCCACAGACATGATCGCACCATGGAAAAGAACCATATTCTGTCCTAAATATCTCCAGACAGATGTAGCTACCAGGGATATATTATTAATCCGTGTGTCTTTTAACCAATACGGTAAACTTTCCAAATCAAATCCAATCCATGTCAGAATGGTGTCCAATACATATCCTCTTGTATAAAAGAATCTAAAAATAAAACCAACAGCTATACCACAAACCAAATACGGAAAAAACATTGCTCCTTTAAAGAAAGACGCTCCTCTGGTTTTAAAACTTAAAATTGTCGCAAAATATAAGGCCAAAACTAACTGAACAAAAGCTCCTCCTATATAATAAAGGCTTAAGCTCAATGCTTTAAAGCAATCGTCCCGTTTAAAAACATCTATATAATTTTGCAGACCTACCCATTTTCTTGCACCAATATATTTCATGTCATAAAAGCTGAATTGGACCATTTTAAAAAAAGGAAGATAAGTAAAAACAATGAGAAGCAGCAATGGCACAAACATAAAAGTTACGATGACCAATATACGTTGTGCTTCCATACTCTTGATCCACTTTTTAAAACTAAATGTTTTTTTTACAACCAATTCACTCACGTCTTTTTGCTCCATAATGCCCCTCCTATTATAAACATGAGTCAGAAGCAGCCTCTGACTCATGTATTTGTCCTCTCCTGAAGTCTGTTATTGGTAAACTTCAACATTCAGTTTTTCCTGAGCCTTGGACCATTTTTCGTTCCATTCATTCATAATGTCATCAAAAGATTTGGTGCCATACAAAGCATGTTCCAGAATTTGGCAAACTTTGTAGTCGTTATTGTTGATTCCAATTTCGGATTCATTGTTCACATCATCAAACAATGTTTCTTCTCCTTCTTTTGGTGGGTTATCAATTACAAATTCTACTCCTTTAAAAGAGTCAAGCACACTTGGCATAGGTGCATTCTTAAGTGCCGGAATACTTCCTTCATCTTCAAATATGGGTGACATTTCAAGCAACCATTTGACATAAATCAGAGAAGCAATTTGTCTTTCTTTAGAAATGTCTTTATTGATGCCATATGCATAATTTCCTCCTGCAGTAGCGTACTGCTTTCCGTTAACCGTAATAGGGAATGGCATATAGCCTACATCATCGGGATTGTCTCCTGCTTCCTGCATTTGTTTTACAGCCCAGGAGCCAAGAACCATTGTTCCGATTTCACCTCTGTTCATCATACCCTTACTGCTTTCCCAGTCACTTGTAGATGGGTCATCTTCAATAAGCCCTCTTTTTGTTGCTTCATATAAAACATAATAAACGGCATATGGACCTGTCATATCTTCTCTTTTTGAAAATGGGTTTCTTAGATGTGGAAGTTTATTCATAAAGTCCGGATCTCCTGTAGCAGATCCTCCGATATAAGCATCCCAGGCTCCCATTGTCCATTTTGCTGCGAAATTTGAATACATTGGAACAGCGTCCGTATTGTCTTTAATTTTTTGCAAGGCATCCAAGAATTCATCCGGTGTTTTTGGCATCTCTGTAATCCCTGCTTTTTCAAAAACTTTTTTGTTATACACTATCCCCTGAGCATTTCCGCCATTTGGAATTGCATAAATCTGTCCGTCATAACGATATCTACTTGCGAAATTATAAAGCTCAGAAATTTTGTCCGCATCACCAAAAGAAATAAAATAATTGGGGAACTCATCTTTATCTACTGATGTCGGAACAAAGCAAATATCTCCCCAGTCTCCTGTTGTTAAACGAAGCGTAACGGCTTCTGCGTAGTCTGTTATAGCCTCATATTCAACATTAATGTTGGGATATAACTTTTTAAATTCTTCTGCATAACCTGCATAAACAGTGTCTGCAATATCTGTCCTGTCCGTTAAAACATGAATATCTGCTTTTAAATCTTTAAAATCTTCGCCTAATTTGATGTCATAAATCGCTGGAACTTCTGATTCTCCACTCTGTTGCTTACCATCTTCTGTCACTTTTGATTGTTCAGCCGTATCTGATGTTGTATTTTGTCCATTTCCGCTGCATGCAACTGTTGAGATAACCATTCCTGTCACCAGAAGCAAACTTAAAAATTTTTTCAGCT
Organism: Candidatus Epulonipiscium sp.; assembly: GCA_012519955.1. Classification (GTDB taxonomy): domain Bacteria; phylum Bacillota; class Clostridia; order Lachnospirales; family Defluviitaleaceae; genus Defluviitalea; species Defluviitalea saccharophila. The sequence continues at coordinate 21,805 of JAAYPH010000037.1, forward strand.
TCATAATTTTTACCTCCCGTTTTTAACTTAATTATTACTTAATTAGTATAAAACATTACTTAAAAAAATACATCCTATTATATTGCAAATTATCATACTATATTGCACACTTTATATATTTTGACCAACTTTTCTCTTTTATTCACTATTGTGTTTGTGTATATCCCTTAGGATTAATAGTTTAAAAACAGCAAGTTTAATTAATTTTTTTGTGTCTATTCAATCTACCTATGTCTTGTTTTCCCTTTTTTGATATATATACTTATCTTTATTTAACAAATTTAATTTATGATAATTAAGTTAAATTAACTTGATTGATGCTCAATAAAAAAATATAATATAATCAACACTATAAATCTGAAAGAGGAGTCAATATGTTTGAAGATTATTTTCAAAACTTAATCAATTACCTCAAAGAACATTCAAATTTAACCTCTCACACCATAGATCAAAATCTTTTGCAATTAATCGATGTTTCTCCTTTTGCAGAAAAGCATTGGTATTTTGCCAAATTATTAATAAATACTTTCGTTACATTTCCATTTTATCTGGCGTTGCAGCCTCTCGATATGTATTGCTTATTGCATACTGTAGAAGGTCAGGGGCAATTAAACTATAAAGAGAAAACATATATTTTAAATCCTGATTCCTTTGCCTTCTTTGACTGTAATAATTACTCTGTATTAAGTGCACAAAAATTAAAGCATTGGCATTTCAAAGCTCTGTTTATTAATGGTCCAAGTCTCTTGGCCTATTACAAGCTGTATCATCAGGATGATTACGTTGTATGCCCTAATATTTCAGATATCAGTCTCATTTCTATCGTTAAAAAAATATTTGAATGCTATACATCTATTACAGAGACCCAGGAGATGATCGCTTCCAAACTGATAACTGATTTACTCACACAATTAATTGTTTCAAAAGAAAAGGATTTGGACCGTTTAAATAAAATACCAGCCTATATTTTAGAAATAAAAAAATTATTCGATGAAAAATACAGAGAGCAGTACAATTTAGAAGAACTTGCGAAACAATATCACATCAGTAAATATAAACTTATTCGTGATTTTACAAAATTTTTAAATCATTCTCCGATCAACTATTTAATTCTGCAGAGAATTTCAGCTGCAAAATCTTTTCTTAGAAATACTGATGATACTATTAATGAAATTGCATTAAAAGTTGGCATAGAAAATATTAATCACTTTATCAATCTTTTCAAAAAATCCACAGGCGTTACTCCTATGCATTACCGAAAACTTTGCCGTTCAAATGCAATACAGTACCTGGAAGAATAAAATCCATGTTATACAGACAAACAAAAAAATAGCAGAGAACGTTAGGATTAACTTTCTCTGCTATTTCTTGCATTCAAGTTTTTTACACTTTCTTTTATAACCATATGACCCGTTACAATCTGAACGCCTTTAACATAATCTTTTCCTTTTATTTTTTTAAGTAATGTCTTCACACATAAACCTGCCATTTTATCCATGTCCACAGCATAGGATGTTATCTTTAAATCCGTCACATTAGGGAAGAGATAATCATCAAATCCAACTACAGATACATCTTTGGGAACTGATAATCCTTTTTCCACTAATTTTTTAATGAGCATACTGGCAGTAAAATCAGAATTACAGGCAAAAGCAGTAGGCATCTTTTCTGGTAAAGTTATTTCAAAGCATATATTCGTTTCTCTGACTCTATCCGGTATAATCCATTCCTCTCTCAACTTTATTCCATTTTCAAGCAAAGCTTTTTGATAACCAAAATATCTGTCTGTAATACTGCTCGTCGCAAGAGGAGTTCCTACAAAAGCAATATCTTTGTGACCCATTTTTATTAAGTAATTCGTCAAAACGTACATTCCATAGTAACCATCTGAAATCACTGTATCATACTCCATGTGGGTATTATAATGATCCATACACATAATTGGAACAGTCCCTGAATTCCAGAGAAAATCCAAATACCTATCCTTTGTCTGACCAATAATAATTACTCCATCCACTTTATGATCCTGTATCATCTTAGGAAGTTTTTTGGAATCCTCGTCTTCCTGAGTTAATTTTTCTATAATGCCATAATAGCCATTGGCACTCAATTTCGTAATAACTTCCTCATACATAGTCCAATAAAATGACCCAGCTTTCTCAATAAACCGAGAAGGAATAAGGACTCCTATGTTTCCAGTGCCTGTTTTAGGTTTTGACACAGATGCTGGTTTATATCCCATCTCTGCCGCCAAGGCCTTAATTTTCTGCCGCATTTCTTCACTTACGCCGTCTTTATCTGCTAAAGCTTTAGAAACCGTTACATTGCTAACTCCTAATTTCTTGGCGATATCTATTAATCTCACTGATTTAGCCATACATTATCTCCTTTATTGCATAATCCATAGAATCTAAAATAAGAATACATTTTTTATAAAACAATCCAAAATAATTCTTACTTAAAATTTCGAATAAGAATCCTGTTTTACTATATTCTAACTTACTCTAATCATTAAATCAAGCTAATTTAGCAATTGAATCAAGCTAAATTTAATTTATTTATCAATTAAACAAAATAATTCCTTGTCTATCATTTTAGACAAGGAACTATTTCTTCATATACGTAAATATTTTAATTTATTGGAGTAAAGGTAACTTTTGCTACATCAGAAGTAACTGCTTTAATCTCATCATAATATATCACAGATTCCAGCACAAATATCTGACTATCTGCCCCTTCAGGCAAAATAGCATTACACCATAACCCAAAACTTTGAATATTACTCGGATCAAAAATAGCATTTTTATTGTCTCTTCCTGCAAAACTTGAAAACGGAATCGTCACAAGCATAGGTTCTGTTGAACCATTAAATTCAGGATATTCATTAAGGTATACTTCAAAAGCCTCTCCTGCAGATTGAACCTGGATAACGACTTTTTGCTTCTTGCCATCAGGCAATATCCATAACTGCAATGCATTCTTGCTGGACCAGTCCGTTTCTATAGTTTTAACTACTCCAGCATATCCGCCTGCAATAAGTTTATACTTGAATTCCAAACCATATTGTCCCGCATATTTATTCGTCTCTGACAACGAAGGTTCAACTGTACACCCTGTACCATTTCCTGTATTCCAAACGGATCTTAAAATCAAATCTTCACCATAGTAATCTTCGAAACTGCCAATGACAAAAGGATCAACAACTGGTTTCTGCATATTATATTTAAGATTAATCTTACTTATCACTTCATCATTAACAACCAAAGCAAGGGTCCCGGACGTTTCTCCAAGCTGTGCAATTTGCTCTTTCGTTAATTGTGCAGAATATCTGTTATCCGATTTTTTTATTGCCGGAACTTCTTGTATCAAGTCACCAGCTTTATTTTTTGCAACAAATTTCACATCTGTATTACTTTCATCATCAATATTAAATACACTTGCTTCAACATCCATTGTATCCAGCGCATAGCTGCCGGAAACAGGTGATCTAAAATAACCATATACCTTATCATTTGAATCAACAGTAACTTCTATTTCTGAAAAATCCCCCATTTCTTTGGCAAAGACAGAACGCCCGTCATTATAAAAATCAATAAAATAATCCAACATTTCATGCCCTTTAATTGTATTACCTGCTTTACTTGTTACATATGGCGTATAGAAGGCACCATCTTCTCCCCAGTTCGCCCAAACTAAAAAATAACAAGCTTCGGATGGAGCCACAGCTTCTAACACTTCATTGAACCAATCTTTTCTTTCATTCCCTGTTTTAAGAAGTGCCAGATTACCATTGGCTACTCCTGTTTCTGTCACTGCAAATAATTTATTATGCTGTTTTGCAAACGTGCCAACAATGTTAATTTGATCTTTTAGATATTTAATAAATAAGTCCCCTTCTGCAGGCTGTGAATGATACATATCAAATCCAACCATATCTACATATTCATCCCCGGGATAACGTTCTTCATAGTCTTCAACACTGTTCGCTTCGCTGCCAGGTCCATAAACATAAATAAAGTTGTGTATATCTTTTTCATCCCTCAGATATTCTACAGTATATCTGTATAAATTTTTATATGCTTCTGCATCACAAAAAGCTTTGCCCCACCAGAACCAGCTTCCTGTATTTTCATGAAAAGGCCTGAACAATACACTGATATTGTCCTTTTCAAGCGCTTTTGCATAAGCGGCAATCATGTCTAAATATGCCGTATAATATTTGTTTAAATCTTGTCCAGGCATAATTCTGGTTACAATATCTCCAGTCAATACTGGTGAAGAATAACCAGAAAAGTTGTAACTTCCATCTTCCAATATTCCTACTGTGTCCGATGTATGATCCCCTGGCTTCTGATTCTCTACTCTTTTAGCGATTATTTCAAAATTAGGCATATGCGAAGTAAGTGCGACAATTGCTCCTTGTTCAACCGCCTTCTTTGTACCTTCTGCTACAGCAGCTACACGTTCTGCCAACGGTGTTTCCCAACTAATCGAATCAAAATCAGCTCCTGTAAGAGAAAGACTATCCACACCATATACCGCTGCTATAGAACCTGTTATATCCTTAACATCCGATTCAGTTCCTCCGCTAACACTGCCAGCTTTGTGATTAATATCATTTTGATGGCCAAACAGTACTGAATCTGTTTTTCCAATCGCTTCAAGATATGCGTATAACTGCGCTGTTGCCTTAATTGCCTTATCATCTACAAGTTTTACTTTATCCGGTGTCTTTTGAGTAATTCCATTGGCAACGATTGAATCTTTATTTACAGAAATTGGCGTTTGTTCAATTATACTTTTTGTTGCTACAACATACATATCTTCTACTTCTTTATATGCAAATGTGATATTGTCTATATATACTGCACCTTTATAATCTGTATTCTGACCTACTATGCCAAGGATTAAATCTGACACCCTATTTTCATCATTTTTAAATTCTAAAACCACTGTAACCTTTTTAAGTCCGTTTCCATAATCTTGAGCATTGACCAGTTCAACAGAACTTATTGCATCTTTATTTCCTGCTACTAACTTAATTGCAAAAGATCCTTTTGTCATCTGAGCAGGATCATAAATGAAATCAAATGATGCTTGATTATATCCTGACAAATCTTGTTCTGACGGAAAACTACAGGCTATTTTGGCTTCGCTCCATGAGGCATTTGCATTGTTGGAATAATCCAAATCAACCTTCATTGCCTTTAGGACATCATCATAGCCAATATCTAATCTCCCGGAATATTCCCAAGATCCTCCATTAGTCCATGAAATAATGTCATCAGGAGAGCTAAATTCAAATTTTAAAAGCTCCTTATCTAAAGCAAAAGTCCATTTTACAGGCAATAACGTTCCTATCATGACACAAATTAATAAAACTGCATAAAACCTTTTTATTTTTTTTGCAAACATATTTTCCCCTCCCCTATACATTAATTTGCAGATTTATTAAATCTTAAAATCTTACTTCCTGCATTGCCAATACAAGGTTTCTTCCATAGACCTCTGAACCAAGTGCATTAGGATGGAGATTGTCTACGAAATATTCGGATGCATGGGGTACAAGGCTAAAACCTTCAATTACAGTAATATTGGAATACTTGGCACAGATCTCTTTAATCTTTTGACAAAACTCTGCAAGTACCTCCTCTGCATCTGGCAAGTCCCCTCTCCAAATTGGTGTGATGCAAAGTACTGGCGTATTCCCATAAACTTCTGATAATCTTTCATAATATTCTTCTATAGCCTCCATACTTTCTGTTCTGTATTGATTTGTTCCCAATGCAACAATAATTTTATCAGGAGAATATCCTTCCATAGGAACAAGTATATTTTTATCATATACGTATCCACCTATCCCCTGATTAATAATATCATAGTTAAGCAAACGATTAGCCACACTGACATAGGTCTGCCCGGAACGTAATGGACCACAACCTTGTGTTATAGAATCTCCCATCCACAGAACTTTCTCCTTTTTTTCCACAGGAAGCACATCTCCATTGATCTCAAAATTGCGTATCAGAATGGTGGCATCAACAGGCAAATAGACTACGACTTTCTTTTCTCCGGCAGGCATTTCAAAAGATAATTTTCCCTCTTTCTCTAAATCTTTTACGTAATATATTTTTGTGATCAATCCGTCAATTGCAAGTTCAATAGAATCCTCTGATTCAATCCATATAAATTTGTACTCAAAAGAAAATTGTGTTGCACTTGTAGTAAACTCAAGGGTTTTTGCATTAGAAGCCTTAGATCTGGCATACCATTCTTCCGAAATTTGCTTAAAATACTCCATCTGCTGCTGAGTATATTGAAATGTTTGTAAATATCTATCCTCAGTTTCGCAAATGCGATATGCTCCATAGTAAATCTTCTTCAATTGTTCATTTATTTCTTTCATCGAAATTTCACCCCGTATAAAAATAGTAAGCTGCAAATAGGCAGAGTCTTATCCGCATATTAAATGAGTTCAAAATCAATAATAGAGTGGATCTGACCAAATCCCACCCCAACTGTGATAAAGAATCTACAAATATGAAATAGAAGTTAGCCCTGATTTATATAATACATTCTCTCGTAAAATCTATTTCTCGTAAATTTCAATATTCAATTTTTCCTGAGCCTTAGACCATTTTTCATTCCATTCATTCATAATATCATCAAAGGCTTTTGTACCATATAAAGCATGTTCTAGAATTTGACAAACTTTATAGTCATTGTTGTTGATTCCAACTTCAGATTCATTATTAATATCATCAAACAATGTTTCTTCTCCTTCTTTTGACGGATTATCAATTACAAATTCCACCCCTGCAAAAGAGTCGAGTATACTTGGCATTGGTGCATTCTTAAGTACTGGAACACTTTTTTCATCTTCAAATATAGGTGATTCTTCAAGCAGCCATTTAACATAAAGGAGAGAAGCGATCTGTTCTTCTTTAGAAATATCCTTATTTATACCATATGCATAGTCTCCTCCTGCAGTAGCATATTGCTTCCCATTAACTGTAATGGGGAATGGCATATACCCTACATCATCTGGATGATCGTCTGCTTCTTGCATTTGCTTTACAGCCCATGAACCAAGAACCATCGTTCCAATTTCACCTCTGTTCATCATACCCTTACTGCTTTCCCAATCAGTTGTGGATGGATCCGCCTCAATAAGACCTCTTTTTGTTGCTTCATATAAAATATAATAAACTGCATATGGACCTGTCATATTTTCTCTTTTAGAAAATGGATTTCTTAGATGTGGAAGCTTATTCATAAAATCTGGATCACCTGTAGCTGTTCCTCCAATATATGCATCCCAGGCCCCCATTGTCCATTTTGCTGCGAAATTGGAATACATTGGTATAGCATCTGTATTATCTTTAATCTTTTGTAATGCATTCAAAAATTCTTCTGGAGTCTTTGGTAACTCTGTAATACCTGCTTTTTCAAAGACTTTTTTGTTATATACAATTCCCTGAGCAACTCCAATATATGGAATCCCATATATTTGTCCACTGTAACGATAATTATTAGTGAAATTATAAATCTCAGAAATTTTATCTGCATCTCCAAAAGGTATAAAATAGTTTGGTAATTCACTTTTATCTACTGATGTTGGTATAAAGCAAATATCTCCCCAATCTCCAGTTGTTAAACGAAGTGTAGCTGTTTCTGCATAATCCGTTATAGCTTCATATTCAATATTAATATTGGGATATAGTTTCCTAAATTCTTCTGCATAGCCTGCATAAACAGTATCTACAATATCTGTTCTATGTGTTAAAATATGAATATCTGCTTTAAGGTCTTTAAAATCCTCTCCTAACTTGATGTCATAAATAGCTGGAACTTCTAATTCACCGCTTTTTCCTTTTTCTCCTTCTGCCACTTTTGGTTGTCCGAGATCTCCTGTAGTCATACTTTGCTTACTACCACTGCAAGCAGTTGCTGAAATTACCATTCCGGTTACAAGAAATAAACTTAATAACCTTTTCCATTTCATAGTTTTACCTCCTTAATTTAAGTAAATTGTTACTTAAATTAGTATATATCATTACTTAAATATTTTCATTAAATTATCTTGCAAATTATTGTATTATATTGCCTGATTTATATATTTTTGATAACCTTTTTCTTTTATTGCATATCGCTTTTGTGTATATTCCTTAATATAAATGATTTAAACATAATTATTTGTATTAATTTTCCCTAAATCTATCTAATCTAACAACTCCTTTTTACACAAATCAATTCTTTTGTATTAACGAATCTAAGCTAAATTAACTCATTTCTTCTCAATATTGAATTAAAATATAAACGAAAACGTTATTTTCCCTTCCTGTTTCACGGGCATTCTTTTTATAATTTTTCAACAAATAAAAAATTGCTTATAAAAAAAGAGCCTTTTTGGCTCTTGAATTAAAAAGTAAAAATAATGGTAAATAGGATTATGACATTATAAGATCACTTGATTTTACTCATAATACTTTGGCATATAAATCATTACCTTAAACAAATCACCGTCAACTTGTATATCAAATCTTCCTTTTTGAATTTCTATCAAGCTTTTAGCAATGGGCAGACCTAATCCACTGCCTTCACTGCTTCTGGACTCATCTCCCCTTGTAAAACGCTCCATTAATTCATCGGCAGAAATATTAAGCTCATAGGCTGAAATATTTTTAAATGTAAGGAGTACTTCATTGCCTAAATCTTCGATATCTATATATACCCTCGATCCTTGTAGGGCATATTTGAATATGTTGGACAATAAATTCTCAACGGCTCTCCAAAATAATCGTCCATCAGCTTTTATATATACCGCTTCCTTGGGGTGATTGATCTTAAAATCCAACTGACTGGCTTCAATTTTATCATTCAGTTCTCCTAACCCCTGAGTGATTAACGAAACAATATTGATTTTCTCTAAATTTGTTGGAATATTTCCGCTGGAAGCCTTGGCTGCTTCAAACAAATCATCGGTTAAAACCTTCAGCCTTTGAGCCCTTTGATCCAGTACTTCAATATATTCTTGTACTTTTGACGGGTCTGTTTCCTTCTTTAATAACCCAACATAGGTGATAATGCCCGTTAAAGGCGTTCTAATATCATGGGACACATTGGTAATGAGTTCTGTTTTTAATCGTTCACTTTTAAGCTCATTTTCTACAGCATTTTTTAAGCCATCGGTAATACTGTTTATATTGTCTGCAAGACTTTTAAACTCTCCCTTGCTATCAATCTCTATAGTATGTTGAATATCCCCGTTTTTGATGATTTCTACCCCTTCTTTGATGGCATTAAACTCTTTTATCTTTTTCAATGCAAGCCAAGCCGCTGCACCTATCGTTACCGGAAATATAAAGATGGTTATTCCCACTAAAATAGGATAGCCAATTACTAATAATACAACTTTTAGTCCAAGGCTTCCGCTATCGTATACTTTCTTTATAAATTGGCAGATACTATATAAAATTCGAAATACTAAGCTATGCTTTATAAAAGTTCTATTTTTAAAATGCTTGATCAAGGACAGAACTAATATTAAACCCGCTGTAGCAATAGGTACAGTTATAGGAATGATTGCCATTGGATAATTTCGAATATCCCAACCGTCTAATAGTAAAAACCATAACATTATTAGTCCTAAACACAATCCAAAATTGATATCGTTATATAATTTATCCACGACATTTAAATGTACTTCCTGATCCCTAAAGGACCTTCTTCCAATAATCCATATTAAATACAAAAAGGACACGATTAATCCCAACAAAAATCCTCCCAGCCGATATAAACTATTGGCAGCTATTACTTTATCGGACTTCCATTGTTCTATTCTGGGATTTATAAAGTCTTCTGTAAAGGCAATATACATCACGTGGTCATCTATACCTGCCTGATCAATCATTGAAGCAATCCAATAATAATATCTGTTATTAAAAATTGCTACTGGATAAACTTCTTGTTCATAATTTTCAAAAATCATATAAGAGGGATGGGATTTAAAATATTCTTTTGATATATTGGTTGTATTCTTATAAATATTAGTACCATCGCTAATGTAATATAAAATTCCTTTATAATTTTCTATCCGTTTGAGGAGCAAATGATACTGTCTTAGCTCTTCTTTGATCATTTTTTCCTTTGCCTTAATAATCTTATCTGCGTATACCTCTTTAAACAAATCATAATTTTCCTCTTCGCTTAAATTAGGATTATAGTCTTTTGAGTTGTTTTGAAAATCATAAAATAATTCCAGTTCTGTATTTCTCATTTCGTCTTCTGAAATACTTCCACCGTTTAAAATATGTTCTTCACTTTTATATTGCTCTGTAAGCATTTTTAAATCTCTTAAAATCGTATTGGTTTCTGACATATAGCCGACACTGTGAAAATAACTTTCTTGAAAAGCCATTTTAATGTCATTATTTTCTAATAATGCTATATTTAATAAAGATGTAATAACACCCGTAAAACATGTAATCACCATCACAAATGTAATTATTTTCGTTACGATGGAATGACTATAATTTCTCCACTTTGTATCCAATTCCCCACACCACCTTCAAATATTTTGGCTCTTTCGGATTGATTTCTATTTTTTCTCTTATTTTTCTTATATGCACTGCTACCGTATTTTCTGGGTTAAAGGCCGGTTCATTCCATGCCTTTTCATAGATTTCCTCTATGGAAAACACCCTCCCTGCATTGGCAGTTAAAAGCTTTAATATTTTATACTGCACCGGAGTAAGACGAATTTCCTCTCCATCTACAGTTACGGTTTTGCTTTCGTCATCGACTACCAATCCCCCTGTTTTATATACATTGGTCTTGGTTTCAAGGCTTCCCAGGGTTGTATATCTTCTAAGCTGAGACTTTACCCTGGCAATAAGTTCTAAAGGATTAAAAGGTTTTGTGACATAATCATCCGCTCCCATATTTAATCCCAGAATTTTATCCGTATCCTCAGATTTTGCAGAAAGCATAATAAGAGGGATGTTGTTTTCCTCTCTAATTTTCATAGTCGCTCGTATGCCATCCATCTTGGGCATCATAATATCCATAATAATCAGATGGATTTGATTTTCTCGGACTATTTCTATAGCTTCTATTCCATTATAGGCTTTGAAGATTTTATACCCTTCATTTTCTAAATAAATCGCTATTCCATCTACAATTGCCTGATCATCATCACAAATCAAAATATTCAACACAATCACTCCTGCATATGTATTTCTTCATATTATATCACCCCTTCAATTTCATCTAAAGGAATAATATCAATTAAATCTTAACAACCCCCGTATACAATTCTTAAGATTTTCTTAACTCTGATTACAATTAAATGCAGAATTATGATATAACAAAGGAATGATTAAATTATTGGATTCATTCTTCCAATTGATATTGACAATAGCATTTATATTGTGTATAATCAATATATACAATATAACAGCGGTGATGAAAATGAATATAATAATAAGTAACTCAAGCAATCAACCTATTTATGAACAAATTGTTTCTCAGATAAAAGCACTGATTATTTCCGGAGAACTCAATGAAGGAGATGCTCTTCCATCTATGAGACTTTTGGCTAAAGAACTTAGAATCAGTGTAATTACTACAAAACGAGCCTATGAAGAACTGGAAAAAGAAGGCTTTATTGTTTCTGTGACGGGGAAAGGAAGCTTTGTAGCCAGCAAAAACCTGGAATTCATCAAAGAGCAACAACTCAAAGAAATCGAAAATCATATGCAGAAAATTATTCATTTGGCTGGTCTCTATGGAATCAGTTTGGATGAATTAATTGAAATGCTGACACTGATGTATAAAGGAGAATAGGGTATGGAATATGCACTAACATTGGAAAATGTAACAAAAGAATATAAAGATTTTAAATTGGATCACATTAATATTTATTTACCAAAAGGCTGCATCATGGGATTTATAGGAGAAAACGGAGCCGGCAAAAGCACTACCATCAAACTGATTATGGATTTAGTAAACCGTGATGAGGGAAAAATCACAATATTGGGGAAAGATAATAAGAAAGAATTAAATTCCATCAAAGAAAACATAGGCGTTGTCATGGATGAACTCTGCTTTCCGGAAAACTTAAATATTAAAGAGATTAATACAGTGATGAAAAAAGTATATAAAACCTGGAATGAGGATAAATTCTATCATTTTATTCAGAGATTTTCTCTCTCCAAAGATAAATCCATAAAAGAATACTCAAGAGGCATGAAAATGAAACTTTCCATAGCCGTTGCTCTATCCCATGATTCTAAAATACTTATATTAGACGAAGCGACCAGCGGACTGGACCCCATTGTTAGAGAAGAGATTTTAGACATATTTTTAGAATTTATCCAGGATGAATCCAATTCTATCTTTGTCTCCTCCCATATCATTAGCGATTTAGAAAAAATTTGCGATTATATAACCTTTATTCATAAAGGTAAAATTGTATTTTCAGAGTCCAAGGATGATTTATTAGATAAGTATGGAATATTAAAATGTACCGAAGAGGAATTTCCAAATATCAATTCTAGCGCCGTTAAGGGCGTAAGGAAAAATAAATTTGGGATGGAAGCCTTGGTTTTAAAAGATGAGATAGAAGGAAATTATGTAATAGACAAGGCGGATATTGAAGATATCATGATATTTTATATAAAGGAGCAGATGATATGATAGGACTGATATTAAAGGATATTTATAATTTAAAGAAGCAGTCAAAGATCTATCTTATACTGCTAGTCTTTTACTTTTTCATGGGCATGGCCAATAGAAGTATTTCTATGTTTGGTACGATGCTGTCTGTCCTTGCAGCCATGCTTCCTGTAACTGCAATGGCTTATGATGAAAAAAACAATTGGGAGCGATATGCCCTTACAATGCCCTTATCCAGAAAAGATATGGTGCTCAGCAGATATATATTAGGTCTACTATTTGCCTTTATTGCTTTCATTATATCCATGGCATCAAGTGTATTCCTCAGCAATGAATCATTTGTGGAAAGTGTTGCAGTGAATGTGGGCACTTTATGTTTTGTACTGCTGCTCATGGCTATTATTTTTCCGATACTTTTTAAATTTGGAATCGAAAAAGGCCGAATATTAATGATACTTATATTATTTGCACCATCAATGATTATACTATTTCTATCAAATTACGGAATACAATTACCTGATGAGGAAACCATAAAGCCATTTTTATACTATTCACCTATCGCTGTTATCATTATTTTTATATTGTCGCTTTTTCTTTCAATCTCCATATACAATAAGAAAGAATTTTAGTTGCAAAATAACCGGGTAAGATCCCGGTTATTTTTATAGTAATTTTTAATTTATTGAATGTTTTTCTTTAATGGATTGGATCAGGTTTTTTCGTGTTTTTCTGTGAGTATTGATATAAAATGCCGACTAAAGCTAAGAGGATTCCGGATATAATCAGAATGGACTCAACCGATACTATATCCGCCAATGGTCCAAAGAATAAGATAGCCACCGGCATTGCACTGGCTGAAATAATCTGCACGATGGAAAAGACCCTCCCCATCATAGTCGGCTGGGTGTTTTCCTGAATAAATACTGTTTCTGCCGTAGCAATGATAGGCATAAAGAATCCGCCAATGCCCATGATTAATAAATATAATATAAAATTCCCTGCCATTCCTAACAAGGCGAAGGTTACACCGAAAGCCACAAGGCATAGGGCAATGGTACGAATCTTATCTTTAAACTCCCCATGCATTGAAACATACACACCGCCTATCATAGAACCCACTGTCCAAACAATCTCATTGGCAGTTAGTCTCCACACATCGCTGCCAAAGCTTCTTTCAATCATAAGTGGTGTGAGTACTGCTGCCGGAGTGATTAAAAAGAAAGAAAAGACATAACAAATGATAATCCCTTTTAATAACGGATTAGAAAAAGTATAATGAATACCTTCCTTAAGTTCGGTTAATACAGAGGTAAAAGCATCCGTTCTTTGAATTTTTTCTACTTGAATAAAACAAAGAATCAAAATGGCTAAAGCCGCTGTAACCAGATCAATCATAAAAGTCCAGGCGATATCCATGGAGCCAAGTACCAAACCACCTACTGCAGGAGCCAGCAGCATCAATAAAGAATTTAGCGCCTGATTGATTCCCTGCACCTTCGTAAGTTTGTCCTGAGCTACAAGCTGAGGAAAAATAGCATTCACCGCAGGAGCCTGAATACCGCCACCAATTGAGCGAACTACCGATACCGCCAGCAGCAGTTCCATTCGTCGAAAGCCCATCCAAAAAGCAATGGCAAGTCCAAGGGTAAACAAAGCTATAAAAGCATCTGAGAGCATGATTAAATATTTTCGGTTATACCGATCTGCCCAAACACCACCCCATAAGGATATCACCACTTGAGGAAGCATGGAGCAAATGGTGGATAACATCAGCCATATCCCTGAAGAAGTTTCCAGAGTGATATACCAAATAATAGCAAAGGCAACAACAGATGAGCCAAACAAAGATATATTTTGGCTTATTAAGAATAGAACAATTCTTTTGTCAAACAACGTAGTACCTTGTTGACTATCGTTTTTACGCATAATATAGGTTATCCTTTCAAAGTAAGTTAATAAAACAGATACAAAAAACGACAGTAGCACAACCCCCTGTCGTTTTATAATAGAAATTTATATACTAAAAAGCCAGCAAGAAAGTGTCTTATCCAAAATGCTATTCAATTTAAAATGGTCACATTTATCCCTTGTAATATATATAAATGGAATCATACAAGTTATAGTTGTTTTCATTCCAGAAAAAACATACTATTATAAAAAATAATTCTGTGAAATGAACTGACCCCCATAAATTAGAACTAAAAGTCTAAATTATAGGGGGTCACATCATAACCAACAACACTTTTTCCTCGTTTTATTTACCTATTTTGGATAGCTTCAACAATTCTATCAGTTTGTTTACTAACATTTGTATCGTCCATTCTATTGCCAATCAACTGGTTAAGTTTTTCTTCAACAAGATCTGCTTTAGCTTTTTCAAAAATTAAGAAAGCAATGGTCTTATTAGATCCAGCCGTTGTTTTTATCGTAAGGACGGTCTCAAGTGCAGTAATCACAGTGTTTGCACCTAAGACAAGCATAATTAAAGCAGCCAAAAAAGAGTCAGATAACATTGATAAACCAATAATGACAACAACTGCACCGATTATGAGCCTTTTAAGTTTAACTTGAAAATTAGACTCAACAACTGACAACTGATTAATCGGAACAGATTCTTTTTTAGCCCCAAGAGGAATTAATCCAAGAATAGTGTTAGGCATCTTAAATTTAACAAAATTCTGCTCAAGAGAAATTTCACCCTTAAGATAAAAGGTTAAAAGTGATGTTATGTACTGAATGGTCTGCCTCTCTTCCCTCCTCCTAAATATTTTCTTGTTTATTTTAGCAAAAAATTACATGTTAATCAAGCATTTCTATTAATTATATTTTTATTTTTATAAGAGAAAGGATTGTAAAAAAGTATTTATTTTACAAAAATGTTTTTATTACTTCCTATTCACAATTACCCAAATCACATCAATTATAGAATGCTAATTTCTATCCATTAAAGTGATTATTTTTTTCAATATGAAATACTGATACTAAATCTTGTAATTGTTCTGCACACGTAAACAAATTCTCAGAACTTAATGCAACTTCTTGACTTCCTGTGGATACTTGTTCTGATAATCGAGCGACATCCTCTACTTTAGATAATACAGAAATAGTCAAATCATTTACATTAATAATAGAGTCTGTAACAGAAGCAACGGATTTTTCTTGTTCTTTTGTATAGTCAGCAATTTTTTCAATAGATTTCTTTGTTTCCTGTAATGATGTAAATATATCTTTGAATACTTTTCCTGTTTCTTTAATTAAAACCATTCCTTTATCTACTTCTTGTACCCCTTCTTCAGTAGCTGTAATGGTTCTCTCTGAAATCTGCTTTTCTTCTTGGATTAAAGATTCAATAACTTTGGTAGCTTCTCTGGATTGATCTGCAAGCTTTCGTATTTCTTCTGCTACAACAGCAAATCCTTTACCGGACTCACCGGCTCTTGCAGCTTCAATGGCAGCATTGAGTGCAAGTAAATTTGTTTGTTCGGATATGTTATTAATAAGCTTAATTGTTTGTCCAACCTTTAAAGAAGACTCTGTGAGAATAGTAACATTTTCTTTAATCTCATTCATCACTTTACTAATATTGTCCATCTCTATAATAGTATTTTCAACTTTTTCTTTTCCTATTTCAGATATTTCAAAGGTACTTTCTGCTTGATCATTTGTATTGACAGCACTCTCAGCTACCGTAATAATGGCTGCATTCATCTCTTCCATTAAGCTCATAATTTCTTCAATAGAATGTGCTGTTGAACGCATATCTTCTGTTAATTTTTCCATAGATTCAAACTGTCTCTCCGCTGAATGAGACATTTGTTCAGAAACACTGCTTGTCTGCTTGGAAAGTGCATTAACCTCTCCTGAAGTATTTAAAATATGTGAAATAACATTGCTCTGCATATCAACCATTTTATTCAATGATCGAGCCAGCAGTCCTGTTTCATCTTTTTTGGAAAGATATTTTTCTTTGATTTTAACGCGATAATTTCCTTCTGCAATTTCATTGGTTACAAAAATCATTTCACTAATCGGATTGCTGATCACATTTGAAAAAAGTATACTAAAAACAATTGCAACGATTATTGCAGCAATTATTATGAACATATATATATTTCTTAAAGCATTAACTTCTTTTAAAATGACCGATTTCTCTAATTCCAGTCCTAAAATCCATCCAGTGGAAGGAATTTGTTTATAATAAACTAACTTGGCTATGCCTTGATCCTTATATTCTTTAAACCCTGATTCATTATTTAATATGTCTTGTGCAACAGCTTGTACTTTTTCATTATCCGATATATTGGTTGCAAGTAATTCAGAATCAGGATGTGCAATATAAGTTCCGTTTCGATCCAATAAGAATCCGTATCCTTTACCATCTATCAAGTCTATCTGATTGACTGTATCCGTTACAGTAGTGAGTAATATATCCCCACCTACAGCTCCTCTAAAATTTCCATTCTTATCTTTTAGAGGTATGCAGGGAGTTACAACATATTCCCCCGTAATTGCATCTAAATAAGGATCAGTAAAAAGAAAACGATCTAATTCTTGTGCCTTGGTATACCATCCTCTTGTTCTGGGATCATAATCACTAGGCGGAACCCAATCCCCTCCATCAATAAACTGTCCATTAGGAAGTCCGACATAGACATCTGTAAAATCACTGTCTATCATATAGGATGCTAAATATTCATCCGAAATATCTTGAGCATTTAATACATTAGTAATATTCTCAGTGATCACTTCAATGACTTTTTGTTTTCCATTTAACCAGCCTTCAATTGTCTGTAGATTTTTGTCTAAGGTTACATTCATTAAGTCATGAACACTGTCTTCAATCTTCTTTTTACTATTAAAATAACTGAACCCAACTATGATGTTTAGAAAAACTACAATAATAACCAGCATTCCTAACATCAATTTCCATTTAATCTTCATACTCCCACCTCATTAATTTCTTCCCTTCTAAAGGTTGTTTATCTTTCATTTTAGTATAAAAACATAATTAATTCAACACAGGTTTTTGACAGATTTAAAATTTTTATTTATTGACAGTCCAAATAACATATATTATCATTAACCTATGTTAAGGATAAGAGAGGTGCAAATGATGTCAATTAAATATGCAATCCTGGGTATTCTAAGTTGGAAATCCTCCACAGGATATGAACTAAAAAAGGTCTTTAAAGAATCTTCCATTCTATATTGGTCCGGAAACAATAATCAGATTTACAAGGCCCTGCTTCAAATGCAAGAGGAAGGACTTGTAAAAAGCGAAGTGATTCACCAGGAAAGCTCCCCTTCGAAAAAAATATATACAATTACTGAAGAAGGTCTCTCGGAATTAAAAGAATGGATTCTATCCGCTCCGGAAGCTCCTGAATTTAAGAAACCATTTCTCATTCAACTGGCATGGGCGGATCTCTTAAGTGATGAAGAACTCAACGAACTTCTTATAAAATATGAAAATGAAATTAACATGCAGTTAATTATGCAGGAGGAAAACATCAGACGAGGAGTTCTCTCCCCTAATCGAACCCCCAGAGAAAACATGATCTGGAATATGATTTCGGAAAATATTCTTTCTTCCTATAGAAATGAGCTTAACTGGGTTCGAGAAGCCCGCAAGAAGCTAGCTAAAAATCAATCAAGAGAGGAAAATAATCAAATGAACTATCAAATAAGAGAAATCGATCACAAAAAATATATCGAAATTTTTTCAAGCTCCCGGCCTTTAAGTACCGAAAATGATGCCCTTGATTTAATCGCATTATGCGGTGAACATAATACAAATCTGCTTATGATTCATTATGATGCCTTATCAGAAGACTTTTTCAACCTTAAAACAAAAGCGGCAGGGAATATGATTCAAAAGTTTGTCAACTATCAAATTAAAGCTGTCGCAGTGATTCCCAGAGAAATTATTCAGAAAGGCAGATTAAAAGAAATGGCACTGGAAACAAATAAAGGCAATCATTTTAGAATGTATGAAACTAAAGAAGAAGCTGAAAAATGGCTTTTAAATTAAATTCTACAAATCAAACAAAGAGAAAGAATAAGCTAAGAGTGACGGCTCTTCAATAGAACCGTCACTCTTTATCATTTTCACTTTTTATATTTTTACTTTTTATCTGTTTCTAATAAGACCCTTCTCCATTTATATCTAAGGTAATGATCACTCTCTCCGCAGTTTTATTCTTGCCTTCAAACCAAAACTTATATCCATTTTTATAATATGTTAAACTGCCTATATCGGGGTCTTCTTCTAAGAAACCTTCATATTTAGGCGTTCCCAATACACTTTTTATCTTATCAAAATGATCCCCTATCTTTGCGCCTAATATTTCCTGAGAGTCTCCAAACAAAATGAAACTGGTCGGCCCCCAGGGACGGAGACCTCCGCCCGTATATAAGACTGTAAAATGATCATACACCAAATAAGCGTCCCCATCTCCTTCTGTATGATTGGGTTCTCCAAAGATATCCTGAATTTCGGATTTTGTGATATTAAAGATTTTGTTAATATTTTCTTCTGTAATTTTAAAATGCGCTCCATTCTTATCAAACCATTTTTCTCTCATCGAAGCATCGACTCCTTTGATCGTGTCATATGCTTCTATGGCACCTCCTACTTCAAGCCTTGATTCTATTCGGTTCCATTTCCCATCTTGCCATTGATAGGTATGTTTAAGAGTAGCAAAATAGGCATCACACCAAATAGAACAAATCGGGTATATTTCTAATGTAATACAATCTCCATTACTCTCAACGATCTTAGTACTTTTATGATAAATACTATCTTCAAATGGAGTGCCTGAGTGTGATCTTAAATATTCCTGCTGAACATCCTCAGGAAATAGTATGGAGTAGGTTTTGTTTTCCTCTGGATAATACAATTCCAATCTCCCTGTATATACATTATAAAGCAACGATGGTAAAACCTCATAGCCAAAACTTATTTCTTTAAGAGAATCATTGCTGTAAAGATAAATATGATTTTTGTTTTCGTATCCTTTTCCCATTCCAGGATCAAAATAAGAATAAATTACAATATACTCATCTTTACCAGGTATCTTATTGATTTTTAAATTATTCTTATCCTCTACGGTAATACCCTGGGTTGAACTCAATAATTCTATAATTTTTTCCGGATTAATTGTTTCTTCTTCATTTCCGGCCGTAGTTCTTAAAGCAGGTTGATTCAAATTGCTTTTATCTATTTCTATAATCTGATCTAAATATTGTATGATATTAAAATCTTTTGGTATTTCATGACATGCAATCTCATTATTTTGTTCCAAAATCACGTATTTTCTACCCTCAGTATCTTCAAAATAAATATAATTCATTTCTTTTTCAGCATTTGGTCTATAAAAATCCAACTCATATTCCTTCACTTCTTTAAATCCAAAATAAGCCAAATAAAGTTCTGGAGGCAAATCTTTTTTCAATTGAGTAATATCTAAATCTTTTGCTTCTTTAAAAGATCTCTCATCAATACGATACACATCATTGTCTTCATCATAAGTACTATAAGCAGCCTCTACTCTTCGTTCTACTTTGCTGCTGCAAGCTGTTAAAGAAACAATAGCGATTATTAATAGTATAAACATACCTCTGCTGTTTACATATTTCAATTTTCTTCCCCCTCAACTTATGCTGCGTTCTAAAAGTTTTTAAAACAAAAGTCCTATTAAAGCATTCGTTAATATTTTATCAGTTTTTACAGCTTTTTCAATGTGAAAATATCCAAAACTTTAGAAAATAACATAAAAAATACCCGGTTCAATTCCGGGTATTTATACATCCAATATGTTATGATAAAAAATCTACTATGACAGAAAAACTGTTTCCATGTCTACTGCTTCTCTTAGCAAAGGAGTAAGTTCTCCTGAATAGTATATACATAAAACATGAAGGGCTCTGGTACAGGCTGTATAAAGCAGCAGCCGTTCTTCTTCACAGTTGTAATGTTCATCTCCTGCATTGTATATCAAAGCCACATCAAATTCTAAGCCTTTAGCAAGGTAAGACGGTATTACTACGGTACCGCTTATATATTCATCATCATCCTTTAATATAGCATGAACATTGGTTTTGTCTTTTAGGAAGTTATATACTTCCTTTGCCTCTTTGACGGTTCTAGTAATAATACCGATGGATTTATAACCTTTCTCTTTATATTTTTCAATATCTTCAACAAGTCTTTTGTTAATCTCTTCTTCATCGGAATATCCGATAATGATAGGTTTATCTCCACTTCTCTCTATCCATTCATGGGTAGCTTCTTTATTAAGCAATCTGCTTGTAAATCTTGCAATCTCCATAGTGGATCTGTAGCTTTTCGTTAAATCAATCCTGCAGGTATCTTCTTTTGGGAATATATGGGCTATATTCTCATAGTCACCGACATTCATGTAGGGGTTAATGGATTGATTTAAGTCCCCCAATATCGTCATATTGGCAGATTTAAAAAGCTGATAAAATATCTCATACTGTAATGGAGTATAATCCTGTGCCTCATCTATAATTACATGTTTTATATTCGAGGTTTCGGGAAGATCTCCCAGTACTCCCTTCAGATATAAAAGAGGTGACTGATCCTCATAATAAAGCACCCCAGCCTGCAAGTTTTCAAGGGTATATTTCTTGATTTCTTCAAAATTAATATCTGTAGAATGATTAATTAAGCCCTCTGAGAAAAGCTCGAGTTTTTCAAAAAGATTTTTATAAATCTCTATCAAGTCAAACTCTGTCATTTGATGAATTGCATCATATACATCCTTCATTTTATTTCTTACAACCGCTGCACTGTGCTTCATATTTTCTGCCTGACTCATGGAAGAATCCGAATCATTCATCTCTTTTGAAACTTCTTCTACAAGCTCCTTTTCATAGGGTTCTATAAGGTATAGAATTCTATTTTTTATTTTCTGAAGGCGCCTCTTTAATGGCAGCTGAGCATAATCTTTATAAAACAACTCTTCAATATCCTTAGAAGGAATGATTACCTTATCGTTGATTATTATATCTGTAAATCTGCTATACTCTTTTTCCAGATAGGAAACATATCTTTTTAAAATATTTATAAATTCTACAGAAGACTTAAATTTGATATTGTTAATTCTTCTTTGCCAGGTCTTTTTATTTTTAGAATCCAGAATATACTCCATCATCTCGGAATAACTTTCCTTTGTAAAGGAATTTCCTAAAGAGGTATGCATATATTCTTTAAATGTAGTCTGAAACATATTTTCTTCCCCAAGTTCCGGCAATACATTAGAAATGTAATCGTTAAAAATATCATTTGGAGAAAATATGACGATGTTTTCAGGCTTAATGGTATCTCGATGTTTATATAAAAGATAAGCAACTCTATGAAGAGCAACGGAGGTTTTTCCGCTTCCGGCAGGCCCCTGAACAATCAGATTCTTGTATTCCTCATTACGGATGACTCTGTTCTGTTCTCTTTGGATCGTCGTTACAATCGTCTTCATTTTACTGTCCGTACTTTTGCCTAAGATATCCTGCAGAATTTCATCGTCTATCTTCAGACTGCTGTCGAACATATACTCGATTTTACCATTATAAATTTTATAATGTCTTTTTAAAGTCAGTTTCCCATGGATGGTTCCTTCCGGACATTCATAACTGGCATCTCCAATTTCACACTCATAATACATGCTTGAAATCGGCGCTCTCCAATCGTACACAAGAAACTCATAATCCTCCGTTATAAGGTTTGAAATGCCTATATAACACTTTTCAGCATTTTCCTCCCCATCTTCAACGAAATCCATTCGTCCGAAATAAGGTGATAATAATATCTTCTCATATTTCTCTTCCAGCTTTTTTGTAAACTCATGGCTGCTTTTTTGTATTTTCATTGTATTGATAAGTTGCATAAAATCTACAAGCTGATCAAGTCCATTGTCTTTGGCAACAGAACCTATATCCTGCCACATCTCTCTTTGTGTTTCTATGCCATCCTGTTTGATACGTTCTTTTAAAGCACGATTTTCTTCCAATTGTCTTTGTGCCTCTTTAAGAACCTTCTCCAGCCATTCCGTTTCAATTCTCCATTCCGCTTCGCTTATATGCATGGCATACACACTCCCTTTTATAGATTAAGTAAGATTTTTTGCAAAAATCCTATTGACATTGTTTTTCTAAGGGTGTATAATTAAATTAGGATAATATATCTACAGCTTAGGAAAATCAATATCTTATTTATATTATCATTTCAATGCGTTTATGTCAATATAAAAGACATTTGTCCTTAAGACAGGTGTCTTTTTTTATTGCATAGAAAATTCCTTTATTTACAACCAAATGTATTTCATTTATACTGTTTTCAATATATAAACTTAAGATTCTTCGAGAAAGGATTGAATATGCATGGAGTCAAAAAGAATAGCGGATGATCAGGATTTGCAAATAGCATTACAAATCAGAAAAGAAGTATTTGTTCATGAGCAAGGAGTTCCTTTAGAAATTGAAATCGATGAGTATGACACCTTAGATGGACAATGTGAGCATGTGCTTGTCTATTATAACGATGAACCCGTTGGGACCGGAAGATTCAGAATTATTGACGGCTTAGCCAAGGCAGAAAGAATATGTGTTTTAAAACCTTATCGCAAATTTGGCCTTGGCAGAAAAGTCCTTGATGCATTAGAAGAAATTGCTATAGAAAAAGGCTTTTCTCAAATCCGATTACATGGGCAAACTCATGTAGAAGGCTTCTATAATAAGCTGGGGTATCAAACTCTATCCGATGTATTTTTGGAACATGATATCCCTCATGTTTTAATGATAAAGGATTTAACTGCAAAATAGGAATATCCATACGATATTCCTATTTTTATTGCATAAGAAATTCCTTTAAATTTCCTATGCAATAATCTTGTTAAATATTTTTTTCTGTTCCAATTTTCCCAAGAACCTCTTTTTGGATTCTTATTCCTGTAGGAGTAGCTGCCAGTCCCCCTTGAGCAGTTTCCCTTAAGGAACAGGGCAATGCTTTTCCTACTTTATACATTGCATCTATCACCTCATCAAAAGGAATAATGCTTTTTATGTCTGCAAGTGCCATATCTGCAGAAATTAAAGCATTCGCTGCACCGATGGCGTTGCGTTTCATGCACGGCGCCTCCACTAAACCGGCAATGGGATCACAGACCATTCCCAATATGTTTTTTATCGCCATAGAAGCTGCATGCAGAGCCTGCTCAGGAGTACCGCCTAACATCTCTACAATTCCTGCCGCTGCCATGGCCGCTGCTGAACCTGTTTCCGCCTGACAGCCCCCTTCTGCTCCAGATACTGTGGCATTTTTTGTAATAATGTATCCAACCGCTCCGGCGGTAAATAGCCCATGAACCATTTCCTCTTCACTAAGCTCGAACTCTTCTCCAACGGTTACAATAGTTCCAGGCAATATTCCACTCGCTCCGGCTGTAGGAGCAGCAACAATCAGTCCCATGGACGCATTGACTTCCAAAACTGCCATGGCACTGGCCACAGCTTTATTCACCTGCGTTCCGCAGGCAGTCTTTTTGGTCTCATATCTATCTTTGAGCTTTTTAGCGTCGCCACCAATTAATCCGCTGACAGATTTCATTTCTTTGGTTAATCCTCTTTCAATGGCATCTTTCATAATGCGCAAGCTGTCTCTCATGGTTTCGAAGATTTCATCCCTGGTTTTCCCTGAGATATACACTTCCCGCGCGATCATTACTTCAGATATTTTTTTATTAGTCCCATTGCACAGCTCAATTAATTCGCTTCCGTTACGGAAATCCTTGTTCATTTAACCAGTCCTCCTACAAAGCTTCTATCATGTAAACGCTAATAATTTTATCCTTTAAGCCATGGATTTCATCAACAATCTTTTCAGAAACCACATGATCGGTTTCAATAATCATAAAGGCATCTTCTCCTTTATGCTGTCTGAACACATTCATGGAGGCAATATTAATATTGTGATGGCTCATAATCTTTGTGACCTCTGCAATAACCCCTGGGCGATCTATATGTCTAATGACTAAAGTAGGATATTCGGCAGTAAATTCAACATCCAATCCATTAATCTGGATGATTTTTATACTTCCTCCTCCAATGGATGAGCCAATAAGTTCAGAATGTTTTCCTTCACAATATTCCAAAACGATTTTTACCGTATTAGGATGCACATCCCCTAAATCCGTTTCAACGAAAGCATATTCTATCCCCTGTTGCTTTGCAATCTCCATGGACCTGCTGATGTTTTCATCATTGGGCTGCAGCCCTAAAACCCCGGCAATCAACGCCCTATCGGTGCCATGTCCTCTGTAAGTAGATGCAAAGGAGCCATGAAGATAAAAGGTGACTTTTTTTATGGTATCCCGACTAATTTTTCTTGCTACCCTTCCAATCCTTGCAGCGCCTGCTGTATGGGAACTGGAAGGTCCGATCATTTTAGGACCTATAATATCAAAAACGCTATAAATTTTATTATTCATTCTCCATCCTCCGACATAAAGAAATGATGAACCAATTAAACTTTTATAAGAATTCCTCTCACTTATCTGTAGTATAGCATTTCTTTATTCTTATTCACAAGGACGAACTCCTTTGGATATCTAAATAATTCCTATCAACCATACTATTTGCAGGAATAGCAAGTTTATCCCCCAATCTTAAAAATCAATAGATGATATTACGCCATCGTAAAATGCCTGTCAATCGAAATTGACAGGCACTTTTTCATTTTAGTTTGTAGTTTTCTTTTTACGTCTTGCGAATAAAATTCCGCCTATTGCAATAACACCAACACCGTAGATTGCTAAAGATTTTACCTGGTTTTCCTTTGGTGCATTATCTTCATTTGCCATTACCACCTGGGCCTCTAAAACACCGGTATCGGCAGCATTTGTCCCATAAAGCTCACCCATCTCGCCTTCTACCACTTTAACGAGATCTTTACCTAATATACTGTAAAGATATTGCGCATTTTCTTCACTGTAAGGACTAATACCTATTTCAACATATTCTTCCGTAGGAAGTGTGTGTGTAACTGCAAAACCTTTTTCTTCAGTATCTTTCATATACTCTCCAAAAAGATACTGATCAATTTCCTTCTGTTTGTTTAAAATCTCTTCACTGATGGTTGGTTCGTCCACCATATATGAAACTGCTGCATCCGGAGCATCTGCTTCCATTATTTGAATGAATACATCTCCCTCTGCTTCCTCCATTTTTACTTCATCTGCAGGCAAAGCTTCCAGCATTGGTTCTACACCTTCTCCATTTGCAAAAACCGCTCCTGATGAAACTACTGCAAAACATAATCCTAAAATAAAATTTCTAATTAATTTAGTCATGATTTCATTCCTCCCAGTTATTAGATTAAACTATTATAGAATCCTAAAAATCGATTTTTATTTCCTATTCGATTCATTAGACGCATAGATTTTTGTTTTCGTTCCATCCATTATAAGGAAATGAATAGAATTTTTATAATTCTGCATGTCCTTTTTATAAATATTTCATTGACAAAATTTATACTCTGTGCTATTCTATCTTAAATATTAAAAAGGCTATGAAAAGAAGTAGTAAGTATTGATGAGATTTCAGAGAGAAGATGGTTGGTGCGAATCTTTATGTAGTCAATGCTGAAGCAGTCTTGGAGCTTTGAACCGAACGGCCTGTGTATGGGCTTAGTAGACTTCAACGGATTCCCCCGTTACAGGGACACAGTATAATAGTACTGGTAGAGTGCAGATTTATTCTGAATTTAGGTGGTAACACGGATTACATATTCGCCCTAAGCATATTTATGCTTAGGGCGTTTTTAATTACATCGGAAATTCCACCGCATTTCCGATGTAATTAAAAGCCCTCCGGGCAGAATGCACACTTGCGCATATTGTATTTTATCGGCTTTGCCGACTGCGCTCGTCGCTAGAATTTCGCAAGCGAAACTCTTTCTTATATAAAAAATGAGGGGTGATAATTATGAGAATATTTGAGAAATCAAAGAAACTAAATAATGTATGTTATGATATTAGAGGTCCTGTCATGGACGAAGCAAACAGAATGATTGCTGAAGGAATAGAAATTCTTAAACTGAATATTGGTAATCCTGCACCCTTTGGATTTCAGGCATCCAATAAACTACTGGAGAAAATGGCAGAAAACTTAAGTAAGACGGAAGGTTATTCAGATTCTAAAGGGCTTCTTTCTGCACGAGAAGCAATTGTGAAATACTGCAAAAAGAAAGGAATACCAGGAGTTACAGTGGAGGATGTCTATACGGGTAATGGCGTCAGCGAATTGATCACCATTTCCATGCAAGGACTACTGAATGATGGTGATGAAGTACTGGTACCGGCACCGGATTATCCTTTATGGACAGCATCCGTGACCCTCTCCGGTGGAACACCGGTTCACTATATCTGCGACGAAGAAGCTAACTGGTATCCTGATATTAAGGACATAAAGAGCAAAATAACCGACAAAACAAAAGGAATTGTAATTATTAATCCAAATAATCCAACAGGTTCCTTATATCCAAAAGAATTGTTAGAAGATATCGTAGAGATTGCACGCCAAAATGAGTTGATCATCTTCGCAGATGAAATATATGACCGAATGGTTATGGATGGATTAGAACATGTATCCATTGCATCCCTTGCAGAAGATCTTTTGACCGTAACGTTTAATGGGTTATCAAAATCCCATCTCATAGCAGGCTATCGATGTGGCTGGATGTGCCTGTCTGGAGACAAATCCCGTGCCAAAGGCTATATTGAGGGAATTAAATTATTGTCTTCTATGCGCCTATGCTCTAATGTGCCTGCTCAGTCGATAATAGAAATAGCTTTAGAATTAGAAGAAGATACAAAGGAACTTCTCCTTCCTGGCGGAAGAATCTATGAGCAAAGGGAATTCATATATAATGCTATCAATGATATACCGGGCCTTAGTGCAGTGAAACCTGATGCTGCCTTTTATATCTTCCCGAAAATTGATACAGAAAGGTTTCATATTGTAGATGACGAACGATTCGTTCTTGACTTTCTAAAGGATAAAAAGATATTGCTAACCCATGGAGGCGGCTTCCACTGGGAAAAACCAGACCATTTTAGAATTGTTTATTTGCCGGAGAAACCTCAGCTACAGATGGCTTCCGATGCACTGGCAGATTTTATGTCTTACTATACGCAAAAATAATATTATTGGCAAAAATCAAGCCGAATTTTATGCAATCCCTAAAATTCGGCTTTTGATTTTTTGTTTATTGCTATTCATTAATGACTTTAATAGCTTTTTCTAATAGTTCATCTTTATTCAACTGAACACCTGCAATAGTAGTTTTTACCTCTATATCAGGTACTATTCCAACTCTCTGTGTTTCACTGCCATCCGGATAATATATACCAATTCCACTGATGGCCGTTAAAATACCTCCTGGCAAGTAAAAATAAGATACATTTCCATCTGCACCAGCTGTTGTACTGCCAATAACTGTTGCTTCAGGTGCTGTCCTTAAAGCCATTGCAGTAAATTCAGCATGGCTTTGGGTTTTTTCATTGACTAAAATAATTACTTTTCCTTTGTAGTAATCCTCATTTTTCTTTCCTACGCTTAGAGTCCCTTTTACTGTAAAATGGCCTGGGGTTAGCAGACTTCCTACTGTATATTGCACAAACTCTGTATTCTCCGGCAATAAGTACTCTGCAAGACTATATACAATGGATTCAGATGGATAACATCTTAAATCGATAATTAAACCCTTTGTATTTTCTACTTCCTTCATTATTTCCGACAACTCTCTGTCTCTTACGGCCTCTGGATAGATATAGGCAATATCAGAGTCTATCAATTTATAAAAGACCTTTTGTTTTTGAAGATTTTCATAGTATCTTTTAAGATTTAAAGTTGATGCTGAATAACACGCAACATCAACTGATTTAATTTCTTCATTATGTATAAGTTCTATATGAAGCACATAGTCATTCGTTCTTAATAATACCCTCGCAATATTCCTTAATTGTGTTGGATAGTTGGATGCAGGAATATATTTTAATTTATTGCTGACAATTTCTTCAACAGGTACACCGTTAATTTTTGTAATGATATCCCCAATTTTTAATTTAGACTTTTCACCTAACTTTGTATGATAATAATCTGTTACAACTGCCTTATTTTCAACAAATGTTATGATTACTGGAGCATATTTTTCTCCCCAATATCTTTCTAAGGTTTTATCATTAGACCAAATATTGGCATGGGTATCATGAATCCTTCCAATCAACTCTAACACCGATAACTTATATTCCAATTCATTGGAAGCATTAATGAACTTGGGAATAAACTCTTTTAATACCTCCTCCCAATTCTCTTCGATTAAATGCTTATACGGAAAATAGTATTCAATAATATTCCAATAACGAAATAGTGCTAACAATCGATATCCCGCATCGGGATATCCCATTAATGAATACGCCTTTTCATTTATAAAATTTGGATTTCCCACTTCATCCACTAAGCTCACATAAAAATTAGAGTTTTCTCTTTTAGCATTCTGGATATTCAAGAGCCTATTTTCAAGATCATCACTAAATTTATATTCTAAGACGGGTATTGTATTTGGCTCCCCCTCATTTATGCTTTCAAAGCTTCCCAAGCTGTCTATCCAAGCACATAAAATTTTATCCCTTTCTTCTGTACTGTCTATATTAATTACCTTAGGCAAAACTCTAAACAATTCATAGTCCCAGTTGTATTCACCTTGAGCTACATTAGGATGGTAGTATTTTAAATATCCCCATACTTTTGCCAAGGCAAAAATATTCTCCACATTTTTTTCATTCATATCGATTGATTTTATTCCTGAGCCCTTATCAAATTCTTTATTATGAGCAATTTTTTCATCCCTATCATAAAACAAAACATTTTCTTGATTTTCGACCTTTTTTATTTGAGCCGTATTTGTATTAGTACATGCTGCCATAAGTATACAGACCAATAGAATGAATATGATTTTTTTCATAAGATTTCGCTCTCCAAATGTAATCTTATTCCGAAGTTCCATATACTAAATGATAACATATATATCAAAAAATTCATATGAATACTCAAAAAGAAATGAATTTTCTATATAGATAAAAAAGACAAGGTATTTTCACCTTGTCTTTTTTATCCATATAAATGTGTCCTGTAACTTCTTTAAGTGTCATTGATTCTTGGCATTCAAATTCATAAAGTATTGTCGTGTTGCATTGAGGGTTTCATGTTTTACTGAAGTTGCATCAAACTTCATGATGGCAAACACAATCTGTATGCAAAAACCGATTCCAAACGCCGCAATCACCGTTCCGATTCCTACAGGTCCTCCTAATAACCATCCGATTAAAACAACAGACCCTTCCAGAATACCGCGGCATAGACCTACCGGAAGTCCCGTTTTTCGCTGCAGAGCAACCATAAGACTATCCCTTGGCCCTGCCCCAAATCCTGATCCAATATAGAAATAGGAGCCGAAAGAAATAATGAAAAGCCCTGTGATCATCATGATGATGCCCATAAATAATCCATTTACTTCAGGAATGAAAGAAAGCATTAATAACAAATCCATAAAAACGCCAATCAATATCATATTTAATAAGGTCCCTAACCCAAGCTTTTCTCCCAGCCATACTGAACATATACAAATGATTAGACCTACAATAATTGAAACTGTTCCAATCGTAAAACCGATGGTTTTTCCTACTCCATAATGAAATACTTCCCATGGGGCAAATCCCAGGTTCGCCTTCATAGAAACTACAATGCCTAATGCATATAAGAAAAGGCCTATCAACAACTTTAGCAATCTTTTTAAAAAATGGTTCACGCATATCCCCCTAACCCCAAAGGCCTTGATATCCAAGTCTCCTTAGGTTTTATAAATTTTTTCGTAATTTTATCAGCAATTGCCTTTACCGTCAATAGAACATGCGTTTACCCCTGATTCTTCATCGAATACTTTGATATCAATATAATTTTCTATTTCAAAAGTTTTTGTTCCATCTTCCAGAATAAAAAACGGAATACCTATCTTACCTTTTTCTTTAATTGGAACAAATATTTCTTCGTGATCCCGATATGCTAAGAACTCTTTTAGCAACATCGTATTTTTTGTGATATTGCGATAGTCTAATTCTATATTTGAAGCCTTTTCTAACTGTGCCTTGGCTTTTACACAATCCGGACAAATCTCTGCACCATACATAATAATTTTCATAAGTATTCTCCTCCTTATTAAATTCTTTGGTTAAATTGAGTTTAATACATAAGTATTATTTGCATTATACCATATTTTAAATGAACGATTACTGGTTGAAAATTTTTATCTAAATTGCAATATTAAATGCAACAAATTTTGAAACCATATGATATTTAGAAGCAATTGCCTGTGGTTGTCAAGGGCGGAGCGAAGTGGAGTTCATTTTACCCTTGATAACCCTAGTACTAATA
>JAAYPH010000038.1 GCA_012519955.1 Candidatus Epulonipiscium sp.
CTTCCGTTAAATCTTCATCTCCATATCCTAAAGCATTTACAGCAATTCCTCCGACAAAATCCAGATACTCTTTGCCGTTAACGTCTTTCACAAAACTTCCTTTACCTTCACTTAATACAATAGGAAATCTATTATATGTATTCATAACGACCTTTTGGCCCCGTTCGATCCATTGCCCCTGTAACATCTTTCTCTCCCCTTTATATTGAAGTTTGAATTTATTTATAATTGATATTTTTATAATTATACATCTAAATGTTTTTTTATGCAATAAATATCGATTAATTATTCATCAAATTATATTATTCTGTATAATTATAAATCCCTGGGATAAATGGTTCTATCCCAGGGATTTATGGTTCATTATGTACTTCTATCCAGTTCAGTATATCTTTATAGACTTCATATTTATTAATCTCATTCAGCATTTCATGCCTTCCATTTGCATAAATTTTAATGGATACGTCTTTAATGTCAGCTTTTTTATATTGATTATATACTTCTAATACGCCTTTGGAGTAATTTCCTACAGGGTCCATCTCACCGGAAAAAATATAAATCGGCAGTTCTTTAGAAACTTTATTAATGTTTTGCTGAGCATTAACTTTTCTGGTACCTTTGATTAAATCATGGAAAAATGAAGTTGTAAACACCCCTCCGCAAAGAGGATCTTTAATATATTTATCCACTTCTTCTTCATCTCTCGAGAGCCAGTCGAAATGGGTTTTTGCCGGTTCAAATGGATCATTAAAAGCTTCAAAGGATAATTTATACATAAGAGGACTAGGTGCCTTAGGCCCCTTAATCTTCATTTCAAGACGAACAAACATCTGTCCGAACATTCCTCGGATTCCTAAGCTTCCACTTGTTCCAGACAATATGACCCCTTTTACCCTATCCCCATACCTCATAATATAGTCTCTTGAAAGCAGAGAACCCATGCTGTGTCCAAATAGGAAAATGGGCAAATGAGGATGGTTTTTTCTAATGATATTGGTGAGATGAGCCATATCCGATACAACCTTTTCCCAACCATGTTGATCCGAAAAATATCCTCTTTGATTGGCTATTTCCCCAGTTCTTCCATGACCCCTATGGTCATTGCCATAAACGATGTATCCATGATCCCCAAGGTATTTTGCAAATTCCTCATAGCGTCCGATATGCTCACCCATACCATGGGCAATTTGCACAACCCCTTTTATTGGTACATTATCGTTTGTCCAACAACAGCCATAGATCTTTATATTATCCTTGGATTTATAGGAAAAATTCGTTTTGTTCATAAGCTTCCCTCGCTTTATATCAGACTTTACCCCATCTCATTTAATTCTTAAATATTTCTTTCATAATAAATTTACCTCTTTTCCAATATAATGTCAAATTTCATAATGAATTATTTATTATAGGGGCATCTTATATATATGTGCAAAATTCGTTAATGACTTGACAATTATTAACAACACGAGTATCATTACTAAGTGTTACCATTTAAAGGAGGAGATTTGATGGAAAATATTGGATTAGTCTTAGAAGGCGGAGGAATGAGGGGATTGTATACCTCAGGAGTCCTGGATTTTTTTATAGACCAAAATATATATTTTCCCTATGTCATAGGAGTCTCTGCCGGTGCATGCAATGCAATCTCCTATATTTCCAGGCAAAAAGGAAGAAGTAAAAATATAAATGTGAATTATGTAAGAGATAAAAGATATATAAGCATTGGAAGACTAATTAAAGATAAGGAGTTATTTGGAACTGACTTCCTTTTTAATGATATTCCTAATGTATTATGTCCTCTTGACTATGAAACTTTTAACAAGGCAAAAGAAACTTTTGTTGTATGCACAACAGATTGTGAAAGTGGAAAACCTGTGTACTTTTATAAAGATAATTCATCTGAATTTTTTGATACGGTAAAGGCCTCAATGAGCCTGCCTTTTATCAGTAAGATCGTGAAGATCCAAGATAAATGCTTATTGGATGGGGGAATTGCAGATGCTATTCCAATAAAGAAATCAATAAGTGATGGAAACAAGTATAATGTCGTAATCTTGACCAGACATGCAGACTATAGAAAAAAACCATTTAAAAACAAAAAGTTTGCAAATTACTTCTATCCCCAATACCCAAATTTGGTAGAAGCTCTTTGCAAACGACATGAAATATATAATGAAACCTTAGATTATATAGATCAACTAGAGTCCTGCGGAAAAGTATTCGTAATACGTCCATCAGAACCTCTGCCGGTAAAAAGAATAGAAAGAAATCCAAAAAAACTTCTTGATGTATATAATAAAGGCTATCATGATGCAGAAAAAATTTATCCGCACTTAACTCAATGGATCAGTAAAATAGATAGAGCCGTATAATAAATGCTCTATCTATTTTATTTATCTTCTTACAACAGTTTCATTTCTTAACATGGTCCATATTTCTGGGTCTTCCATTCCCAGCCGCCAAAGGGCTATCCCTTTTATACCTAAATCCCACGCTCTTTGAACTTTTGCCTGAATACTGGCTTCATCTTCAAACCAAACCTCATGTTGATTGCCCTGCTCATCTGTATAAGAATACATAGGGGTCTGAGTTTCTTCATCGAAAATGATTTGCGCATTGTACTGCCTTGCCCTGTTGACAGCCATTTCATACGTAACGTAGGTATTCCTTCCAGTTGTTAGATTAAAATCAAATCCAAATACAGAAACAGCTGCCACGATCTTTTCTCGAGGAACCCTTGTCATTGTGTACCTTAGCACACGGTCCATCCACCCAATAGAGACTACCGGTCCAGGGCCGCTTCCCGGCCAGCCATGTTCATTATACAACATCACAACAAATTCATCTACTGCAGCCCCTATTGGAGCATATTGGAAAGGATCAGAAAATGGATTAAAAGGCTGATCACTGACCCGCGATGGAACAGAAGCAGATAAATAATATCCTCTTTCATGTAAGGCACGGCCCAGTTCTGTATAAAATGCCGACAATCTTGCGCTGTCTTCTAAATAAACATCTTCAATATCTATATTTGCCCCATCAAAGCCATAACCTTCGATTAATTCAATGACATTTTGAATAAATGCAGCTCTGCTCTGTGGCGTTGCGAGCATTGTTCTGACGGTATCTTTTGATACTGTAACATTGCCTCTTTCATAAAGTAAATTGTGTATTACAGGGAAGATTTTAATATTTCTTTCATGGGCAATCCTAATCAAGTTTTCTACATATTCATTCGTAAAATCCCCGCCAAACTTCTCTATCTCCGTTGGATTATCCGCATCGATTCTAAACATAAATAACCCAAGCTGGGATATTGCGTCTGTATTATTTACAAACGAATCATAGGAACTTGGAAGCGTTGGACCTTCTGCTAAGGTATAGAATCCTAATATGGTCGTAATAGGCAAATTAGAACCATAAACATTAAAGTCCACTGTATTTTTTGAAATCCAGCCTCTGGTTCCATCAAACAATTCTACTTGATACCAATTACCGCTGGAATTGGTTACTGGCAATTTAGCTCCTCTGACCATAACCGCTACAATTGGGTAATTCGTACCTGGCCTGCTTCGTACATTGGCTTGATCTACATTAACAACAACTTCCATATATTGAGGAACTTGCAAACGCTGTCCAATATATAGGGAAGAGGTACTTAAATTATTTAAAACCATAAAACTTTCTACAGTTGTATTAAACTTTTGTGCTAATTTATAAAGGGTATCTCCCGGTTGAACCAAATAAGTCGCTATAGGAATAATTAATCTTTGCCCAGGGTAAATCATATTTCCTGAAATTTGATTAATATTTCTTATTTCCTGCACAGTAACCCCATATTGTCTGGAAATTTGATATAGCGAGTCCCCAGGTTTTACGATATAGTTTGCTTTCGGAAACCTCCACATCTTCCTTTCACTCCCATTAATATAATCCATATGGTATTATATTCTATCGGAAGTTGAAATGTTTGTAACTCAAAGCTGATTATATCTATTTTTAATGATTCTTGTATAAAGAAAATAAAAAATACCTATAATATTAAATATTAACAGGTATTTTTCAGGAATTTCCTAGGGTTGCAGATTCTTCGATAGAATCTGCATTTTTATTTAGGAAAAAACTATTCATTTTTAAACATCCCTTCACGAAGTCCATAGCTTTCGTTATGTTCAACATTTCCTATGGGCTCAACATGAACAATCACATCATACACATCTTGAATATTTTCTTTAATTCTTTCCTCAACTTCCATAGCAATTTGATGGGCAACCAACACATTAAGATTGCCATCTACTTCAATATCCGTATCAATGATATATAGATTAGCAAGCTTCCTTACTCTGGTTCGATGGGGATTATAGGCCCCTTGAATCGACTCAATAGTACGAAATATTTCTTCATAAATTGTAGTATCTTTTACGCCATCCATGAGTTCCATATTCGTTTCTATAACAATTTCATAAGATGCCTTGATAATCCATAGGCTTACAAGAATTGCCGTAATCGAATCAAAAATTGGTAAATCGAGCAAATATGTGAACCCCAATCCAAGAAGCACTCCAGTTGAAATCGCAATATCATTTCTCATATTTTTTGCATTGGCTATCAACATGGAACTCTGAGTTTGTTTGCCGACTTTATATTGATAAAAAGACAGAAATATTTTACCAAATATTGATAGAATCACAATATAAATAGAGAGCTTCGAGGGAATTTCTTTCTCTGTTTTAGAAATGATATCTGATATCCCATTAATAAAAAGTTGTGCTCCCGCAAAAAAGATAATAAAACCTAATATAGTCGTAGCAATGGTCTCTGCCCTATGATGACCGTAAGGGTGTTCCCTGTCAGGAGGCTTTGACATGACTTTAGATGCAAATAACATGATAAAACTCGTTACAACATCCGTAGAAGAATCTATACCATCACCAACCAGGGCCATACTTTTTGAAAGAAGTCCGAATACTATTTTAAGCAGAGCCAATATTGAATTTCCTATGATTCCAATCCAAGAAGCCCTTACGATTTGCTTTGTTCTGTTTTTCATCAAAATAGCTCCTCTTTTGCATCTTATCTTCATTAATATTTTTCATGCATATGGTTATATTATATACATATTAGTAGAAATTAAAAATCTTTTCAACATATAGTAAGGAGAATCGATATGCCTGAGATGAAATTTTTCCCGGATAATATCTCAAAGACAACAACTAATAAGAAAGAAAAGAATAGTGATTTAGAAAATAAAAGTGATCTAGAAATGAAAAATAATCAAAGAGAGAATGAACAGCCTCAAAATCCATTCTTTGATTTAAGTAAAGATGATGTATTTTCAGCTCCAAAGGACGGCATATAAAAAGGGCGATTATAGTCGCCCTTTTTATATAGATCATTCTTCAATCATTGTTCCTACCCCTTTTTGGGTAAATATTTCAAGAAGAAGGCAATGTTCCACACGACCATCCAGGATATGTACCGTTTTAACACCCTTCTTCACGCCTTCTACACAACATTCCACCTTAGGAATCATTCCTCCTGATATAATGCCATTCTTAATATACTGATCCACATCTTTGATAGAAAGTCTGGAAATAATCGAAGAGCTGTCGGATACGTCTTTTAATACCCCTTCCACGTCTGTTAGAAATACAAGCTTCTGCGCCTTTAACGCTCCGGCAACAGCAACAGCTGCATAATCCGCATTAATATTGTAAGAATTTCCTTCTTTGTCGATGCCTATAGGCGCAATGACTGGAATAAAATCTTGTTCTATAAGAGTTGTTATTAATTTTGTATTCACATCTACCACTTCGCCAACAAATCCAACATCCATGCCATTCACCAGTTTTTTTTCAGCCTGCAGTGTGGCTCCATCTTTTCCGCTGATTCCTACTGCATTAATTCCCTGATTTTGAATATGACTTACGATACTTTTATTTACCTTACCAGCTAAAACCATTTCTACGATTTCCATTGTTTCTCTGTCTGTAACCCTGAGTCCATTTACAAATTCCGATTGTTTATCCATTTGTTTTAATGCTTTATTGATATCAGGCCCTCCACCATGAACAATAACTGGATTGATACCAACGAGTTTCATCAAAATAATATCCTGAATAACGGTTTCTTTAATCATATCATCGATCATGGCACTGCCGCCATATTTGATCACTACCGTTTTTCCATAAAACTCTTTTATATAAGGAAGGGCTTCTACAAGCACCTTAGCTTTTTCAATATACAACTCCATTTTCATTTCCCCTTTACGTTCTATACTCCCCATTAATTCGAACATATTCGTAACTTAAATCACAGCCCCAGGCTGTCGCCTCTTCAGAGCCTTCTTCAAGCAAAGCAATCACTTTAATATCTTTTTCATGTAGAATTTTATACGCATAGTCTTCATCAAAAACTAGGGGCGTACCATTTTTCATTAATATAATACTTCCGGCTTCAGAAACAAATTGAATCGTTACTTTGCTGGTATCAAACTGTACTCCCGAATATCCCATGGCACAAAGAATTCTTCCCCAGTTAGCATCTTCTCCGAAGAATGCTGTTTTTACCAGATTAGAAGTAATAATTGATTTTGCAAGGATACGGGCATCACTTTTCGTTTTGGTTCCTTTTACATATACTTCAATAAACTTTCCTGCCCCTTCACCGTCTCTTACAATCTGCTGAGCCAAATAAGTATTTACATAGTGAAAAGCTTTTTTGAATTGTTCATAATCCTCATTTTCTGTATCAATGAGCGCATTTTCTGCTGCTCCATTAGCCAATACCAATACCATATCATTTGTACTGGTATCTCCATCAACAGAAATCATATTATAAGAATCCACAATACTCTCTTTTAATGCTTTATCCAAGAGTTCTCTGGAAATATTGATATCTGTTGTTATAAAAGAAAGCATGGTTGCCATATTAGGATGAATCATTCCGGAACCCTTAGCCATTCCTCCGATGGTAATTGTTTTTCCATCTAATTCAAAAGTAACTGCAATTTCTTTTGAAAAGGTATCCGTAGTCATAATGGCTTCGGCGGCTTCCTTAGCAGATTCCCTTGAGTAACTTAATTTAAGGGCCGTTTTTTCTATCCCCGGACAAATAATATCCATCGGCAAGGGTACACCTATGACACCGGTAGATGCAACCAGAACTTCTTCTTTTTTTAAGCCCAGGCAATCTGCCATTGTTTGAGCCATCTGCTGTGTATCAAGCATTCCCTGTTCACCGGTGCAGGCGTTGGCGTTTCCGCTGTTTACAACAATCGCCTGAATATTCCCCTTTTCATTTATGAGCTGCTGATTCCATAGTACAGGAGCTGCTTTTACGACATTGGTTGTAAAGGTGGCGGCACCTTTTGCAGGAAGTTCACTATATACGATTGCTAAATCTTTTCTTTTCTTTTTAATTCCTATATAATTCCCGGTGGCTTTAATACCCTTAGGACTGGTTATTCCTCCATCTATGATCTTCATTTTATCTCTCCTCCCGGCAGCTTATGGAAACATTGGTATCTGGTTAAGTCCCGTATTTTCCTCTAAACCAAATAAAATATTCATATTTTGTACAGCCTGCCCAGCTGCACCTTTAACTAAGTTGTCAATTGCTCCAATTACAATAATTCTTCCTGTTCTTTCATCTAAAGAAAAACCTATGTCACAATAATTTGAACTCTTCACCCATCTTGTTTCCGGATAGATGCCCTTATTCAAAAGACGGATAAATTGTTCTTTTTCATAATACTTTTTGTAAATATCCATAACATCTTCCCAACTGAGCTGTTCTTTAAGTTTTCCGTAGCAGGTTGCTAAAATTCCCCTATTCATAGGAACGAGATGAGGCGTAAAGGATATTTTAATGTCTTTTTGATATGCTTCACTCAGTTCCTGCTCTATTTCAGGAGTGTGTCTATGGGAAGCAATTTTATAAGCCTTAGTGGATTCCGTACATTCAATATAGTGAATGCCTAAACTAAGAGCTCTTCCTGCACCCGATACACCTGACTTTGCATCTACAATAATGCTGTCTTCATCTATTAAATTTTCTTTCATCAGAGGATATAAGCTTAAAATACTGCAAGTCGTATAACATCCAGGGTTTGCGATTAGATTGCTCTGTTTGATTTGATCTCTTTTGATTTCACACAATCCATAAACTGCTTGATCTAATAGTTCCGGACTAAAATGTTCCGTATTATACCACTGCTCATATACATTTACATCCTTTATTCTAAAATCCGCACCCAAATCGATAACTTTTGTATTATTTAATATAGAAGGATTTACTTTTTTAGAAGCAATTCCATGGGGAAGGGCTAAAAAAATGACATCAGCCTCTTCGCTTAATTTGTCAATGTCTTCTTCTTCACATTTATGATTACAAATTCCTTCAAAGTTCTGATAGATTTCGTTATAGCTTTTTCCAACATAGCTTTGAGAAGTTAAGTTAATAATCTCGCTTTGAGGATGCTGCATAAGAATACGTACCAATTCTTCTCCTGCATATCCCGTAGCTCCCACAATACCGACTTTAATCATTCTTTTCCTCCTATCTATATCTAAAGTGAAGCACTGATTATTTTTTAATAATTATACATTCACATGAAAATTTATGCAAGTATTTTTTAAAATATGCTTGCATAAATAGTATGCAAAGTGTATAATTATAAAAAATCATCAATGAATTAGGAGGATTTGGTATGAGTAAAAAAGTTGTTCTGGCATACTCCGGTGGGTTAGACACAACCGTTATATTACATTGGTTAAAAGAAAACTATAACTATGAAGTCATTGCAGTTTGCGTGGATGTAGGTCAAGGAAAAGAATTGGATGGAATGGAAGAAAAGGCTCTTAAAAACGGTGCAAGCAAGCTTTACATAGAAGACGCAAAAGAAGAATTTATGAACGATTATGTTTTCCCAATGGTTAAGGCTGGTGCCATTTATGAATCCAAATATTATCTTGGCACTTCTATTGCAAGACCTCTTATTGCAAAGAAATTTGTAGAAATTGCACTTAAAGAAGGAGCTGAAGCCATTTGTCATGGCTGTACCGGTAAAGGAAACGACCAGGTACGTTTTGAACTTGCAATTAAAGCATTGGCTCCTCAGCTTAAAATTATAGCTCCCTGGAGAATATGGGATATCAAGTCTCGTGAAGACGAAATTGAATATCTTGAAAAAAGAGGAATAGAAGTTCCAATGACAAGGGAAGAAAGCTACAGCCGTGACAGAAATATGTGGCACTTAAGCCATGAAGGCTTGGATTTAGAAGATCCCGGACAAGAACCAAATTACAATAAACTGCTTAAATTAGGGGTGTCACCGGAACAAGCTCCTGATGAACCTACTTATATAGAATTAGAATTTGAAAAAGGCATTCCTGTTAAATTAAATGGAGAAGCTCTTTCTCCCGTAGACCTGATGAATAAGCTCAATGAAATCGGTGGCAAAAATGGAATCGGTTTATCAGATATCTTAGAAAATCGTGTGGTTGGAATGAAATCCAGAGGGGTATATGAAACCCCCGGAGGCGTTATACTCTATGCTGCCCATGAAGAATTGGAACATATGTGTTTAGACCACCAAACCTATACTTATAAACAACAAGTTGCTTTAAAATATGCAGAACTAATTTATGCTGGAGAATGGTTTACTCCTCTTCGCGAGGCATTGGCTGCATTTGTGGATTCTACTCAAGAAACTGTAACTGGAAAAGTTAAATTAAAATTATACAAAGGAAATATTATTCCTGCAGGTACGACCTCACCATATTCTCTATATAATGAATCTATTGCAAGCTTTACAACAGGAGATTTATACAGCCATAAAGATGCTGAAGGCTTTATTAACCTATACGGTCTTCCATCTAAAGTCAGAGCTATGATGAAACAAAGAAATCAATAAAATTAAGAAATAAAATTTCCATAACTAGAACCAACTCATTGATCATGAGTTGGTTCGTTTAATGAAAACAGAGTAAAGGATGTGGAGGAAAATGAAATTATGGGGTGGAAGATTTTCAAAATCGACCGATTCTATGGTAGATGACTTTAACTCATCCATTCGTTTCGACCAACGATTATACAAGGAAGATATTCTAGGGAGTATTGCCCATGTTTCCATGTTGGGAAAGCAGAATATCATCCCTATTGAAGAATCAGAAATCATAAAAAAAGAATTAAAAGTTATACTACGAGATATTGAAGACGGGAAAATAGAATTTGACATTGAAGCTGAAGACATTCATATGAATATCGAAAAAATACTTATTTCCAGAATTGGCGATACAGGCAAAAAGCTTCACACTGGAAGAAGCCGCAATGACCAAGTTGCTCTGGATATGCGAATGTATGTAAAAAATGAAATTAAGGAAATTCAATCTTTAATTCTAAAGCTTCAGTCTGTTTTAATCAAACTTTCCAAAGAACATCTAGAAACCATTATGCCTGGGTACACCCATCTTCAAAGAGCACAGCCCATTACCCTCGCCCATCATCTCATGGCCTATTTCGAGATGTTTAAACGGGATATTGAACGACTTGACGACACCTATAAAAGAACCAATATTCTTCCCCTTGGTTCAGGCGCTTTGGCTGCAACAACCTATCCTTTGGATCGATATGCTGTTGCAGAAGCACTCGGATTTTCCGATGTGACCTATAATAGTTTGGACGGGGTATCGGACAGGGATTATTGTATTGAATTACTCAATGCTCTTTCTTTGATTATGATGCATCTTAGTCGTTTTTCTGAAGAAATTATTCTGTGGAGTTCCCACGAATTTCATTTTATTGAATTAGACGATGCATACTCTACAGGAAGCAGTATCATGCCTCAAAAGAAAAATCCTGATATAGCAGAATTGGTTCGCGGAAAAACCGGAAGGGTATACGGGGATTTAATGAGCCTCTTAACAACTATGAAATCCCTTCCTCTGGCATATAATAAAGATATGCAGGAAGACAAGGAAGTTGTTTTTGATGCTATTGATACGGTGAAAATGTGTCTTCCTATTTTTACTTCCATGATTGAAATGATGAAAGTATTAAGAGACAATATGTATCATGCAGCCGGAGGAGGCTTTACCAATGCGACGGACGCTGCCGATTATCTCGTTAAAAAAGGCTTACCATTCAGAGATGCCCATGAGATTATTGGCAGACTGGTACTTTACTGTATCAATCATAATACCTCATTAGAAAATCTAACTTTGGAAGAATACAAAGAGCTCTCCCCAATTTTTGATGAAGATATTTTTAAAGCGATTTCTCTTGAGGAATGTGTTAATAAAAGAAGTATCATAGGCGGTCCTGCAAAAGAAATGATCCTTCAGCATATTGAAAAAGCTGAAAATTTTATAAACAAAGCAAACACCTCTAATAATTAATTTAGAGGTGTTTTTTTGCATACAGAATTGTGTTCCCCTGCTTCCCGACTTCTTGTATTAAACCTATTTTTTTAAAGCAGTAAGTCATTCGTGTTGCTTGAGGAATACTTATGCCCATATACTTTGACAGCAGCTTATTTGTAAAGGGCTGCGGCAAATCATTTGGAAGAAAGGAAAGAAAATCTTTTTTAGATTCATATACTACGGACTGCGTTACATCTAATAAAATTTTATCGTGAATACTTATGCCCTTTCGTCTCCAGCTTCCTTTGCCATCATGACATCTTATTTCTTCTGCCTGAATCATTAGAATCTCTAAACTAAAATTCTCTTCGTTTATCATTTCTGGACAACGAATCAATTCATTAAAGAAATCTATCAGTTTCCCCTTTTTA
This sequence comes from Candidatus Epulonipiscium sp., assembly GCA_012519955.1. Taxonomy (GTDB): domain Bacteria; phylum Bacillota; class Clostridia; order Lachnospirales; family Defluviitaleaceae; genus Defluviitalea; species Defluviitalea saccharophila. The sequence goes on from JAAYPH010000038.1 coordinate 11,795, forward strand.
GGAGATTTTCTCCTGCTTATAAATTCTCCATTTCTGCTTATGGTTACAATCCACTTTTCTTCACAAATAGGATAAACCAGTCTTACAGGATAATTTATAATAAGATTTCTAATTTTATTTCGTATGGAACTAAAATTTCTTGTCTGTATTTCAATGAGCTGGTTGTCTCTGACGATGTCTATGATGTATCTTCCAACCTTCACTTCAAATCTGTCTTCATCTTGGGCATACCATTGCTTTATTTGGTTATGAAGAGAGCCTTCATTTTGAATATTGATGCCTCGATGTTCTTCCTTAATCACATTATTCCAGTTTTTCTCCATCAAGTAATTTCTCCTCTCTTTCTTATTATATAATTTTGCACCGTTCTTTACAAACAACAAAAAGCCTGTTTAGGAGATCTAATGCTCCCAAACAGGCAAGTTCTTTAACCTTTATTGTTTTAAACATTGTAACTAAAAAAACAACATTGTATAATAAAGCATAATTTAAAAACATTATTATAATCCGAGGTGTAAAATGAATATTTATATTTTAACTATTTTACTATTCATCAATGCTATTTCATGGGCTAGTTTTGGTATCGATAAAAGAAAAGCCTTAAAAAATCAATGGAGAATTTCTGAAAAAGCTTTATTGCTTTTATCTTTCTTTGGTCCCTTTGGGGCGTTTCTTGGTATGAAATTCTTTCATCATAAAACCAAGAAACTAAAATTTAAACTATTGATTCCATTGTTTTTATGTCTGCAAGTGGGTATATACATCTATTTATTCGTCTACCCTTTTTAAAACAGTCATTCCTAAGGGCGGAACTTTGAGTCCAATACTGTATTCTCTTCCATCCCATTCCCTATGGTCGGCTGAAATGATTCCCTCATTTAATACATTGCTTCCGCCATATTTAGAATGATCACTGTTGAAAATCTCTTTGTATTTTCCTTTAGCTGGTACCCCGATCCTATGTTGGAAATGAGGAACCGGAGTAAAATTACATACAAAAATCAATGTATCTTTCGGATTCTTTCCTTTTCTTATGAAAGAAACCATACTGGAATTCGCATCAGAAGCATTAATCCATTCAAAACCTTCTCCACTGAAATCATATTCCCAAAAAG
>JAAYPH010000039.1 GCA_012519955.1 Candidatus Epulonipiscium sp.
AAAACATTTCCAACAAGCTTTAATTTGTATAATACAACTTTATTAGACTTCTCTTCTTTTTGCTTTTTTAAAACATGTTTTAACTCATCTTCTGCTAAGATCTCGTGAAGTTCAGTACTAAGTTTAGGAGCCACTGCTCCAGGTATAAAGACCTGTTCATTATAAAGCTCATTTTTTGTAAATTTCTTATGTGAAACATACTTCCTTCGCATTTTTATTCCCCCAAAATTATAGTTTCTCCAAAATTCTAAGCTTAGCACTCCTTGATCTAGGGTTAGCTTCTAACTCTTCATTTGTTGGTAAAATAGGCTTTTTGGTAATGACTTTTGCTTTTCTCTTTTTCCCGCATACACATACTGGAAATTCTGGCGGGCAAGTACATGGATTCTCCAACTCTTTAAAAGTTTGTTTTACTATTCTGTCTTCTAAAGAATGAAAAGTAATGATGCAAAGTCTTCCTTTACTATCCAATACATCCACAATATCCAAAATAGATTGCCTTAATATTTCGAGTTCACCATTCACTTCAATACGAATTGCCTGAAAGGTTCTCTTGGCAGGATGAGGGCCATCTTTTCTGGCACCTGCTGGTATCGCCTTTTTAATAATATCTACCAATTCGTATGTAGTGGTAATCGGCCCCCTCTTTCGCTCTTCCACAATAAAATGTGCAATCCTTTTCGCCCATCTTTCTTCTCCGTAGTCTTTAATGATTCTTACTAAATCATTTTCACTATAAGTATTTACAACTTCCTTGGCCGTAAAGGATGCACTTTGATTCATTCTCATGTCTAAATCTGCATTATGCATATAGGAAAAGCCTCTGTCAGGCTCATCCAACTGATGAGAAGAAACACCTAAATCCAAAAGCATTCCATTGATAGCGTTAATATTTAAGCTTTCCAATATAATTTTTATATTAGAAAAGTTATCATTAACTACCATGACATTCTGGTATTTAGCCTTCAGTCTCTCTTCAGAAGCTTTGATCGCATTAATATCTTGATCTATTCCAATTAATAATCCATTTTTACCTAATTTATTGCAAATGGCTTCGGAATGTCCGCCACCGCCCATTGTTCCATCCACATAAATACCATCAGGCTGAATCTCTAATCCATCTATACATTCATTAAGAAGAACCGACACATGATGAAAATTCATCTTTTCACCCCATTGATTTATATTCCCAAATCTTGCATATTTTCTGCTAAAATATTAGCATCAAATTGCTCATCGTTATTATATGCTTCCCAATTATCTTTACTCCATATTTCTACTCTATTCGAAACACCAATCAATATAACATCCTTATCCAATCCGCTATATGTTCTCAAATTACCAGGGATAAGTATCCTGCCTTGCTTGTCCACGGAACATTCCACAGCTCCCGCTAAGAAAAATCTAACAAATTTTCTGGCATTTCCACTTGTGAGAGGAAGAGTTTTTAACTTTTCTTCAAATATTTTCCATTCTGAATAGGGATACACAAAAAGGCAGTTATCCAATCCTTTTGTTATAACAAAGACGTCTCCCAGCTCTTCTCTAAATTTCGCGGGAACAATTAGACGTCCTTTAGCATCAATTGTGTGTTGGTATTCCCCCATAAACATATGTATCCCACCTTAGGCACTTAACGCACCACTTTCCTCCACTTACAACCACTTTCTACCTAGTATTGTAATATGTTAAACTCATTTTTTCAAGTATTTTCAAGAAAA
>JAAYPH010000040.1 GCA_012519955.1 Candidatus Epulonipiscium sp.
AGGCAGGACTAGCAAGTATGTGTGGCTGAAAGCTGAAGGAAGAAGAATATCGGAAAGCCGTATGCGGGAAAACCGCACGTACGGTTTGATGAGGGGACGGTGGTAACCCCACTGTTCTACTCTATCACGGCTATAAGCCTTTATTTTACTAGGTTTGATGGGATAAATTCATGTTGTCTACTCAACCAAAAAGACCAAAATGCGCACACGGAAACATATCGACAGGGATTTTCAGGATGAATTTAGCGATGTTCTTTTCTTCTATCAAGGCGTTAGAAGAGGCTTTTCCATCTCTTTTTCAAAGATTCCAAATCTACTAGTGAGATTTGTATTTAATTTAAGTCCAGTAAATTATATAATTTGATTGAGTAGTATCACTATTGATTATCTGGATGGTGAAGGAATATGAATTACTTTAATGTCATTAATGATTCAATTGAATTTATTGAATCAGAAATCAAAAATTCAATTTCTCTTGACCAGCTATCAGAAAGAGCTAATATCTCGAAATATCATCTTATTCGTATATTCAAAGCTTTAACTGGTAAAACACCTAAGGAATACATCGATGAAAGAAAGCTTACTGAAGCAATGAAGTTAATTGAAAATCATGGATGGAATATCGCTGAAGCTGCCTTTGAATACGGGTTTGAATCCCATGAGGTTTTTTCAAGAAGGTTTAAAAATGTGTATGGGCTAAAACCCTCTGAAGTAAAGAAAGGTAGAGGCAACATTAATAAGTTTGAACGCATTCATGTAGTTGAAAGAGACTTTACCAATAGCAACAACAAACTTTTTCCTTCCTTTACTATTAAAGAACAGTGTGAACAGAAAATCATTGGAAGGAGAATTCTTTTTAACCCTTATGATACGAACCAGATTCAAAGTATTACTAAGTTTGCAGAGGATTTTGTAGAGGAATATTCTCAAATAAAGCCCTTAGAGAATCTTTATGGTGTTGTTTGCAGCGAAGGGGCAGGACAGGAGCAAATGTGTTATTTTTCAGGCACAAAAACAGAAGAGAGCAATCAGCCATTCAAGATGGAGAGTATTAGTCTGCCTGCTTCCGACTATGCAGTGTTTACTTATACTGGCAATATGGCGAATATTTACGATGTCATATTTGCTGATGTATGTACGACTCTGACTCTCACCGGAATGCAATTTAATAAGACAACCATTGATTTGTATGAGTTTTATAATAAGGATTATCACCAGACAAAAAAATTCAACATCTATATCCCGGTAAGATAAGATTCCTTAAAGTTTGCAATAATCATCAAGATTTACAGTTTCAAAAAAGCTAATCTAATACTAGGAAGTAAGTTTACTGATAGTATTGGAGGAGCATTTTTTATGTGTACGGTATTATTTATGAAAACCGAAGCTGGATTTCTGCTCGGTAAAAACAATGATAATTTCTTTAGCGAAGGGATATTGTTTACCAATAGAAGAGGGATTATTAAGAGCGCATTAATAATGCCTCCATGCAATCCCCTACAGTGGAAGGTAAAGTATGGAAGTCTGAGTTTTTCGCAGTGCGGTAAGGAACTGCCTGTGGGAGGAATGAATGAAGCAGGATTAGTTGTTGAGCAAACAACCCTCCCTGATACTAAGTATCCAGAATATAGAGGAGGAGCAGGTGTTGGAGAACTTCAGTCCATACAATATTTGCTGGACACCTGTGTAGATGTTCAGGAAGCCATCCGATATATAGAGAATACAGAGATCTGCCAACCCACATGGCCCATCCATTATGTTATAGCGGATGCGTCCGGCAATATGGCTGTCATTGAATATATCCAGAGAGAAAGAAAAATTTTCACTGGAAAAAATATCGCTGCAAAAGTTGTGACCAACAGTAGGTATGATAAGGCTAATGCTTTGTATCTTCAAAATAACTCAGATATACGATGTGAAAACGAATATGAATATAATTCTCTTCAGCGTTTTTATAAAGCAGCAGATATCCTGAATTCAACTGAGTATTTTGATATTTCTTCTGCATTTATGTACTTAGAGCAACTGGAACGCATTGATACTGTATGGAACATCATCTATGATCCACAGAACTTAAATATCTATTTTAGAACAAAAGACTCTGTAGAGATTAAAAATGTCAACCTCAGAGAAATTGATTTTGGAGAAAAATCACAGCCATTGTTATTTCCTCTTTCATATCCAATAGAGGGGAATATCAATTGCAAATTCATGAAGTATTCTAGAGAGAAAAACAGTGAACTGATAAACAAATTTTTTAAAAATGAATTAGTGGCGTCAGTGATGGGCATTACAATACCAGATGAATTGCTGGAATACTTGGCTTCATATCCCGAGCTTATGGAGGAAGCTAATCAATACCACTGAATTATATATAGGTGATTAGACAAATAAGCATTCAACAATTATTACTGGTGAGATAATGGGGAGCAGGTTTATTTCAAGAATAGATTCTAAGGTGAAAAAGATAGGGGAGCTATTTGTTGGCTATAATGAATCGGTGGGATATGTTTATGTTGCAGGGGAATATCTTTAATGCGCGCTTCCCTGCGAGAGAGCATTCTTGTAAATGGAAAACTGAATTGTATTGCCAGACTTGATGGAGGAGTAACGATTTGGGATTGAACTACAAAGGCCTGCCAAGGGGAAAAAGGCAGGCCTAAATATTATTTAAGATTTTCTACCATGCGTACTGCCATTAATAGAGCTTGTTCTCTGGTGGCGCTTGCATAATCTCTTGCTTCTTCTTCGGTCATCGTAGCACGGGGGCTGAACTTATTATTTCCTGTACCGTTGATAATGTTATTTGCGACCATAAAATATACGCTGTCTTTTGCCCAACTGGATATCTTGTCGTCATCCGCAAAAGGTGCTACCTTGGTGTAAGGAAGAGTAAATTGGCTGTCGGTCTGAATGGTCCAGCCTACAAGAGGCACTCTTTTGAATACACGGGTCAGCATGGTAGCTGCCTGTTCACGGTTCAGCAGTACGTTTGGACTGAACTTATCTGTTGCAGTGCCTGTTGTAATGCCGAGTTTGTATGCTTTTAAGACCTCCACATCTTTTATGTCTGTGAAGGGGTTATTAACAGCGGGAATAGCCTTTGTACCGGAAAGGGCTTCGAAGACTTTTACACTCATTGCCGAAAACCTGCTCGGGTGATGGGTTTGGTCAAATCTGCTCCTTTCAACGAATCGGGGATAAGACCCAACTCATCGGCTTTCTTGAGCTCATTTGTAGCCCAAGATGAAGCATTGCCCCAGGCAGGTGCTCCAAACTCAACCACATTAGACCAATTAGATGTAAGGACAAGGGTACCGTTTCCTTTATGATATTGATAACGTGCACGGAGTCTGACGTGGGTATCCTCCGTTACTTTTTCAGCTACACTGGCCAGCTCTGCATACAGATAATACCGAAAAGCTGCTGACTATAAAAGAAGGGGACTTTGTACTGGATGCATTCTGTCTGTTTTTTGGTGACAAGTTTTATTTTTCAACTTTATAGGATCTCAAACCTATACAAAATAGCTCACAGATATCTAAAGTAAATTTAGATTGCAAATTTCGACCATAATCATTATACTTATAATTAATTGGAATTTTATAGAAGCCTGCTCACCGATTTATGGGTTTGGTAAAAGTGTCAAGTGTTTTGATGATACAAATTTAAAGTTCAATTTAAAGGAGAACGAAGATATGGGAGGATTGAATCCAATAAATACTTCGAAACAAAAAGCAAGATTATTCATTATTGTTCTTGCAACGGTGCTTGTCACTGTTGTAGTTACATCTGTCCTTTTCCAAAAGGGACATGAAAAAAAGGAGAATGTGCAGATAATAACAGTTTCTACCCTGGAAAAAATCATCAAAGTCAGTGAACTATCTACTTTTACTGCTGTATACAATGGGATTGCTGAAGTGAAGAACAAAAATAATCCTGATCTGACCGACTATTTTGTATCGTATGAGGCACGAGTAAATGCAGGAATTGACTTTGATAAAATTGCTATTACAGTGGATGATGAGGCCAAAATCATAAAGGTAGATATTCCGGATGCTTATATTACCGACATCAATGTGGATATATCCTCCCTGGATTTTATTTTCTACAACCAACATGCAAACAAGTCAACAATAACGCAGGAGGCGTTTAAAGCTTGTGAAGCAGATGTTCAGGAAGAAAGTGAGAAGGAGGATGCCATTCTTAAACTGGCTCAGCAAAATGCTGTAAATGTAATAAAGGCACTGGTTAATCCGATTATAGAACAGTTAGATGCCAACTATACTTTGGTGATTGAATAAGGGGGGCCGGGGATGAAAAAAATATTAGTTCTTTTACTAACAGCTATTATACTAGTGATAAGCACATCTTGCAAACAAGCAGAACCAGAGCCTATCAACATGGAACCAAAGGTATCGCAAATGAAATCTATTTGTGAGTTGGCTGTAATGGAGTGCTATTACCACAATGTTGCAAAATTAAAAGAGGAAGACGCGGAAGGAATACTCTGGTGGAAGAAAGACAAGCATTTCTGGATAGAGTACAGTGGCATAGTAAAATTGGGTATAGATGCATCATTGGTAACCATGGAAGTAAACGGGACACAAATCAAAATAACGCTTCCAGAAGCCAAAGTACTTGGTTGTAAAGTAGATTCTACATCCCTTCAAGAAGATTCGTATATTGTAGATGTCAAATCTGCAACCATAAGTGCGGAAGATGAAGTAAAAGCTTTTGCAGTAGCCCAGCAACAGTTAGAAGAAAACGCAGCCAGCAATAGGGCACTTTTGGCAGAAGCACAGCAAAGAGCACAAACATTACTGGAAGAATATATCATCAATATTGGAAATGCCTTGGGCCAAGAATATTCTATTCAATGGGTTTATCTGGATTCTCAAGGGAAGCCCCTTAGTAGCACTATTAACACACCTATTACTGAAAATGAACCAGCCAATACAGAGAATTCCTCTAATTAAAACCTTGTTTCTCTGTGCAGAACTATATTAAATCCTGAAAGAAGTTTGTAGTATATGATCCTCTATAAAAAGACTAAGAAAGTATACAAGTCTATTTATGGAGGATTATTTTATGGGAAAAGCATCATTAGCTGTTCAGAGTTCTATACAGCAGCTATAATAAAGATAATGAGGTTTTATTATGAAATCAATCCAAGATAAGAAAAATTAAACATTAAAGGATTGCTTGATATCTTCTGGCAGTGTTGGTATAAAGCATGTCTGTGAGTGGAGAAGAAGGGAGAAATGACAATGAAAAAGTACATATTGGAGGCATGTGTTGATTCGGTGGAGTCAGCCATTGCTGCATTAAAAGGCGGAGCCAATCGGTTGGAATTATGCAGTAGTCTTATTATCGGTGGAACTACACCTAGTATTGGTTTATTCCGGCAAGTAAAAGAACTCTGCAATGTTCCAATTCATGTATTAATTCGGCCAAGATATGGCGATTTTCACTATACTGAGAAGGAACAGCAGGTCATGATAGCTGATGTTGAGATATTTCAAAAAGAAGGGGCATCAGGAGTTGTGATAGGTGTTCTGAATCCAGATGGCAGTCTTAATGAACAATTTATGCGAGAAGTAAAAAAGAGAGCAAAAGGAATGTCTATCACCCTGCATCGTGCTTTTGATGTATGTGCTAATCCATTGGAAACTATGGAAAAAGCGATTGAGCTAGGCATAGATACCATATTAACCTCTGGTCAAAGAAACCATTGTTTAGAGGGAATGAATTTAATCACAGATTTAGTAAAAAAAGCTGCAAATCGTATTGATATTATGATAGGCGGAGGAGTCAATGCCAGTGTGATTAAAGAGTTATATCCCATAACACATGCAACCTCTTACCATATGTCAGGAAAATCAATAAAACCCAGTGGGATGACTTATCGTAAAGAGGGAATATCCATGGGCGTAGCATCCTTGGACGAATATTCAATTTGGCAGACAGAGGAAGAGAATATCAAAGCAGCGAAGGAAATTTTAGAACAATACGTAATATGAAAGTGTAAAGTTAGGAGGAGAAATATGAATGGATTTCATACATTAATGTATCATGAAATAGTAGATAGAGAAGGATACGACAGAGCAAAGTATAAAGGCATAAAAGTACAGCAAGATTATTATGATGTTCTTCCTGAAGGACTTTTTTGTTTTAAGGATGAGTTTGAAAAACAGATGACCTATCTGTATGAGAATGGGTATACTACCCTTACCATAGAACAAGTGGTTGATTTCTATTATAATAACAAACCAATTCCTGAAAAGTCTGTTCTTTTGACTTTTGATGATGCATACAAATCGGTGCTGTTAAATGCGTATCCAATTCTTAAGAAATATAATTTTCATGCGGTTTGTTTTGTAGTATTAGGTTGGCTTTTTGATAAAGAACAGAAATATACGAAGGATTACTCTGTCTGCATGTCCGGGGATGAGCTGTTAAGTATGAATGATGTCTTTGAATATTGTAATCATACGGATTTGCTTCATATCAGAAAAGGAATGGAATCTGCATTACAAACTGAAGATAAAGATACCATAATGGCAGACTTAAGCAAATGTGAAGATTTTGTTACTACAAAGAAGATTTTTGCATATCCTTTTGGTCTCTATAAAAAGGAGAATATAGAATGGTTACAAGAATTCGGTACCCTTCTTGCCTTCACATCTTTTGATGGGTTCAACACAAAGGAAACAAATCCTCTGGAACTTCATCGAAATGCTTGTCTGCTTCAATATAGTATCAATGATTTTATAAAAATGTTAGAAGTGTAGAAAACAAAAAAGTAATAAATTACGTTTCAAAATATTCAAGATCAAGGGTACCTAAATGGCTTTCATTAAAAGTTGTTGACATTAGATGGAGTGAGATTATGCAAGAAAAACCGGAAGTAATATTTCATCAACCAATACTTCAAGACGTTTTACATCAATAGTTTTTTTCCTGAGAAGGTTTTCCACACGAATCAAATCAAAAGGCAGGGTCAGTGTCGCATCGCTGACCTCTTTTATTTTTTCACCTCTGGCTTTAGCAAAATCAAGCAATTTTCGCATAACAAGGATATTTTTCTTTGTTGCGTGAATCTCGATTTCAGACATTTTTTTGTTGTCTTGTCCCATTTCAAACAAAATAGCATTCATTATTTCATGACTACCCTCTGAATAAATCCTTTGATAGAGTGTAAGCAACTGCAGCAAGTCACTACGCAGACTTCCGGTATCTTCAATTTTATCAATCAATTCCCCACCCAGTGCTTTTGTCGTTTTATATACCATAATTTCATGAACTAACTCAAATGTTGTTTTCCATCGGCGGTATATTACAGTACGGCTTGTTTTAGCAGCCTGTGCTATTTGTTGAAATGTGAGATTCGTATAGCCCACTTTTTTTATCATTTCTATTGTGGCGTTATAAATGCTTTCACTCAGTGCATCTCCGCGTCTACGCATGTTTTTGCCTCCATTGTTCATTTCATCGTTCATCCTTTCGCTGGAAAGAGTTAAATATATAACTTTTCAAACTTATTATAAAATATTATAACATTTTTTTGAGGAAAAATAGGATACATATTGTACTTTATTTTAAAAAGAGTTATATTATTAAGGTACAAAATGTATCTTAGAGAGGTGAGTATATGAAAAAAGAAAAATCAACAAAAGGAATTATGGGTATTGTGTGGATCTTAGTGTTTGGAGCACTTCCACCAATGCTGGATACTACTATTGTGAATATTGCAGTGAATGATTTAGCAAAAGTTTTCTCTGCGACTTTTGCTGTTACGCAATGGGTTGTAACCGGGTATACTCTTGCTTTGGGAATTGCGATTCCATGTTCTGGGTGGCTGATTCGGAAGTATGATGGTAAAAAAATATTTATGGGATCGCTAAGTTTGTTTTTAACTGCTTCACTGCTTTGTGGTCTTTCATGGGACATGCCGAGTTTAATTGCATTTCGCGTGTTACAAGGTTTTGCCTCTGGTCTGATGATTCCAACTTTAACATCTTTGATTGTGCAAATTGCAGGGAATGATAATCTTGGGCGTTTTATGTCTATCGTTGGCATTCCGATTGTGTTTGCTCCAATTATTGGTCCCATTATCGGAGGATTGATTTTGCAATATTTGTCATGGCATTGGTTATTTTTTGTGAATCTTCCTGTCGGAGCAATTGCTTTACTGATGATGCAATGGAAACTGCCTAAATTTGAGGCGATGGATAAATCTGCGAAACTGGACTGGATTGGTATCTTTTTATTGGCAATGATATCAGGAATGTTTATCTTTGGGGTAACAGAAATCAGGGCTTCAAGATCCCATATAATCGGTGTTTCAGCATTTGCAGCTGGTATTGCTTCTATAGTTATATATCTGTTTTATGCATGGAAGAAGAAGGATTCTGCCTTGATTCCGTTAAGTTTGTTTAAATCAAAAAATTTCACTGCATCGTTTGTTTCTTTGTTTTTAGCTGGTTTTGCCACCAATGGACCTATGCTTATATTTCCGATGTTTTTTCAGAATGTGCGTGGTCTGAATGTTATCCTATCGGCGCTTTGGCTGATACCACAAGGCGTGGGGATGCTGGTGACGCGGCCTTTAATCGGTAAAATGACGGATAAAATCGGAGCACGATTTGTTGTTATTCCTTCGGTTATTATAACTATTGCCGGAACCATTCCGTTTGTATTTTTTGATGCCGTCACACCTGAGTGGATCATTTGGGTTATACTATTTTTACGTGGAATGGGCGTTGGAGGAATCAGTATCCCTATTATGAGTGATTCCTATTTAGGTCTTCAAAAGTCCCAAGTTCCTGCAGCCAGTGTTGCTACTCGAATTATCCAAAACGTAGGTGCTGCCTTTGGGTCCGCAATTCTGGCAACGGTAGTTAGCAATGCACTTCATGGGAAAGAAGCAACAGCAGCCAATATCGTTGGTGCTTATCAGAGAGGCTTTCTTACAAGCTTAATTTTTATGGTAATCAGCATAATACCTGCCCTGTTTTTAACAAATAAGCTAAACGATAAAGTTACTAAGCAATCTAATCAATTATTCCAACAATGATTTTTCAGAGAAGCTTTTGTCTAATCGGATGATGGAAGAGTTCAATTGTGTTGAATTGACTAATTACCGACGTTATAAAATAGGCTTTTTTTCAGTTTTTTTCTATGCAATACAACAATATTCCAAAAGAATAAATTCATTTGCTCAATCATGATCACTCGTAAAACGGGTGACCATGATTTATTATGTATAGATTCAATAAAAGTATTGGATGCTAAAAATTTAATAAAAAAGGATTGACAGAAGCACTATTCTGTTATAGTATATTAAACAAATAAGAATACTAGGAATTGCGATGACAGGAAGAGTAGGTTAAAGGAAATCTACAGAGAGAAATCCTCGTAGGCTGGAAGGGATTTTAGATTGAGATTAACTGAAGTGCATCCTTGAGTACCGGATCGAACCATAAGTAGTAGACTTCGGCGGGACACACCCGTTACAGTGTTAAGGTATATGAGTACCTAAAATAATGAGATGCCGGATTGCGTATTCGGTAATCAGAGTGGAACCGCGGAATAGAATTCTGCCTCTGAATAGGGGGAGAATTTTTTTGTTGCAAAATTATATTTTCTTAAACTTGAAAGGATGTTCAGCATGATTGAAGGGATCAAAGCATGAAGCTTAACTGGCAATTTATAATAGATAGCTTGCCCCTTTACTGGGAAGCAGCATGGACCACACTGAAACTTGGTTTTTGGGGCATATTGTTTTCATTAATGATTGGCTTTATATGCAGTATAGTTCTGTACTTTAAAGTAAACGTTCTAAAAACAGTTGTAAACATTTACATAGAGCTATCCCGAAATACCCCGATTCTTATTCAATTATTCTTTTTATACTTTGGACTTACCAAAGTAGGAATAGCCTTAAGTGAGACTACATGTGCCATTATTGGTTTGTCCTTTTTAGGTGGAAGCTATATGGCGGAGGCTTTCAGGAGTGGCTTGGAAGCTGTAGGCAAAACACAGCTTGAATCCGGATTAAGCATAGGTCTTTCAAAAAGCCAACTGGTGAGATATGTGGTTCTTCCTCAGGCGTTTTCAGTGAGTGTGCCTTCAATAGGTGCAAACTGCATTTTCTTGCTGAAAGAAACTTCCATCGTAGGAGCAATTGCAGTGGTTGACCTTATGAATGTAACAAAAGATCTGATAGGCATGTATTATCAAACTTTAGAAGCCTTGCTTATGCTGGTGGTTATATATTTAGTCATGATCTTGCCTTTATCTTTAGTTTTGACATGGCTAGAAAGGAAAGTGAGGTATGCAGAATTTGGGAATTAGTGTTTTTTTAAAGGGAAGAAATTTGATCCGCCTTTTTGAAGGTCTGATCGTTACAGCAAGAATTGCATTTATTGCGATTATTATTGGCTCATTGTTTGGAATTATTTTAGGAGTTATTTGGACATCAAAGTCAAAGTGGATTCGTTCAATTTGCCGTGTGTATTTAGAGTTGTTTAGGATCATACCGATTCTTGTTTGGTTGTTCATTATGTATTTTGGAGTAACTACTGTTCTAAATATAGATTTAAGCGGTGAGCTTGTTTCTATTATTGTTTTTACCCTTTGGGGTGCAGCAGAGATGGGAGATATCGTAAGAGGTGCTTTAGAATCCTTGCCAAAGCATCAGATTGAGTCTGGAAAAGCGATAGGACTGAGTTTTTGGGGACTTTACAGATATATTCTGATACCTCAGGCTGTAAGGAGAATGCTGCCGGGGGCTATCAATCTAGCTACAAGAATGGTTAAGACCACATCACTGGTAGTTTTAATTGGCGTTATAGATGTTATAAAAGTAGGACAGCAAATTATAGAGACTTCTCGTATAGAAGTACCGACAGCATCTTTTTGGGTGTATGGTTTTCTATTTGTATTGTACTTTGTAATTTGTTATCCTCTTTCGATCTTATCCAGGAGACTGGAAAACAAATGGAATGGTTAGGGGGTTCATCATGCTTAATAAAGAAGATGAAGTATTACTTGAAATAAAGGGTTTATATAAGAAATTTGACGATATGACGGTTTTGGATGATGTTCATTTAAGCGTTAATAAAGGCGAAGTGGTTGTTATTCTGGGGCCTTCTGGCTGCGGGAAAAGCACTCTTTTAAGGTGTCTTAACGGCTTGGAGAAAATACAGGGAGGAGAAATAAAATACCGTAATAAAAGCCTTGTTGATCAAGATGTGAACTGGCAGGATATCCGCCAGCATATAGGAATGGTGTTTCAGAACTACGAACTTTTTTCCCATATGACCGTGATTGAAAATATTCTTTTAGGCCCTGTTAAAGTGCAAAAAAGAGATAAACATGAAGTAATGGAGCAGGCAAATCAGTTATTAGACAGGGTGGGACTGTTAGATCGAAAAGATTCTTATCCTCGTCAGCTTTCTGGAGGGCAGAAACAGCGAATAGCGATTGTCAGGGCTTTGTGTATGAATCCAGAGATTATGCTTTTCGATGAAGTCACGGCATCACTTGATCCTGAAATGGTTAGAGAAGTTCTGGATGTAATACTGAGCCTCGCAAAACAGGGTATGACAATGCTTATTGTTACTCATGAGCTGTCATTCGCCCGAGCTGTGGCTGATAAAATAGTGTTTATCGATAAAGGGAAAATCTGTGAGATATCAGATCCTGATGAATTCTTTATTCATCCAAAGACAGAACGTGCGCAGCACTTCTTAAATAAATTTCAATATTAAATTAAAAAGAAAGGAATGATTAGAATGAAAAAAATTATCCAATTATTAACGATTGCAGTATTGGTACTGGGGGTGCTTGCAGGCTGCAGCAGTAATGCAAGTTCAACTGCTAGTACATCAGAAACTACTAATACAGAAGTAAGTACGCAAGAAACAAGTACTTCAGAAGAAAAGGGTTCTCTTGCTGAGATTAAAGAGAGAGGTACGATTAGAATTGGTGTATTCAGTGATAAACATCCATTTGGTTATGTAGATGAAAATGGAGAAAACCAAGGATTTGATGTGTATATTGCCAGAAGATTTGCCAAAGATCTTTTAGGAGACGAATCCAAGGTTGAATTTGTTTTGGTGGATGCAGCAAGCAGAGTAGCTTTCCTGGAATCCAATAAAGTTGATATCATCATGGCTAATTTTACAGTTACAGAGGAAAGAAAAGAAAAAGTAGATTTTGCTAACCCATACATGAAAGTTTCTCTTGGAATAGTTTCTCCGGAAAATGCTCCAATTACCTCAGTTGAACAGTTAAAGGGCAAAAAAGCTATTGTGGCTAAAGGAACTACTGCTGAAACCTTTTTGACCAAAAATTATCCCGAAATAGAACAATTAAAGTTCGAGCAATATACAGAAATCTTTGAGGCATTAAAAGACGGCCGCGGAGATGCTATTGTTAACGATAATACAGAAGTAATTGCTTGGGCAAAACAGAATCCCGGATTTGTTGTTGGTGTAGCATCATTAGGCGGTCAAGACACCATAGCACCAGCTGTTAAGAAGGGCAATAAAGAACTCCTTGATTGGATTAACCAAGAACTTGAACTTCTAGGACAAGAGAATTTTATACACGAAGCATATGATGCAACTTTGGCAGAAATATACGGAGAAGACTATAAAGAAGAACTTGTAATAGAAGGCGGAAAATTAGACTAATCCAAAAATCATAGGAAGAAAATAAAAGGGCTCAAAATCAATAATTTAGGTGGGATTGATTCTGATCCTGCGTTTTTATTGATTTTAAGCCTATTTTTATGTAAAAAATATGAAATATATAGAGGCTTTACAGTATTAAGGCCATTGATTTCTTACAAAATACTGATTTAAAGATGCTTACCTTGGGTCACAAAGGGGATAAGATATTTATTAATCGCTTTAATTATCAAACCATATGAAGATGTTGTTAGAATTTAAGTTTGTATATGTGGATAAATGCGAAAAAATTACCCATGACATAAAAACATGAGTAATTTTTTTATTTTTTTACTCATATTTTATTGAAATAGGAAAAGGTTACACATATATTAGAAGAAAAAGGATTCTTGACATCGCAGAAAGTTGGTAAAGAACGAATATTCCTCAATAAGCGTTTATTTGAGATTGTACAACAAACTGGTGCGGAAAACTGTTAAGCTAATTTATTTTTAGTTGATCTTGCTATAACTTTATAACACATCCATCATACCATTAGACAGTTTCATTAAGAAAAAATTTTTTTAAGTTATTTATATCAAAAATCATATCTTTCTATATTATAATCTAGTGCCTTCACGGCGATGCTGATACAATTATTTTTATAACTGGATTTATTTGTTTGGAGCCATTCGATTTTCCTAAAATCAGGTGATCAATACGGATGCTTAGGAACACATAATAGATCATGATAGAATCTTTGGCTAATAAGCGTAGTGTTATTAGTGCATCAGACGGATTTGTATAACTTAAGTAGAATAATTGCAACCGGCAATTTATGTCCATAATATTTATGATTTACTACAATTATTGTAGAGGTGATGAATATGATATTTTCTGAAAAACTACAACTATTAAGAAAAAGTAAGGGATATACGCAAGAAGAACTTGCTGAGCAACTGAATGTATCCAGACAGGCAGTGGCAAAATGGGAATCGGGACATGTGTATCCGGATATAATGAATTTGATTCAAATCAGCAACCTGATGAATGTGACAGTAGATTATCTTGTAAAAGATCAAGCGTGTTCGATTAGCCCTGTCTCAACAAAATTTAATGATATGGATGAAATTATTGATTTCAGGCTTGAAGCAAATGTCAATACATATGCTGCATTAATGAATGAAGTTGATTCTACAAGACTCGACTCCCATGATTTTAGATATGTTCGAGGTCCCTTTGTATATCATGATACATATGTTGGAGCAGAACAGTTTGCCGGGGAAGAAGCGATTTGGAAAGATGGTAAATCAGTATATGCAATGAATTATATGGGCAGGGTACTTAGCGATAAGTTTAGCGGAAATTTTCTAAAGGAAGCACTTAGAAAGGCTGATCGTCAAATGCCGTATCGAGGACCTGAATATTATCAATCAGGAGAATTCATTTACAAGTCCAAAGTATCAGGGGACTTTTCATGGTTTCAGGGATATGAGGAAATATATTGGATGAACGAAAAGGTATATGAGTGTTATTTTCATGGTGGATTAATGCGATAATTCCAAGAAATATTTTTATCACCTATCATGAACAATATGCGTCAAGTTTAATTGAGCAGTGATTAATGAATAATTTTGAATGAGGTAAAAAAATATGGGGGACTCATTGATATAATAAAATAAAGTAATGAATAATATTATGCTTCATACCGGAAGCCGGACAACTCAGATTGATCATATTGTGGTTTCCAATTATGGCATATTTGTCATTGAAACGAAGAATTATAAAGGTTGGATTATAGGAAATGAATTTGATGATTACTGGACTCAGATCATTTTCAAAAGAAAGGAAAAACTCTATAATCCCATAAAACAGAATTTTGGACATATCCAGGCTTTGAAAAGTGTTCTTAATGAGTTTAGCGATATTAATTATATTTCTGTAGTAGCTTTTACTACAAAGGCTGATTTGAAGGTTACGGCGAATACGGATGTTGTATATACTGTTAATTTGTTAAGGATTATCCGCAAATATAACAATGAGACAATTTCTGATTCCGTTAAAGAGCAGATCTATAATAAGTTGCTTTCGCTGAATATCGACAACAAAGAGAATCGGAAAGAACATATTCATGCTATACGTAATAATCTTGCAGAGAAGTATAAAAAGGTTTCTGACAATATATGTCCTGAATGTGGAGGAAAATTAGTATTGAGAAACGGTAAGTACGGACAATTTAAAGGGTGTAGTAATTACCCGAGATGCAGGTTTACTTCGAAATAGTGATACTCAAAAACATCTTTAATCCAACAATGCTCAACAATGGTAAAATTCTACATAATAAGTCTATTGTAACAATAGGATATGTTGTAAAATTAAAAGGCATAAATGTAAATAAATTTATTGGAGGAATAAATGATGAAGAGCTCCAAAAGATTTTTAGCAGTATTTCTTGTCGTGACATTCATTATTGCATCTATGCCGCAACTAGCATATGCTAACAAAGCTATAAATAGCTTTGAAAATTCTATAGGCGATGAGACTGAAATAGATTGCACTAGACTAGATAGTGGTGTGATAGAACAGATTTTGTCTGAGGAAAAGTTTGAGCTTATTAATACGGAAGATAATGCGTATAAATTTTCAATGGATATCCTTGCCTCAGAACGTATAGAAAATCAAATATTCGTGAAAGAGAGTTCTTATACCAGTGTTATATCAAATAACAGAGCAGTATTAGGAACTATTATAGATTTAGAGTATGATGAAGGTAAAATAGAGAAAGCAAGATTGAAATTTAAAGTTGGTCATCAATATATAGATAATACGGGAAGTAAATATGCTGTAGTTGATAAAGAGTTTGAAGGAATAAAAAGATTTCAAGTTTTTAAGTTTTTTGAGGATTTTAATAGGTTATTTCCAATAGAATCATATTATGATGTGGAAAATAATATAGTTTATGCGGAAGTATATGGACCAGGTACATACGGTATATTGGATTTAGAGAAATGGTTTTATGATTTGGGAATCACTCCTGAAATGATTAAGGAAGAACTTACAGATTCAGTAGATATTGTTTTTGTTGTCGATACTACAGGTTCTATGGAAAAGACAATTAAAAATGTTAAAGAAAATATGGAAAATGTGATAACTACTTTATATAAAGAGGGAATATCTCCATACATTTCGGTTATCGATTATAATGAATATTTCTCTAACCAGGATAATGGACCAACAGTTTTAAGAAAACCAAACGGAGAAGTATGGGCATACAATAAGGAAGAAGCGATAGGATTGGTGAATCAATTAAGGATTAAAGGAGACAGCCGTAAAATATCTTTAGATGCGCTAGAAAGGGTCGAAGGAATAGATTTTAGAGATAGTTCAGTAAAATTTATAGTGTTGATAACGGATAAAGGATATTATACCATTAACAAAGATGGCATAAATCCTTTACTTGAAATGACTGATTTGCTGATCCCTGATCATATAATTACCTCTGTTGTAACAAGCACATCTTTTGAATCAGCATATCAACCTCTAATAGAGGCAACAGAAGGAAAATGGTTTAATATACATTCAGATTTTAGCTTGCAATTAAGCGATTTTATTTTATCGAGAACGCAACGATATAATATACATTCAATTGTAGCCGAAGTAGTGAAAGCAGAGTTAATTTATCTTCTGTTTTTTAGTTATATAGAAGAGGAATCGCAAAAAGAATGGGTCAATCTTATCGAACCAAATAATCGCTATTCAATAAAGATTATACTCATAGGGAATGCATTTCTATTTGGTCCACAGAAAATAGCGGTTTTTTGCACAGATCTTAATGATGATAAAACAGTACAGGTTATTTCTACTTCTATTGCCAATGATGGGAAAAACTTATATGAAGAAAATTATGACTATGAATGGATGGATAATGGTGTTATTCTTACATTTATGGGAGAAGAGCAAGTACCAGAAAAGCATACAATTATATGGGATGAAGTGTTTAATAAATAGTGCATTTAAGAGAAACTTTGTATAATGAAATTTTATCTGTCAATTCTACATAACCTATTGATATAAGTTCATATGAATATGAACTTATATCAAAGATAAATTTGGATAGAATTAAGCAAATAGATTCCG
>JAAYPH010000041.1 GCA_012519955.1 Candidatus Epulonipiscium sp.
CCTATGGGCAATGATAAAGGATGTTCTGCCATGCATCAGATTTTCCATGGCTTTTTGTATTAAGATTTCGGTTCTCGTATCTACGGAAGAGGTTGCTTCGTCCAATATAAGAATCTTCGGATCTGAAAGGATGGCTCTTGCTATGGTAAGAAGCTGTTTCTGCCCTTGGGAGATATTGTTGGCTTCTTCGTTAATCATCATGTTGTATCCATCCGGCAGGGTTTTGATAAACCGATGCACATGGGCGGACTTTGCAGCTTCTATGACCTCTTTATCACTGGCATCCAACCGTCCATATCGGATGTTTTCCATGATCGTGCCGGAGAACAACCAGGTATCCTGAAGGACCATCCCAAAATTATCTCTTAAATCTTCTCTCGTAAACTCTTTGATATCATGGCCGTCTATCAGGATTCTGCCGCCATTTAATTCATAAAACCTCATAATCAGTTTGACAATAGTGGTTTTTCCTGCTCCTGTTGGCCCAACAATCGCAACCTTTTGTCCCGGTTTTATATCTGCGGAAAAGTTATTGATAATAATTTTGTCTTCATTGTAGCCGAATTGAACATTTTCAAAGGTTACTCTTCCTTCAACCTCTTCAAGCTTAACAGGCGTATTGGTCTCTTTTACCTCTTCTTTTTCTTCCAGGAAGTTGAATACTCTCTCAGCAGCTGCAACAGTGGATTGAATCACATTGCTAATCTGTGCAACCTGGGATATGGGATGTGTAAAGCTCCTCATATATTGAATAAAGGAAAGAATATCCCCCACTTCTATGACTCCTCTACTGGCATACCAACCTCCAAGAATTGAGACTGCTACATATCCCAGATTGCCTATAAAATTCATAATAGGCATCATCATTCCGGAAAGGAATTGTGCTTTCCAGGCAGAATCATAAAGTTCTTCATTAATTTTTTTAAACTGAGAAACCGCTTCTTCCTCTGCATTAAATGCCTTCATGATATTATGCCCACCGTAAATTTCTTCTATATGTCCATTCACTTTTCCCAAGGCCTTTTGCTGCTCCTTAAAGTATTTTTGAGACTTTTTTATAATATTCGTCACTAATAACATAGATACCGGCAGGATTAAAATAGCTGCAATCGTCATCTTCCAGCTGATAGAAAGCATCATAATCAAAACCCCCACAAGAGTAGTTACCGAGGTAATGATTTGACTTAAACTTTGGTTTAAGGTCTGGCTGACAGTATCTACATCGTTTGTCACCCTTGAAAGCACATCTCCATGGGATACGGAATCAAAATACTTAAGGGGCAATCGATTGATTTTTTCAGAGATTTCTTTTCTAAGGTTATAAGAGACTTTCTGTGAAACCCCGGTCACAATAAAGCCTTGAATATATGAAAATATCGCAGAAACAATATACAAACCTAATAATAATAAAATAGTATTCAGGATGGATTGAAAATCGATTCCTCTACCAGTTCCCGTGATTTGGGAAATTAAACCCTCATATATTTTGGTTGTCGCCTTGCCCAATATCTTGGGTCCAACTATGGTAAAAACCGTACTGCCTACGGCAAATAGCATTACAATAAGAAGCTTTAATCTATAAGGCCTTAAATAATCCAGAAGCTTTGAAAAAGTACCTTTAAAATCCTTAGGCTTTTCAAATCCTCCCCTCATGCCTCCCATAGGGCCATGACCGCCTCTCGGTCCATGCTGTCTAGTATTGTTCTCACTCATATAACCAGTTCCTCCTCTGATAACTGTGAGAGCGCAATTTGCCTATAGACCTCACAATTCTTTAGAAGTTCTTTATGGGTTCCCATGCCCACGATTTCTCCTTCATCCAGGACAATAATCTTTTCAGAATTCATTATGGTGCTGATACGCTGTGCTACGATTAAGAGGGTTCTATCTTTTAATTCTTCAGTCATCGCTTTTCTTAAAGCCGCATCGGTTTTAAAATCCAAGGCTGAAAAACTGTCATCGAATATAAATATTTCCGGCTTTTTAGCCAAGGCTCTGGCGATGGAAAGTCTTTGCTTCTGACCTCCCGATACGTTGGCACCTCCCTGGGCTATTTCTGATAAGAGTCCCTTTTCTTTTTCGTTAATAAATTCTTTAGCCTGAGCAATTTCTATCGCCTTTTGTACCTCTTCATCACTCACATCGGCGTTTTTCCCATATCTTATATTACTTTCTATGGTTCCTGTAAATAAAACCGATTTTTGAGGAACATATCCTATTCTTTCTCTTAAATCATGAAGTTTTATATCTCTTATGTCCTGACCGTCTAAAAGAATTTGTCCTTCCGTAACATCGAAAAATCTCGGTATAAGATTAATAAGCGTTGATTTTCCGCTGCCGGTCCCTCCTATAAAGGCAGTGGTTTCTCCCGGATTAGCAGTAAAGGAGATATTTTTAAGAACATATTCTTCTGCGCCCGGATATTTGAAACTAACATTTCTAAACTCCAGAATTCCCTTTACATCTTTTCTAAGTTCTTTAGGATGGACAGGATCTTTGATTGTAATTTCCTTATTTAATACTTCTGAAATTCTTAGTGCCGATACGGAGGCTCTTGGCAGCATGATGGAAATCATGGAGATCATAAGGAATGACATTATAATCTGCATGGTATACTGCATAAATGCCATCATATCTCCTACCTGTATACTGCCGTTTTCTATTTCTTTTGCGCCTATCCATATAATCAGTAAAGTCACACTGTTCATAATGAACATCATTGTGGGCATCATGACAGCCATGATTCTGGATACAAAAAGATTTGTTTTCGTCAAATCCATATTGGCATTGTCGAATTTTTCTTCTTCGACTTTCTGAGTATTAAAAGCTCTTATAACCAAGATTCCTGTGAGAGCTTCTCTCATTACCCTGTTAACATTGTCCACCAGCTTCTGCATCTTTTTAAATTTGGGCATAGCCGTTGAGAAAATAACAATAACTAAAGTAAGGATTGCCATTACTCCAACGGCGATAATCCATGCCATTGAAGTATTAGTCCTTAAAGCTCTTACAACGCCCCCCACTCCTAAGATAGGCGCATAGAATACCATTCTAAGCAGCATTACCGTAAACATTTGGACCTGCTGAATGTCATTGGTGCTTCTTGTGATTAAAGAAGCCGTTGAAAAATCATTAAATTCACTGTTAGAAAAAGTAGTTACTTTCTTAAAAACTTTATCTCTTAGATTTCTCCCAAGACCTGAGGAAATCCTTGCCGATAAAAAGCCGACAGCTATGGATGCTCCCATTCCTATTAGGGAAATCAAAAGCATAATTCCGCCTATATATAAAATGTAATTGGTTTGAAGCCTCTTGATACTGATTCCTATCTCTTCATATAAAGATTTAATATACGTAATGGCCGACTGAGTGATGATACCTTCCGGCAAGGTTTTAAACTGTTCATCCATCCTTATTTTTAACGCATCTATTTGCTCCCTGGGCAGTTGCTTTAATACCATAAAGGGATCCGTTCCCTGGGGCAGATTCATAAAGGACTGAATCGCTCCTTCTTCTATGGCACCTATAACAAGAAGCGTCTTGCCTAAATATAGGTTCATTTCTTCTATGTCGTTTTTGGAATTGGTATTTAATATATATAAGTTTTCAATCTCTAGTGCCGGATATTTCTTAATCAATTCTTGATATTCATTTTGGCTAAGATTGTCTTTCCCTATTAATTTATAACTTCTATCCACTAGAGCTTTTTCATCATCGTCTAAAAAAATCATTATTTTGTCCATGGTATCCGCTTTTATGACTTGAGGAACCAAATTCTCTATTCCGTTTTGCTGAATACCTACGTTAACGATATCCGACATATAGTCGGGTAGAGCCAGCTCAGTACGGGCTTGAAGAAAAAGTAATCCTACTATAATAAGGATTGATACAATAAAGGGCTTAAATTCTTTAATGAGTTTTAACATGCTTACCTCCTGGTCAATGATGGATTATATTGTCTTTAGTATATTAGTATAGAAAAATATCCTATAATTATTTTACACAAAGAATAAATAATTAAAATAATAAAGGAGATTATCATTTTTTTATTATATAATGATAATCTCCTAATTATATAAATTTTATTTACCCATTGCAAGTTAACATCTGAAGAGCGCTCTCTTTTGAAATAGGCTTGCTAAACAAATAGCCTTGCATAGTATCGCACTGATGTCCCAGGAGATAATTCTTCTGCTCTGGTACCTCAACGCCCTCTGCCACTACTTTAAGTCCCAGTTTATGAGCCATAGAAATAATGTCTCCTGTGATGATTTCGCTGCTGTCCTTAACAGAAATTTTGTTGATAAAATATCTATCAATTTTTAAAGTATCAATATTTAATTCAAGTAGTCTAGCAAAAGACGAATATCCTGTTCCAAAATCATCTAGGGCTATTTCTATTTTATGACTCCTTAGATCCTTGAGTTTTTCATTAATAATATTATAATTATCCAAAAGTACAGACTCTGTTATTTCTAATTCAAGGTTTGACGGTTCAATGCCCGTATCCTTAACAATCTCCATAACCGTATCCGTAAAATCATATCTAAGGAGTTGAATTCCTGAAATATTGACTGCTACTTTTATATCCTTGTGACCTTTATCTATTAAATCCCGGATAAATTCGCTGGCTTGCTTCAGGATAAAATTGCCTAGTGGAACAATGAGCTGCGTTCTTTCTGCCACATCAATAAACTCCATGGGAGATATGAAACCAAGACTTTCAGTCCTCATACGGGCAAGGGCTTCAAAACCAATAATCTTATTTGTTTTTAAATCCACTTGAGGCTGATATTCTAAATACAGTTTACTGGTATCGTTTTCGGTAATGGCTGCCCTAAGTTCTTTTTCAATTAAATCTTCTCTCTGCAGCTTATTTTCCATCACTTCGTTAAAAAATACATAATCTGCAGAATGATTGTCTTTAATATGACTTAATGAAATCGAAGCGTCCTTTAGTATTCTGTCAAAATGATCGTATTTGTTATGAATCTCAACAATACCAATTTGGACGCTGATATTCTGTTCTCCATCCTTGACTTTAAAAGGTGTCTTAAATGCTTTAGTAATTTTATTGACTATAGACACCAATTCTTCCTGGTCGCTATAATTTTTTATATACAAAACAAAGCGATCGGCGGAAAATCTAAAAAGTATGTTATTTCCATCTCCTAAATCCTGAATACGTTTGCTCAGTTCTTTTAGAAGTTCATCCCCATACTCATATCCATAAGTCAAGTTAATAAGTCTAAAATTCTTACAGTTAATCAACAGGAGGGCTTTATTGGTTCTTTCCTTCTTTTCCAGCTCTTTGGTCAAAAACTCTTTAAGGCGATGCTTGTTCGGCAATCCGGTTAGAGCATCATAATATGCCAATTGACTTAATTTTAGGTTTTTTTGATATGTGGAAATCATGATATAAATCAATAAAGCATATATGATGAGTACAGCTACTAAACTCACAGCAGTTAAATATCTTACCATATCTTCTGTTTCTTTTAAGGACTGCCCAATAGCTAATGTTCCTATTTTGATATCCTCTAAATATACGGGAACAAAAACCTGATATTCTTTTTCTCCATCATGGGTACTAACAAAGCTATATTCTTTATTACTAAGAATTGCATTTTTAATTTCTGGGGTAATGATTTCTTCTTCAACAAAGTGCGTATTCCTGCTTTTAGTGATGTTAAAATCATTATCAATAAAATAAGCCTTTGTTACATCTTTAACATTTTGCATTTCATCAAGTAATTTCTGCATTTCAAAACTGTCAAGGAAATTATAAATTTTTTTTTCTATAACGCCAATCTGAAGGAATCCCCCTTCTGAAACTCTAAAATAGCCATATTTAAAGTATTTCCCTGAGATCGAATCTTGCCTTATATTGTCAATGTGGCTTATCTTGTCACTAATCATAAAATTATGAACCGGATGGCCTTCATATGCCTTCCAGCCAACATAATTATCTATGTTAGAATGAACTATTTCCCCTTTGGAATTATAATAATCGATTTCATCTATTTCCAAAATATCTGCCAGTTCTCTTAAAAATTGATTGTTGTACTGTCCGTCATATAAAGCTGTAGTTCTGCTTGCCACAAGAATTTTTTCTTCTAATAATTCATTAATGACATCTTTTGCCTCTACCGCTTTGGATAAGCTATAGGAATAACTCTTTGCGAAATTAATCGAATCCTCTCTCATATGATTAAAATAGTAGTTTCTTATGCTGCTGAATGTAATACTGCTAATACAAAAGAAGATGACTGTGATAATGGCAAAGGATATTATAAAAATTTTAATATCCAATTGTTTAATCCTATTCTTAACCTTCAAAAGGCTCCCCTCCTTTTCCAAAGCGAGCTCCCTATTCACTAAAGCTATCTTTTTATGCCAGGATTACAATGAATATATTCTAATACTGTCTTAATCTATGTATCTTATAATTTACAATATTCTAACACTATTCGTCAATCAAATCTTTTTAATCTTCTCATTTTTTTATACGTTCGCTAAACAGCATACTCTTAATCAATTAGAAAGCAGATAGGCGGATTCTTATATATTAGCGAACCCCTATTTGCTTCTAGTTATTTGATTTCAACTTGGACCGCAACTAATTCGGACGCTCCGAACTTTTCTCTTAATTTAGGTTTTTCAATTTTGCCAGTGGGATTGCGAGGAACTTTATCGAAAATAATTCGCTTTGGACGCTTATAGCGAGGCATCGGCGCACAAAATGCTTTGATTTCTTCTTCGGTACAACTATATCCAGGTTTTAATTCTATAATTGCAGCTGCTATTTCACCTAAACGCTTATCCGGAAGCCCGATTACTGCCACGTCTTTAATGGCTTCATGGGCACGGAGAAAATCTTCAATTTGAACCGGATATATATTCTCTCCTCCGCTGATGATCACATCTTTTTTGCGATCAACCAAATAAATAAAACCGTCTTCATCCATTCTCGCCATGTCTCCAGTAAACAGCCATCCATCTTTAAGTACCGCTGCAGTAGCTTCCGGATCTTTATAATAGCATTTCATCACACCGGGACCCTTAACTGCTAATTCTCCAACTTCTCCTTGAGGTACAGGATTGCCGTTTTCATCAACGATCTTTGCCTCCCAATTGTAACCCGGAATTCCAATAGCCCCTACTTTATGAATATTCTCTACGCCTAAATGAACACATCCGGGACCGATGGACTCACTTAAACCATAGTTCGTATCATAAAGGTGATTAGGAAAATACTTTTTCCAGCGGCGAATTAAGCTGGGGGGCACCGGCTGAGCTCCGATATGCATAAGCCTCCACTGAGAAAGCTCATAATCCTCCAGTTTTACATCTCCTCTTTCAATCGCATCTAAGAGATCTTGAGTCCAGGGGACTAACAGCCAGACAATCGTAATTTTTTCTTCGGAAACTGTTTTAAGTATCCATTCCGGTTTAATGCCTCGAAGCAATACCGCTTTGCTTCCAGCCAGCAAGCTGCCGAACCAATGCATTTTTGCACCGGTATGATAAAGAGGAGGAATACATAAGAAATTATCCTCACGGGTTTGACCATGATGCTTATGTTCGGTATAGCATGCGCACATTAAGCTGCGATGTGTATGTAAAATTGCCTTTGGAAATCCAGTAGTGCCTGAAGAAAAATAAATTGCCGCATCGTCATCATCACTCAATTCAACCTGTGGAGCTTCAGAACAACAGTTGGCAGTCAGCCTGTCATAGCTTTCTGCAAAGCTTGGGCGGTTTTCTCCTGCATAAAAAAGTGTTTTAACTCTTGGTATTTGATCATATATGGCTTCCAATCGGCCGATAAATTCCGGTCCAAAAATCAGTGCAACGGTATCGGATAAATCGAGACAATATTTTATTTCCTCAGCTGTATATCTAAAATTTAAAGGTACGGCGATAGCGCCAGCCTTTAATATTCCAAAATAAATGGGCAGCCACTCTAAACAGTTCATTAAGAGAATAGCTACCTTGTCCCCCTTTTTTATGCCTCTCTTCAGCAATAAATTGGCCAGTCGATTGGCTTTTTCGTTGAAAACTTTCCAAGTCATTTCCAGACGGTATTCGCCTGCCGGATTATTTTCAATTAATTCATATTCCCGCCAGATAACATTATGACTTTCTTGAAGATCCAGATTAATTTCAACCAAACATGTTTCCTGCCCATACATCTCGGCATTGCGAGACAATATTTCAGTAATAGGCATCTTCCCTTTCCCCCTCTTTTACAGCATAGTAGAACTTTTTCTATTAATAAAAATATTACAACAAAATACTACATTAAGCTATATTATAGGATATTAAAAACTTTTAATCAATAATTTCATTAAAAAAAGGAAAGGCTTTATCACCCTTCCTTTTTTGTAAAATATTTTAGTTTGCTGGAATTGCTAATTTTTGTCCCGGGAAAATCAAATGAGGATTTTTTAAATTATTAGCTTCAGCAATCTTTTCCCATTTCAATCCGAATTTCGCTGCGATTTTCCATAATACATCTCCGGATTTTACTACATATGTTTGTGTTGCTTTATCTTCTTTAGGCTGTTCTACTACAGGTACTGGTTTTGCTTCTTCTTTTACAGGTTCTGGGATATTTTCTTTCACTGCTTCTTCTGCAGGTTCTTCTTGTACTGTCTTTTCTATAACGGTCATTCTAGGTCTTACTTCTGCAGGTATGGATTCCAAACTTTGAATGTATTCTATTAAAATTTCATCAAGAGCAGAAAGTTCAGCAACTAATTTACCTTCTTTAAGCATTTCATACCCGTCTCCGCCTACTGCCATGAAATCATTTGTAGCTACTTTATAAGTTTTGTTTAAATCAAGAGGTACTCCGTTGATTTTTACGTTGCTAACTCTTTTTCCTGCTTCTTTATTCAAGTCCAATGTAAAGGTTGCTCCAGCCACTTGTGCAAAGCCGCCTGCTAATTCTGGGTAGCTGGCTGTTCCATGTTCAAGAGCAGCTAATATTTGAGCACCTGTATACTCTTTTACGATCACATAGTTACCAAATGGCAGAACTGTAATGACTTCTTCCATTGTTATGTCTCCAGCATCTATAGACGCTCTGATACCTCCACCATTTGTGATCGCCATATCGGCACCGGAAAGGGTAAGCATTGCATCTGTGATCAGATTGGAAAGATTCGTTTCTCCACCTCTTACATGTTCTCTTGCTCCATCCAGCACTACATCTGTTTTACCTACAACTACTGATGTAATAACTTTATTTTCTTCAGTTACCGCAGCAATTAGGTCTGATATTTGAGCATCTGCTTCTAATTCTGCAGCTGCTTCACTACTAAACACTACAGGTTCTACAGATTTTAATTCCCCGTTTTCAAAAGTTAAATTTACGATACCTAAATTATTATTATATTCTCCTGTAGATACTATTTTAGTAGTTTTTCCTTCATTATCTATTGTATCTAATGTTGAATGGCTATGACCGTCAATAATTAAATCTATGCCTTCTACATTGTCTCTTACGCGATAAGAAGTATCTGTACTTTCTTTATCTATTCCCAAATGCATGAGTGCTATAATTGCATCTACGTCTTTTGCTTGAAGTTCTTTAACCATCTTTTTAGCAGTTTCTACAGGATCTGCAAAAGTTAAACCTTCTACATTTTTAGGATTCGTTTTTACAGCTGTTTCAGGAGTTGAAAGACCAAAAATTCCTATCTTGAGTCCTCCTACTTCCTTAATAACATAGGGTTCAAGCAATGTAGTTCCATCTGCTTTTACTACATTGGCAGACACTATAGGGAATTGTGCAAGGCCTGCTAATTCAAGCAATCTGCCTTGACCATAGTTAAAATCATGGTTTCCCGGTGTCATTACATCATAACCTACAGCATTCATAACCTTTACTATGGTTTCACCTTTTGAAATTGTCGCAAAGGTTTGCCCATGGAAGGTGTCTCCGGCATCCACAAGTATAACATTAGGATTAGCTTCTTTAAGGGCTTTTACTTTAGAGCTGATTTTCGGGAATCCTACCCCGTCATTCACTCTTGAATGGGTATCATTAGTATGTACGATCGTTACCGTTGTCACATTTCCTTCTTCCGCATTGACTGCTGCCGTCGGAGTGAAAACCAGTCCCACTACCATCGCAAGCATGATCAACATACTAAATACCTTTTTGAACTTAAAATCCATAATGAGTCCTCCTTTATATAATTTTTAATTTATTAATAGTATTCTATCAATTTCTAAAAACTCCTTTTAAATTTTGAAAAAATAGAATAAAAAAATATATAGAATATAGTGATTATTTGTTCATTTTTAACATTTTAAAAATAAAGTGCCTGTTTGTCACTTTTCCACATTTACAAATTACCTTAAGTTCTTCAATCACTTTACAAAACCGGGATAATATTTAGCAGCTATCCGTATTGCTTCAATCATACTAACGGCACTGGCTTTTCCTGTTCCGGCAATATCAAAGGCCGTTCCGTGATCCACCGAGGTACGAAGAATCGGCATGCCGCCGGTTATGGATATTGTTCTCTCGAAATCCAATGTTTTAGTAGCAATATGTCCTTGATCGTGATATAAAGATAAAACGCTGTTATAGTGTCCCTTTAATGCCAGGTAAAATACAGAATCTGCGCCTATGGGACCTTCCACATTATACCCTTCTTCTTTTAGTTCCTGCACTGCCGGCATAACTTCCAAAACTTCTTCATTTCCAAAAAGTCCATGCTCTCCACTATGGGGATTAAGACCAGCTATTGCCATGGTTCCTTCGGAAACCCCTAATTGCTGAAGTACTTTTAAACATCTTTTAACATAATCCTTGATTCTATCCTTTTTAACCAAATCACAGGCTTTTCTTAAAGAAACATGTCTGGAAAGGAAAAAAACTCTAAGATTATGAACTTCAAACAATGTCAATGGATCTTCTGTGTTGGTCAAGGCACCAAATATTTCGGTATGTCCTATAAAATTAATATTCCCTGCTTTTAAAGATTCTTTATTAATTGGTGTTGTAGCTACTCCATGGACTTGATGGGCCATAGCCAGGTCAATACTTTTTTTGATATACTCATAGGCAGCTTTGCCGCACATTCCACTCACTTTACCAAATTCTAATTTGGAAAAATCAATGTTATTTAAGTCTATTAGGTTTAAATAACCTTTTTCATAAATTCCCTCATTTACATCTTGAATAATATGAAGCTTCAAATTGGTATTTGTAATCTTTATTGCATTTTCCATTACCTTTTTATCGCCAATGACTACACATCTTGCCGTGTCAAAGATTAAGTCATCGGCCACTGCCTTTGAAACAATTTCCGGACCAATGCCAGCCGGATCGCCGATAGGAATTGCTATAAACGGTTTCATAATCCTTATCCTCTCCTTTTTCATTTAGCATCCTTTTTAATAATACTATTCTTTAAAAGAATTCTCTATAAGATTTTTAAAATTCTTATTTTCATTGAAGACTTGTAAATAAAAATATAAAAATAAAAAAAGACAGTTCCAAAAAAGGAATCTGTCTTTTAAAAATGGGAGTGGCGTGATATAAAATAATTCAAAATCAAGTTAAGCTAACAGCGCACGGTCATTGGCGAATTCTTCACCGCTGACTTTTCCAAAACGCTCTAAAAGATTTTCTACGGTTAACTTTTTCTTTTCTTCTCCTTTAATATCTAAAATGATATGACCGTCATGCATCATAATGAGACGGTTACCATGCTTGATGGCATCTCGCATATTGTGAGTAACCATCAACGCGGTTAAATTGCCTTCTTCAATAAACTTATCACTAAGCTCCAGAACTTTCTGAGCAGTTTTTGGGTCAAGAGCCGCAGTATGTTCATCCAAAAGCAATACCTTTGGCTTTTTTAATGTCGCCATTAAAAGTGTCAGTGCCTGTCGCTGTCCCCCTGAAAGCAGACGCACCTTTGTAGTTAATCTGTTTTCAAGGCCTAGACCTAGAGGTTCGAGGAGTTCTTTATACAACATTCTTTCTTTATTGGTAATGCCCCATTTGAGAGAACGGGTCTTTCCTCTGCGAAAAGCAAGAGCCAAATTTTCTTCTATCCACATATTTCCAGCAGTCCCCATCATAGGATCCTGGAATACCCGTCCTAACATGGCTGCCCTTTTGTGTTCGGATAATTTTGTTACATCTACACCGTCAATGACAATAGAACCTTTATCGATGGGAAATACCCCTGCAATACTGTTTAAGAGCGTAGATTTACCTGCACCGTTACCACCGATTAAAGTCACGAAATCTCCTTCTTCAAGGGTTACGGTGACATTGCGTAAAGCTACTTTTTCATTCACTGTTCCGGGATTAAATACCTTGTATACATCGTTTACCGATAGCATTTATTTCCCCTCCTTTAAAGATATTTTAACGGGGTTAAGATAACTTCTAAATACCGGCAGTGACAGTGCAATTGCCACAGTGATTGCCGTAAACAGTTTTAAGTCATTTGCAGGCATACCCATCTTAAGTACCAATGCAATAATAATTCTGTAAGTGATCGCTCCCAGTACTAAAGAAATCAATCTGCTAAAGAAGTTCTTTTTACCAAAAAGCACTTCACCGATAATAACAGATGCTAAACCAATAACTATAGATCCAGTACCCATCTGCACGTCTGCAAAGCTTTGGCTTTGAGCAATTAAGGCACCGCTAATTGCCACTAGACCATTACTGATCACCAAACCAATGATTTTCATTGTATCTGTATTGATACCTTGAGCTCTAACCATTTTTGGATTGTTACCAGTAGCACGAATAGCACACCCAATTTCTGTTCCAAAAAACCAATATAAGAAACATACGATAACCAAAACAAAACACAGTCCTAAAGCAATAACCGCATTGGTATCATTTAAACCAAGATTTTGAAGCCAGGTATACACCGTTTCCATACGCAAAAGGGAAACATTGGCCTTACCCATGATACGCAGATTAATGGAATACAAAGCAATCATGGTTAATATTCCCGATAAGAGCGCAGGTATTTTAAGCTGCGTATGCAAAACGCCTGTAACTAATCCTGCGAGTAATCCTCCCACCAAAGCCAAGGCTGTTGCAGCATATGGATTGATTCCTCCGGTAATTGCCTGGGCTGCAATGGCTGCACCCATGGCAAGAGTACCTTCTACAGTCAAATCCGCAATATCCAATATTCGATAAGTGATATATACTCCTATGGTCATTATCGCCCATAAAAGTCCCAGGGAAACAGCACCTAAAATAATCTGTAACACTTTTTATCCCCCATTTCTGAAGTTGTCATATGAACCGTCAACATTTCTGCCATACAGATTTTCTGTTCATTATTTTATAACATATTCTTGAAGATCAGCAGGAATTTCTATGCCAATTTCTTC
>JAAYPH010000042.1 GCA_012519955.1 Candidatus Epulonipiscium sp.
ATGTAAAAGAGTTTTCTATAATAATAAATTGAGTTATAGATTGGGATATTTGTATAAACACGAAGAAAAGGACAAGTACGTATTTTTGAAGTCCGCAGCGAATTGGGGATGGTGGGAGCCCAAGATGGAGAAAATACGGAAAATCCCCTTGGAGTGGCAGACCGAAAATAGTAGTAGGCTCTGACGGAATTCCTCCGTTAACAGGAAAGCATATATTAGTATGCGTTGTTGTATGAGATGAAATATCAGGTGGTATAGCGAAAGGTGCCTTTCGTCCTGTTAAGGGATGAGAGGCTTTTTATATTTGAATGAAAAGAAATGGAGGGTATACTGTGTATAACAAAGTTTCGACAGACCTTAATTTTGTTGAACGAGAAAAACAGGTACTAGAATTTTGGAAAGAAAATAAGATTTTTGAAAAAAGTATGTCCCTAAGAGAAGGGGGACCGACTTTTACTTTTTATGACGGACCTCCTACAGCCAATGGAAAGCCTCATATAGGACATATCTTAACAAGGGTTATTAAGGACATTATTCCAAGATACAAATCTATGAAGGGGTATAATGTTCTTAGAAAAGCAGGCTGGGATACCCATGGACTTCCTGTTGAACTGGAAGTAGAAAAAATCCTTGGTATCAGCGGTAAGCCTCAGATTGAAGAATATGGGGTAGAACCTTTTATCAAGAAATGTAAAGAAAGTGTTTGGAAATATCAAAATGAATGGGAAAAAATGAGTGATCGTGTAGGTTATTGGGTGGATATGGAAAATCCTTATGTAACCTATCATAATAATTACATTGAATCGGTTTGGTGG
Organism: Candidatus Epulonipiscium sp.; assembly: GCA_012519955.1. Classification (GTDB taxonomy): domain Bacteria; phylum Bacillota; class Clostridia; order Lachnospirales; family Defluviitaleaceae; genus Defluviitalea; species Defluviitalea saccharophila. The sequence continues at coordinate 816 of JAAYPH010000042.1, forward strand.
TCCTTAAAGAAAATATGGGATCAAGGACTTTTGTACAAAGGGCATAAAATCGTGCCTTATTGCCCTAGATGCGGAACATCCTTATCCAGCCATGAAGTAGCACAAGGCTATAAGGACGTAAAAGAAGCTTCTGTTTATGTAAAATTCCCTGTAAAAGGAGAAAATCAGGTTTACTTAATGGCTTGGACAACAACCCCCTGGACCTTGCCTTCTAACGTTGCATTGGTTGTAAATCCTAATGAAACCTATATAAAAGCGAAATGTTCTGATGAAGTTTATATTTTGGCAGAAGCTTTAGCAGACACCGTATTAAAAGAAGAATACGAAGTTTTAGACAGAATGGTTGGAAAAGATTTAGTCGGCACAGAATATACTCCACTTTTTGATTTTGCTAAAGTCGATAAAAAAGCATGGTATGTTGTAGCGGATGACTATGTAACTTTAACAGACGGTACCGGTATCGTTCATACGGCTCCAGCCTTCGGGGAAGACGACGCCAGGGTAGGAAGAATTTATGACCTTCCTTTCGTACAATTGGTTAATGAACAAGGTAATTTTGTAGATGCTGTAACCCCTTGGAAAGGCGTATTTGTAAAGGATGCAGATCCACAGATTATAAAGGATTTAGACAATAGAAATCTGCTTTATAAAGCGCAGGATTATGAACACTCCTATCCTTTCTGCTGGAGATGCGATACGCCTCTTTTATACTACGCAAGAGACACTTGGTTTATTAAAATGACAGAAGTAAGAGACAGACTTCTTAAAAACAATCACAAGATTAATTGGCTTCCTGAAAATATCCGTGACGGACGTTTTGGAAACTTCCTTGAAAATGTTATAGACTGGGGACTTAGCCGTGAAAGATACTGGGGAACCCCATTGCCGATTTGGGAATGTGGCTGCGGCTATCGCCATGCTATAGGCAGTATTGCAGAACTTCGTGAAATGGGAAAAGATGTGCCAGAAGATATAGAGCTTCATAAGCCTTATATTGACAATGTATATCTAAATTGCCCTGAATGCGGTGGCACCATGAAGAGAGTAACGGAAGTAATCGACTGCTGGTACGATTCCGGTTCCATGCCTTTTGCACAATGGCATTATCCTTTTGAAAACAAGGAAAAGTTTGAGCAGAACTTCCCGGCAAACTTTATCAGTGAAGCAGTGGACCAAACAAGAGGATGGTTCTATACATTACTCGCTATTTCCACCCTTTTATTTGATGAACCGGCATATAAAAACGTAATTGTTCTTGGATTGG
>JAAYPH010000043.1 GCA_012519955.1 Candidatus Epulonipiscium sp.
CTCCAGATTTAACAAGTAAAAATATAGCTAAAATAACTGAGTTATTTCCAAATGTTATAACTGAAAAAGAAGATGAAAATGGAAGAATCGTAAAAGCTGTTGATTTTGATTTATTAAGGCAAGAATTGTCTAAAGACATTGTTGACGGAGGAGACGAAAGATATAGACTTGATTGGCCAGGAAAGAGAAGATCAATGTTAAAAGCTAATACTCCGATCAATAAAACACTTAAGCCAGACAGAGATTCCAGCGTAAATTTTGACACTACAGAAAATGTTTATATTGAGGGCGATAATTTTGAAGTGCTTAAAATTATCCAAGAATCGTATCTTGGTAAAATTAAAATGATCTATATTGATCCGCCGTATAATACTGGAAAAGATTTTATTTATAGGGATAATTTTAAAATTTCAAAAAACGACTATGAAGGAAATCTTGGAATAGAAAATGAAGAAGGGGGAAAATTATTTAAAAATACTGACACAAATGGAAGATTTCATAGTGATTGGCTTTCTATGATGTATGAGAGACTTTTAATCGCAAGAGATTTACTTAAAGACGATGGAGTAATATTTATATCTATTGATGATAATGAAGTTCATAATTTAAGAAAAATTTGTGATGAAATTTTTGGAGAAGAAAATATAGAAACTATGGTTTGGGATAAGGTTGCTAATCAGGCAAATGCTGGAAGTGGTAAAATGAAAATAACATATAGATTTAGAAAAGACCATGAATACATTTTGGTTATATTTAAAAATAAAATCGAGACTTTTTTTAATAAACCTCTTAAAATATTTGAGTATAAGAATGAATATGGTAATAAAGATAATGATCCTAGAGGAAATTGGTTAGATACTGAATTATGTAAAAGTGAAGAGAAGTCAATAGAAAAAGGTAAAAATTATTACGAAATAGAATTACCTTCTGGAAAAAAGATTGCAAGACAATGGCATATTACAAAACAAGAGTTTGAAGATTTAAATAATGATAATAGGATTTATTGGGGTAGTGGAAATTCGTTACCAAGAAAAAAGGTTTTTTTGAATGAACCAAGACCTTCAACACCAATTTCTGTGTTAAAAGAACAAGGTGGGACCACAGAAGGTATAAATGATATGAATATATTATTTAATGGTAACCTATTTGAAAACCCTAAATCGATTAGACTTATTAAATATTTATTAGAAATTTGTATTGACCCACAAGGTTCTGTTCTTGATTTCTTCTCTGGCTCATCAACAACAGCTCATGCAGTAATGCAACTTAATGCTGAGGATGGAGGAAATAGAAAGTTTATAATGGTTCAAATTCCGGAAAAAACTAATGAAAAGAGCGAAGCATATAAAGCTGGATATAAGACAATTGCTGACATAGGAAGAGAGAGGATTAGGAGAGCTGGAAAGAGAATACTTGAAGAAAACGCAGAAAGATTAGCACAAAGAGAAAAACCACTTGATATAGGATTCAGGTCATATAAAGTGGCGGATTCCATAATGCAAGATGTTTATAAAAGTCCAAACGAGTTAAAGCAAAGCGATTTATTAGAATTAGCGGATAATATCAAGAGAGATAAATCACCTGGAGATATTTTAACTTCTGTTATTCTTGATCTTGGACTTACTTTGGATCTTCCCATAAAAGAAGAAAAAATAGGTAAAAATATAATATATAATGTTGCCGATGGTTCACTTCTGGCTTGTTTTGATAAAGACATTGATTTTTCTATTATCGATGAAATAGCGAAAATAAAACCTTTGAGGGTTGTTTTCCGTGATGCTTCATTTAAGGATGACAAGGATAGAATAAATGTAGAAACAAAATTTAAACAACTTTCTCCTGATACAAGAATAAAAGTTTTATAAGTATGAAATTAAAATTTAAAGAGCAACAATACCAGATAGATGCAGTTAGCAACATTGTTCGAATTTTCTATGGACAAACAAAAGGATACAGAAAAGAAACAGTTGGAAGAGCTGGCTTATTTGTTGATGAAATTTTTTCAAATAAAAAGATTGAAATTTCGAATAGTGATATTTTAAGAAATACTCAAGAACTTCAACGAGAACAGGGATTGCATCCGGTTTCTTCTCTTCGGGGCGGACTTAATTTTACAATTGAAATGGAAACAGGTACGGGTAAAACTTATGTATACACTAGAGCAATGCTTGAACTTCACAAACAATATGGTTGGAATAAATTTATTATTATGGTTCCGTCAGTGGCTATTCGTGAAGGGGTGTATAAGTCCTTAGAAATAACACAAGATCATTTTCAGGAATTATATGGCAAAAAGATAAGATTTTTTACATATGATACAAAAAATAAAACAAATATAACTAATATTCAAAAATTTGGTAACAGCGCTGATATAGAAGTGATTATTATGAATTATCAGGCATTTGGAAGTAGAAGCCAAGATTCAAAAAAAATATTTCAAGAGCTTGATGTGATTCAATCTCAGAAGCCAATAGATGTTATAAAGCGTACAAGGCCTATACTAATTATTGATGAACCACAGCGCTTTGGACCAACTGCCGAAGGCATGCTTAGTGAATTTAATCCTCTTTTTATTTTACGTTTTTCTGCCACGCACAAAGAAGATTTTAATAAGATATATAGACTAGATGCAATAGATGCTTATAATCAAAAACTTGTAAAGAAAATAAAGGTAAAAGGCATTGAAGTTGCTACAACATTGGGAACAAGTGGTTATTTATATTTGGAAAGAATTAATGTGTATCCGGATAGGAATCCAACGGCAACAATTGAAATTGAAATAAACCAAATGAATGGTTTATCAAAGAAAATTAGAACTATAAATGAAGGGGATAATCTTTTTGAATTATCTGGAGAACTGAATCAATATGCGGGATATGTAGTAAGAGAAATAAATGCAAAAACTAGCACAGTTTCTTTTACTAATGGTGAATTATTGACCATAGGACAAGTTGTAAATGATCCATATGAAAAACATTCGAGGCAAATCCAAATAAGAGAAACTATTAAATCTCATATTGAAAAAGAAAGAGAATTATTCAAAAAGGGGATCAAAGTTCTTTCCCTTTTCTTTATTGATGAGGTTTCTAAATATCGTGTTTATGATGAAGATGGTAAACAAATAAAATCAGAATATGAAAAGATATTTGAAGAAGAATATAAGAATATAATATCTCAAAAAACATTGTTTGATGAAGATTATTATAAATATATTTCAAGTTATCCAGTAGAAAGAATACATAATGGATATTTCTCTATCGATAGACAGGGAAGAGCTGTTGATTCGAGCGAAACGAGAGGGGAGCTTGGTAGTGATGATGTAAATGCATACGATCTTATCATGAAAGATAAGGAAAAATTACTTAGCTTCGAAGAGCCTACTCGTTTTATATTTTCTCATTCAGCACTTCGTGAGGGTTGGGATAATCCAAATATTTTTCAAATTTGTACCTTAAGACATGTAGATGCTGATGGTAGGAAAAGACAAGAAATAGGACGTGGTCTTCGTATCGCTGTTAATCAAAAAGGAGAGAGAATGGATTATGAAACTCTAGGATTAGAATTTTTCGATATAAACGCACTAACCGTTATCGCTAATGAATCCTATGATAGCTTTGCCAAGCAATTACAAAAAGAAATATTAGACTCTATTTCTGATAGACCAACAAAACTAGAAGTTTCTGTTCTGAAGGGACGATTATTAATCAATGATGTCGGAGAAAAATTTACGATAGATGAAACCACTTCAATGAAGATAATAATGTCTTTTATGCAGAATGGATACATAGATAATGATTTTAAAATACAAGAATCACTTATAGAGGCTATAGAAAATAAAACATTTCAAGTTCCCGAAGGTTTAGATATTTTTAAAGATCAAATATCTGAGATAATGCTTGACATTTATGCAACTAATACATATAAGCCGACCGAGAATGATTTAGATAATCAACTTCCTAATATTTTAAGTCCTAATGAAAATTTTGCTAAAAAAGAATTTCAAGAATTATGGAAAAAACTTAAAACAAAAACTGTATATACTGTTGATTTTGACACAGGCGAGTTAATTAAAAATAGTATTGATGCAATTAATAGGACATTAAATGTAAAAAAAGTTATTATACATATAACTGGAGGAGAACAAGTAGATGAACTTACAGAAATTACCTTACGCAATAAAGACACATTATCAAAGACTATTAATCAAATAGAAAAGACTGCGTCCATTCTAAGTTCAATAGAATACGATGTTATTGATGAGATTGCCAAGAATACACACATAACAAGAAAAACATCTGCCTTAATTTTATCAAAGATAAGCATAGATAAATTTGCTCAGTTTAAAGAAAATCCGGAGGACTTTATTAAACAAGTTTCTAGAATAATTAATGAACAAAAGGCAACAACTTTGATTAACAAAATTAGATATGATTCAACCGAGCAGGTTTACGAAGATGATATATTTACTATAAATAACTTTAGCGGATCACTTAAAGAAAATATTCTTAAGGTAAAAAAGCATATCTATGATTATGTAAAAACAGATTCTAATATAGAAAAGAAATTTGCTGAGAATTTAGATATTGCAGAAAATAAGATATGCGTTTACGCTAAACTTC
>JAAYPH010000044.1 GCA_012519955.1 Candidatus Epulonipiscium sp.
CAACAATCTTATGATATAAAAACTTAATTTTATCTTTTACTGTTTTATTAGAAAAAGATTTATCTTCCATTTCAAGCCTTACTTGAACGCCCCACAATTTAATATAATATTTGAAGATATGATTTTTAGTAGCAAAATGATTAAAAAAAGTTCCCCTAGATATCACTGCATACCGACAAATTTCATCGACCGTTATCTCTTGGAAATCCTTTTCTAATACTCTCTCCATTACCACTTGTAAAATGTTTAATCTTGTTTTGGCATAGTTGATTTCTCGTAGGGAAAAGCTGTCTACAAGTGATCTCATTATTTCCATCCTCTCCTAATATTCTTCTGTTATTTTATCCTCTAGGAATAATTTTAATTCTATAATTTAAAATACAATCTGTCAAATTATTTAATAATAAGAAATAGAAAAGGTAAAGCCTTTAAAGCTTTACCTTCTCTATTCTTTTTATTCAAAATCATCCGGATTAAAATTTTCAGCAAAATTTACTTCTGTATTAGATTGTTGAACTTGATCGACTTTATTTTTTGTACTATTAGTAACTCCTGAATTTTTCTTATTATTACCCTCGGTGTTCCATTTCTTAGATACTTGATTGTCTTTATATTTTTTAGATGCCATAAAACCACCTCCATTCAAGTTTAGTTTGGGTGGTTTTATGATGTTATATGCATGATTTAAAAATATTCTATTTCCTACTCTACCATTTTTAATACCTTATGAAATTCTTCGGCCATAATTTTTTTAGTAGAATCATTCATATCTTCTACCCATTTATATAAAACAGCGTATTTACTTCTATTATATTCTTTATAAATTTTTTGTCCTTCTTCGGTTAATTCTATATGTAGAACTCTTCTGTCAAAATCATTTTGCTTCCTTCTAACGATTCCTTTTTTCTCTAATTTATCAATTAAAAAAGTCATTCCGCCCTTAGTCATGGACATAATTTCCGCAATATCTTTCATCATTTTAGGTTTATTGCTGGAGCCTACAATCTCTATAATTCTTATTTCATTTGGGGATAATCTGCAATCTAATTGTCTTTCCCTCAGAATAGCACTTTGATTCTCAGAAATATTACTAATAATCTGAGTCAAATACTCCATCAATACATCATCCATCTTCTTCCCTCCATCTTTATACCTTAGTTTACTTAAAAAGGTTCATTTTAATATTATAGTATAGTATAACAATTAACCTTCAATTTTTCAACTATTTTCATTTAAAAATCAAAAAATTTTAAATTAAAACTAAAAGGGAAAAAAATAAACTCTACATAGAATAAATGTAGAGTTTGGACGGAGAAGGAGGGATTTGAACCCTCGCGCCGATTGCTCGACCTATACCCTTAGCAGGGGCACCTCTTCAGCCACTTGAGTACTTCTCCAAGATTTCTATTGCAAAGTATATCATAGAATTTCCCCTCTTGTCAACGACTTCCACCAATCCCCTAAAAATTAATGTATATATTGACTTATATATGTTATCATAATATTATAATATTGAAACAAATATTGGGGTGAATTTATGGACATAAAATCCTTGGAAAAAACGGCAGAAATCCTAAAGGCTCTCGGTCATCCGGCGAGACTTTGTATTGTAAAGGGTCTTCTAGAGCACGGTGGATGTAACGTATCTTATATGCAAAACTGTATTGGTCTGCCTCAATCCACTGTATCTCAGCATATATCAAAATTAAAAGCGGCAGGGATCATAGAAGGCGTAAGAAGCGGACTAGAAATTACTTATAAGGTTGTTGATGAGGACGTCATTAAAATCATAAATGCTTTATTTCCTTCAGAAAAAAAATAAAGAGCAGATGCTCTTTATTTTTTTGTAATTTTTTCTATATTGCCCATGTAAGGTCTTAAGGCTTTTGGAATGATGATACTTCCATCTTCTTGCTGGAAGTTTTCTAAGATTGCTGCAGTGGTTCTTCCGATAGCGACACCACTTCCGTTTAGGGTGTGTACAAACTGTGCCTTGTCTTCTACCTTGTCTTTATATTTTATATTGGCTCTTCTTGCCTGGAAGCTTTCAAAATTGCTGCAGCTGGAGATTTCAACGTATCTGTTATAGCTGGGCATCCATACTTCTATATCGTATTTCATAGCAGCCGTAAATCCAAGGTCTCCAATGCATATCTTTACTACTCTATATGGAATTTCTAATAATTGAAGAATCTCTTCTGCATCCCTTGTAAGAGATTCTAATTCTTCATAAGAATCTTCCGGCTTTGTAAACTTAACAAGCTCTACCTTATTAAATTGGTGCTGACGAATAACGCCTCTGGTATCCCTTCCGGCAGAACCGGCTTCCGCTCTAAAGCAAGCAGTATAAGCACAGTGTTTAATTGGAAGCTTTGCTCCATCTAAAATTTGATCTCTATACATATTGGTTACAGGTACTTCTGCGGTTGGTACTAAGAAGTAATCGGTATTTTCTACTTTAAATGCATCTTCTTCAAACTTAGGCAACTGACCTGTTCCAATCATACTTCTTCTATGCACCATAAAGGGAGGAAATACTTCTTCGTATCCGTGTTTTTCTGTATGAATATCAAGCATAAAGTTCATAAGGGCGCGCTCAAGTCTCGCTCCTAAGCCTTTATATACTGTAAATCTTGCCCCTGTAATTTTAGCTGCAGTTGCAAAATCTAAAATATCCAGGTTTTCTCCTAATTCCCAGTGAGGTTTTGGCTCAAAATCAAATGCTCTTGGTGTTCCGAATTTGCGGACTTCTACATTATCTTCATCACTGTCTCCCATTGGAACGGAAGGATGGGGGATATTTGGAATGGTTAAAAGAAGATTTTCTAATTTTGCATCCACTTCTTTTAATTCCCCGTCTAATTCTTTGATTTTATTAGAGAGTTCCTTCATTTCTTCTAAGATACCAGTAACATCTTTTCCTTCTTTTTTAAGTATCGGAACTTGTTTTGAAACAGCGTTTTGTTTGCTTTTAAGCTGTTCTACTTCTTGAAGAATTGCTCTTCTTTTTTCATCCAATACCACAAAATCATCCAGGTTAAAATCTTCTTTTCTAAATTTCAGGGCTTCTTTTACTTCTTCAAATTGATTGCGAAGCAATTTTACATCTAACATCTTTATTCCTCCTTTTAAATATAAAAATCTTTTGAATATAAAAGCCCCCGTCCTAAATGAAGGACGAGAGCTATCTCGCGTTGCCACCTGTCTTGTTATATAAATAATTATATAACCTCTCTAGAGTGAGATAAAGGTCACAACCCTTCTGATTTATCACCAGCAGCTCAGAAAGTGGATCGTCTTATATTCTAAATCGGTTTCCACCAACCACCGACTCTCTGTGTTAGAATGTATAAAACTATTCTTTCCTCATCGCTATTTTTCATTCTTTAAATTTACTTTATTATAGCATATAAAAAAATTTTTTCAACGGATAAATTTTTAGGTATAAAACTTGATGCAAGTGGTTATCCTGTAAGTGTACCCAATATAAGGTACATCGCTAAATCCCCCCTCAACCTGGAGCTTCTCCCCCCTGAAGCCCAGGTCTTTTTTTATTTTTGATTTTTCTTTACTTTCAGTCAGGGATTTTATACAATATTATTAGGGTTATTGCACTGGGGGGGTTTTCATGGAACGTATTAGAAGAGTACTTGTAGATATGTTGGAGCCCGGGATGATTCTTGGAAAAGATATAGACAGCTCTCTTGGAAATATGCTTCTTAAAAAAGGCTATGTTCTGGATCAGAATTTAATTGATAAATTATCCGAATTTCATGTTGAATATGTATATATACTGGAAACCATCGAAGAAGAGCAAAAAGAAAGTTTTTCATTTTCAAAAAATGTGACCTTTGATGAAGTGACATATGTTGACCACTACGAAGAAGCCGTTAAAATAATGACCCAAATCTCTCATGATGTAAGAATTGGAAAGACATTAAAAATCAGTACCGTTCGAGATGTTATTAACGGGCTTTTAGAACAGGTTTTTGCCAAAAATAATATTCTATACTGCTTAAATCTTATTAAGAATTTTGATGACTATACCTATACCCATTGTATTAACGTATGCCTTCTCGCAACGACTTTGGGTAAATGGCTGGGTCTTAACGACAGGGATTTAAAACAATTAGCCTATAGTGCGATCTTTCATGATCTTGGAAAATATAAAATTCCTGCTGAAATCTTAAATAAGCCTAGTAGATTAACCGATGAAGAGTTTGCAATAATGAAACAGCATCCGGTCTATGGCTATGAAATTGTAAAAAACATCATAGGCATCAGTCCAGATGTAGCTTATGGGGTTTTGATGCATCATGAGAAAATTAATGGAACAGGTTATCCCTTGGGGATTAAAGGAAATCAGATTCATTTATTCGCCAAGATTATTTGTGTTGCCGATATTTATGATGCCCTGACTTCTGACAGAGTGTATCATAAAAAGATTTCTCCTTTTCAAGCTGCTGATATGATTTCCAGGGAAAGCTTTACGAATATTGATCCGGATATTACTGCAACATTTTTAAATAATATCTCCACGTTTTATGTAGGATGTACAGTTGTTTTAAATACCCATGAAAAAGGGAAAATCATCTATCTCTATCCTAATAAACCGACTCGTCCTTTAATAGAATTAGAAAATGGACAGTACATAGATTTAACAAAGGATGAAAATCTGGATATCATGATTGAGGATTTATTATCTTCTTAAGAAGATAATAAATCCTTTTTTTTGGGAAGTATTGTTAAGTTTTTGTCATTCTCTTATCCCTTATTTGTTGTTAGAACTATACAATTTGCACATTGTATACATGTACAATTCGCACAATTTCCCTGCTCAATGCCCTATTTTTATGTAATTTATTTTTGTCCGATTTTAATTGACAATATACCGATTTCTGTGCTATCATGATGTCGAAAGTTAAAAGTTAAATAAATAACGAACTTTCCTTTTTATTTTGATCACATTGTTAATATTTTAACATAATATAAGGAGGCCATGGTATGGAAGAAAAGAAAGTTAAAAATAATGTTGAAGTAAACGTGACAGCTATGATTGATACTCTCGTTAAGAATGCACAAAAAGCTTTGGACGAATATATGAAACTAGATCAAAAAACCGTTGACAACATAGTTAAAGTAATGGCATTGGCCGGTCTTGATAAACATATGTACCTTGCAAAAATGGCCGTTGAAGAAACCGGAAGAGGTATTTATGAAGACAAGATTACCAAAAATATTTTCGCAACAGAATATATTTATCACAGCATTAAGTATGAAAAAACCGTTGGCATTATTGAAGAAAATGAAGAAGAAGATTATATGGAAGTTGCTGAACCTGTAGGAATTGTTGCAGGGGTAACTCCAGTAACCAATCCTACTTCTACTACCCTTTTTAAATCCATTATCGCTGCAAAAACAAGAAACCCAATTATATTTGCATTCCACCCCTCTGCACAAAAATGTTCCGCTGAAGCTGCACGAATTGTTCGTGAAGCAGCAATTAAAGCAGGCGCTCCAGAGTATTGTATCCAATGGATTGAATATCCATCCGTTGAAGCAACCCAATATTTAATGAATCATCCAAATGTTTCTTTAATCCTTGCAACTGGTGGTTCTGGAATGGTTAAATCCGCATATTCAACTGGTAAACCAGCTCTTGGGGTTGGACCTGGAAACGTTCCATGCTTTATTGAAAAAACTGCAAATGTTGAACGCGCCGCAACAGATTTAATTCTTTCAAAATCCTTTGATAATGGTATGATTTGTGCTTCTGAACAAGCTGCTATTATTGAAGCCCCAATCTACAAACAAGTAACCGACTTTATGAAAGCGCATAACTGCTATTTTGCATCCAAAGAAGAAATTAAGAAATTAGAACCCGTTGTAATTAATTTAGAAAAAATGGCTGTAAATCCTAATATCGTTGGTATGCCTCCCTATAAAATTGCAGAATTAGCTGGTATCTCTATTCCAAAGGATACGAAGGTACTTTGCTGTGAAATAGACGGTGTAGGTGAAAAATATCCTTTATCCAGAGAAAAACTTTCTCCAGTTTTAGCTGTAGTTAAAGCAAAAGACGTAGAAGAAGGCATCAAGATGTCAGAAATCATGGTTGAACTTGGAGGATTAGGCCATAGCTCTGTTATTCATTCCAATAACGATGAAGTGATTCAAGAGTTCTCTAACCGTTTAAAAACAGGACGTATTATTGTTAATGCGCCTTCTACCCACGGAGCAATCGGAGACATCTATAATACCAATATGCCTTCTCTTACTCTTGGCTGCGGTTCTTACGGAAAGAACTCCACAACTGCCAATGTAACTGCTGTAAACTTAATTAATAAGAAAAGGGTGGCAAAAAGAAGAGTGAATATGCAATGGTTTAAAATTCCGGAAAAAATCTATTTCGAAGCAGGCTCTGTTCAATATTTAAGCAAAATGCCAAATATCAGCCGTGCTTTCATTGTAACAGACCCTTCCATGGTTAAATTAGGATATGTAGACAAGGTATTATACCACTTAAGAAAAAGAATAGATTATGTACACTGTGAAATCTTTAGTGAAGTTGAACCCGATCCTTCTTTGGAGACCATTCAAAGAGGCGTAGAGTCCATGAATAATTTTAAACCTGATGTGATTATTGCTTTAGGTGGTGGTTCAGCTCTAGACGCTGCTAAAGGAATGTGGCTCTTCTACGAACATCCAGAAGCAGACTTTACAGGTATGGCACTTAAATTCATGGATATTAGAAAAAGAGTTTACAAATTCCCTAAAATGGGTAAGAAATCAAAGATGGTGGCTATTCCAACTACATCCGGTACTGGTTCTGAGGTGACTTCATTTGCGGTTATCACAGACAAGACTAAAAATATCAAGTATCCTTTAGCGGACTATGAATTAACTCCTGATGTAGCAATCGTTGATCCAGAGTTTGTTATGACTGTTCCACCTTCAATTACTGCTGATACCGGACTTGACGTATTAACCCATGCAATCGAAGCATTCGTTTCCATATTAGCTTCTGATTATACGGATGCACTGGCTATGAAAGCAATCGAATTGGTATTTGAATATCTTCCAAGGGCTTATAAAGACGGAAGTGATGCGGTAGCAAGAGAAAAAATGCATAATGCTTCCTGTATTGCAGGTATGGCATTCACCAATGCTTTCTTAGGAATCAATCACTCCCTGGCGCATAAATTAGGAGGAGAATTCCATATTCCTCACGGCCGTGCCAATGCAATCCTTCTGCCATTTGTTATTGAATACAATGGAGCAACTACTCCAACCAAATTTGTTTCCTGGCCAAAATATGAAAAATTCATTGCGCCAGAAAAATATGCCCTCATTGCAAAACGTTTAGGACTTCCTGCTTCAACTCCTGAAGAAGGTGTAAAATCCTTAGCAAATGCAGTTAGAAACTTAATCAAAGAACTCAATATGCCAGCAACCATTAAAGATTGTGGCGTAGAAGAAAGTGCTTTCCTTCAAAAAGTTGAATACTTAGCAGATCGTGCTTTCGAAGACCAATGTACAACTGCTAATCCAAGACTCCCATTAATAAGCGAATTAGTAGACATCTACAAAAAAGCATATTACGGAAACTAAAATAAAGAATCAGCCCCAGTTTAAAACTAGGGCTGATTTTTTATTTCTATATCATAACTTCCATCAGGTCTTTTTTTTATTTTTACCGGTTGTTTTGTATCCTTCGTTTTTAATTCCCCATTTTCAAAAATTAAATCAATGGAGGAATAACTCGTCTCTCCATTGATATACAGGGGCATTCCTTTTGGTGCGGTAATGCGTATAGTACCTTCTCCATTTTTACTAATCTGCCTTGAAATACTTCTAATCGGAACATATATACCCACGAATATAAATAAGACAATGATGAGTAGCAACACTTGTTCCAGGAGCTGATATAAAAGCCGCTTGTAAATTTCCCTATGCTCGATCATAGAAAAACCCCTTATCACTGCTTGGTAGTGTCAAGTATGACACCCCGTTGTTTGTTACAACTTCTTTATATATCAAGGGTTACAGAGTTTTTTTAAATAAAAAAACAATGACCCCCTGTTTTCTGTTATAATTGAGTCTCCTACAACA
>JAAYPH010000045.1 GCA_012519955.1 Candidatus Epulonipiscium sp.
CGTTTCAATTCTACAGTAGTCCGATTATATCTAAACCTGCAGAGAATGCAGCTAACTACCTAGCAAAGTTTCAATTCTACAGTAGTCCGATTATATCCAAACTTCTATTATGCGGAAACCCTACAAAAACAAGGTTTCAATTCTACAGTAGTCCGATTATATCTGGAATAATGGAGACAGAGGCTAAGGTAAATGCCAAAGTTTCAATTCTACAGTAGTCCGATTATATCATGACTGGAGACAATGCAGGAGACGAAACAGAGGAAGTTTCAATTCTACAGTAGTCCGATTATATCTGGATCCTATAACTAAAGAACCTACAGCCTATATCCGTTTCAATTCTACAGTAGTCCGATTATATCCAGACGGAACTGAAAAGGTAGGTACATTGAACCTTAGTTTCAATTCTACAGTAGTCCGATTATATCTAACTACCTAGCAAAAGGAAGATTAGTAGCAATCCAGTTTCAATTCTACAGTAGTCCGATTATATCCATGGCTGATAGTATCCAGTTGGCCAATGTAACACCGTTTCAATTCTACAGTAGTCCGATTATATCATTAGCCGATAAAGCAAATATTTCTAGATCTTATTTGTTTCAATTCTACAGTAGTCCGATTATATCGAAGATCCAGCAATTTTATTAGATAGATTGAGAGCAGTTTCAATTCTACAGTAGTCCGATTATATCTTCACGTTATTACTTTTATTCCTTTGCTGCTCGTCCAGTTTCAATTCTACAGTAGTCCGATTATATCTAGCTGCCGGAGTAGACATTGAACAACTAAAACAGAGTTTCAATTCTACAGTAGTCCGATTATATCGGCAAAGCAAATGTGTAGCGACTGGGGTATACCTATGTTTCAATTCTACAGTAGTCCGATTATATCCCCTAGTGGCTCTGCTGCGTCGTGCTGGGTATCAAAGTTTCAATTCTACAGTAGTCCGATTATATCAGTTCAAGGATGGGAACTTCATAATAACCGATGTAAGTTTCAATTCTACAGTAGTCCGATTATATCCGACAGGACCAGTCATGCCAGGCAATCCATTCATTCGTTTCAATTCTACAGTAGTCCGATTATATCAGCAGTAAATTCAAGGTTTTTGCTCTGCTAATTTTAATTTTTTATATTAATTTTACCAATTATGCCTCTCAAATGCAATAGAAAGTCGTCGACCCCCTGGCAATTTTACATCACCGGGGGTCGACGACTTTTCAATCCAAAAGATTTGTAATAGGATTTTTTTCTTTTCCCATTATTTCTTTATTTAACCATTTTTGATTTCTTGCTTTAAAGATAATAATGGAGTCTTGCTCTTTATTTGTAATCTTTTTTAATCCCATTTTGATTTCCATCAATTGAGCTTCTGTTACTTCTCCTTCGAAAACTGAGTTTTGAATCCAATTCAAATGCTTTCTTAAGAATTTAAGCACTTTGGCTACACGTTTTTCCTCTACATCATAAACAATCAATACATACATAATTACCACCACGCTTGGAATGCTTCGTATTCCTCAATATCGGTTAAATGCTTTATCAATTTATAACATTCAATCTGAATAAGTGTCTTATAGCTCATGGTTTTGTTTAACTTTCTGTGCTGAATAGTAGATGTCATCTTTTCATCAAAAGCTTTAATGAATTTTTTACGACCTGTTTCATTTAAATAACAGTAATTGAGTTCTTCTGCAAAATCTTCTTCTGTAATTATATTTTGATTAATCAGTGAGAAAATAACTCGATCTACAATAATGGGTTTGAATATTTCGCTGATATCTAATGCCAATGAAAACCTTCTGGCTCCAGGTTCATGTAAATAACTTACTGTGGGATTTAATTGAGTCTGATATATTTCACGAAGTATCGCAGTATACATAAGATGATTTCCAAATGAAATCATCGCATTCATGGCATTGTCCGGTGGATGTTTGATTCTTTGAACAAACGGAAATTTATTATCAGTGATAATATCAAATGCTCGATAGTATATTTCTCTAATACGCCCTTCTATACTCATTAGATGTTGTATGTCTCTGGCTTGTCCAATCCGTTCTCTTTCTATCTCTATAAATTCTATGATTTGCTCCAAATTCCCTTTTCTATTTTGATAATATTTTAAGTTTTTTAATATATTAAAGCTGGCTCCCCGAATAAACTCTTTTGCAATTTGAAGTCTTGGTTCAGGATTTAAATATTTTTCTACTTGCTTAACTATCGTAAATCCAGAAAGCAAATATTCTTTTGGATAAAAACTTCCAGAATAATTACCGTAGTAGTCAAAAATATGAATCATAACTTTGTTTTTACCTAAAAAATTTAGTGCTTTACTATTAAAATCTACTTCTCCCATGATATACATATCATCAATATCATTTATGGGTATTACTTTTTTATCTCCATCACTTTCAAAAAATACAGTATTATCTTTTCTTCTTATTCTTCCGGATTTCATAATGTAATAACTTCGCTTCATTCCCATCCCCCCTAACAGAAGCAGAGATTATAGTAACTGCATTTTTTACATATTTTTTTCTCTTCTACGCTTGGTGGTTTTGAAGATTGTTTGATTTCCAGAATTCTTTGTATAACCTCCTGCAACTCTTGTTCGTATTCTTCAGTTAATTGAACTTCTTCTTTTCTCTTGCTTTTTGGAAAGTGCACAAAACCTTTTATGTTCTCAACACCTTTTCCCTTTAAGTAATAAATATAATACAATATTTGATACAGCGTAGCTTCCTGCATAGAATTAGTTAATTTGCTTTCATGGACTTCTAAAGATTTCTTAATAAAATCAAGCTTAATGGTACCGTCTATCAGTATTTCTTTATCTTCTCTTGCAAAACTGTCTTCATGCATCAGCTTTCCCATATAAACTCTATCCGATGTTTGCTCCATCTGAATTCCATGGGTAAAAAACCATAGCTTTTTTGTACAAACAAAATAGTAATTAACTTCCGTACCAGTCACTCGAGTATCTTCAAACATAGCATCCCCCTATTCTGCAAATAGTCCTTCTCCTTCCCTGATATTCTTCTCTTGTAAACCATTTTCTTCATCGTAATCAAAAAATATTGAATATGCTACCAAAACTTGATGTTTATAATTAATCTTTACCCAATCAATTTTCCCACTTGATAGATAATAAAATATCTTGCGACCAGATACCGTCATTAAATAGCTTTCTGCCTCTATATATAGTCTATTTTGAATACAATCCATATATTGTTCCAGATAAATTTCTGGGCACATTTTCATTCCATCAAATTGATTGAAATATTCTTGTGCCTCCTTTGAATAATCTAATAAAGGATATAAGCATATGTTTTGAAATTTCCTGACTAGGTCTTGAAATGTTTTTTGAAATCTTTCTTTATATTCTTCTCCATATACATCATTCAGCATTTGCTTTATAATTTCATTTTCTAAGCATTTCCCATTATATAAAACCAATTGTTTCAAGGTCTTGTCCAATAATTTAATTGGTTTATTATATATAAAGTCAGAGCCCTTATCTATATCTGTACAAACATATACCTGCCCATATTCCTCATCTTTCCTTTTTCTATTTCGATACACTCTTCCAAATCTTTGTATAAGTGCATCTATAGGCGCTAATTCTGTATATATTACATCAAAATCTAAATCCAATGAAACTTCAATAGCTTGAGTACCTACTAAAAGTTGTATAGGTTCATATCCGCTTTCACCTTTTTCTCCTTTAAGCAACCTTTCTTCAATACACTTTCTATCTTTTGCAGCAAAATAACTATGCAGAATTAAAGAAGTTTCAGGTATGCTTTTTAAACAATCATACATATATTGGGCTTTTTTTATGGTATTGCAAACTACCAATACTCTTTTGCCATTTTTAAGATCTTCAGTAATTGTATCCATTTGCATTTCTATACTTCCTTCACATAAATGAAGCTGGTGACGGACATAATTTTTTAATTCTTCTTCTTTCATCGTTATTTCGTAATCAATATCCAATTGTTCCATAATAGCTGTCTTTAAAACTTCCGGAAAGGTCGCAGACATTAAAAACAGTTTGCCATTAAGATGTCTTTTTATGTACTTCATCACTAATATGAGAATGCACGTTAGCTCTATATCATAGCAATGAATCTCATCCAAAATAAATAATGCATCATAAAACTCTGTAAGTAATGTTTCGTAGCCTTTAACCTTATAAAATGCTTTAATAATTTGGTGAGGTGTAACAATTTTGATAGGATTCGATATTTCCTTACTTAAGTGGTGCATATATCTGGCTTTTGTTTGGATAACCTTTTTACTCTCTGTAGTAACATCATTTTCTCCATACGTTTGTGAAAGTAACTGCTGATAATAAGCGTATAATGACTTCCCATGTTTCATATCCACTTTATTAACAGCAAATCTCTCTTTTTGTAACCTTTCATACATCCCATTAATAGATGCTGTATATGGTAAAACATAAAAAATACGACGATAGGGATTTTCTTTCAGATAATTATTCGCCCATATGAAAGCCGCCTCGGTTTTACCTGTTCC
>JAAYPH010000046.1 GCA_012519955.1 Candidatus Epulonipiscium sp.
TTCTGCCTTTGACTTAATCCAACTTTGAATAATTTTGCCACTCCTGTCTACTTGAACAGTTGTCGCATGGGGAGTAAAGCCATATGAAAGATTTCCTGCTTCAAGTATTTCATCATCAACTTGTACTTTTTTCTTCCACCGCTTTAATTGCCTTTTAAAGCTATCAAACGATAAATCATAATGTTTGCTATAATAGTTGGTATAAACTTCTCTTGCAGTCATATTTTGATTAAGCTCGATACATTTCTTCTTGACTTCTATTGGTATAATATCCAAAGGGTATCACCTACTTTATTTTTTCAAAATTTATCTGTTTGCTTGCGGGAAATTTATCTTTTCTTGTTCTTTGCAATATTCTTCACATAAACAACCTTCACAATCTAAGCAATCGTGTAATTCTTTTTCTTGTATTAAATCTATAATTTTGTTGCTTCGTTCTTCTGATAAGCGTGTACCGTCTGTTTGTCTTATGAGTTTCTTTATATCGTCATTATCTTGAGTTATTGTGTAAGTGTCGCCGGGTTTTATCATTTAATCACCTACTTTAATTCATTTAATAATTTAACAGCCAATTCAACGTGTTCAGCTTTTAATCCACTATTATAAAAGCTTGTCTTAACTAAATGCTCACATATTCCCAATTTTTCATAGTCGGGGAATATTTCATCATCTAAAACAATCCATTTGTTATTAACTGTAATATTTTCAAGATATTCGATTATTTCTTTTCCACGTTCATCGCCATAATGCTTCGTTTTATCAACTATATACAAACCTTGTCTTTTTAATTTCCTGTCTAAATAATTAGCTAATTCGTTTTGTTCATCTTTATAAAATTTCTCCCAGTGAACTTTCCATGACGACACTAAAATTATTTTGGCATTTGTTTGTTTTACTATTTCAGCTAATAATTTAACTTTTCTATCATCTATGCCTAAATAACCGCCACATCTTGATTTAGATTCGGAACAATTTAAAACTCCATCTATGTCTAAAAATATAAGATTCATAGAATCACCTACTTTTACTCATAATCTTCTGGGTTTTCAACGAAATTCCAATATAATATCATATTCGCAAAAGATTTAGTCGCAGTTGGAACTACTTCATCAATATTTACAATAACTAATTTTTTATTTAACGCAAAAGCCATTCCTAAATCAAATAAGCTACCTTGACTATTTGAATCCCAAAATATATGAACTTCATCTGCATTTTTTATTCCATCTCTATTATCCATACAAATTCTAAATCCAATACTATCGTTTTGGTTTGTATCTCTTGCAGGATAATAAGATTTAATATTCTTGCTTTCTAAAAACTTTATATAATCATTTATTTTTTGTCTTTGTGTTTCATTTATATTTCTCACGGGACAAATTAAAAATATTTTTTTCATTTATTTCTCCCTTAAATCTTCTATATTTTTCATAAACAATCGGTCTTTATGCTATTTTAACTATTTAATATGTCTTTTTCGTTTTGCTAATCTCCATAGCTTCACGCTTTTTGGCTTCTCGTTCTCGTTCTTCCTTAGCTTGTTTAGCCCATTTAGTATCTTTAAACATATTATAAAGGTCTCTACTTATCCATCTGCCTTTGTATTGGATATATGGATTCATAAAGTATGATTTCTTCTTTTCTGTTACATTCAAGGCTATTATTCCCTTATCAATTAGTTTCTTTAATATCTTATCAACTGTCTTTTTATGAATATCTAATTTTTTAGCAATCCATTCAGGCGTCATTGAGTGATTATTACCCATTGAGATATAGCCTGTTTTATATCCAACCCCTGACATCATTAATAGTAAAACCCTGTAATCAGCTCCGGTTAAACCCTCATTAGCAAGTTGCTCTATTGAAAATGTACTAAACATATTAAATCTTCCACTCTGTCCAAAGTCATATATTTTATCATTGTTTATTTCAAACTTATGCTTATTATAATATTCTACTTGTGCCTTAGCTCGAATCACTTGTGTCTCGCTGTCAAATATTCCTCTTATCTCTCCTGTGTCAGGATTGAATATTAAAAACTCATTTTCGCCTAAACTCAATATATCACCTACTTTGTGAAAAAAGTTTACAATGGAATCTTTTGGTTCCATTTTTAAAGTGCATTTCTTATTGATATTTCAACATTAAACGGCTGTTTTTAATGGTTTTTGTCCTTTTATTAATATTATTGTACTAAAATGGAGGGGTAGCCGACATTTTAGTACGGTCTTAAAAACACTCTTTTACAAAAATTATTTTTCTATATTTTTCACTCCCTCTATTCGCTTTCCTTCCTGTAAAGAGGTACACCCCCCTAAAGTGTTCTTTGGAAAAACTGTATGGGGGAGAAGGAAGGAACCATATGTATTTTTAAAACCCACCCCCGCCCAAAAGAGGACGCACCCCCTATCCTGTTTACGCACAAAGACCTGTCAGAAGCTCCGGCAGTGTCTGTTGTGTTGCTCCCCCACCATTACATTATTATTGGAGGGGAATTGTTGCTGGTAGTCGGAGGGGATTTTTGGTTTTGCATACTATATACATTAAAAATCAGGTAAAACGCTGAAATCTCAACAAAAATGTCGCTAAATGTGTATTTAGTAGCAATTTGTTTTATTGAAAAATGTTGAAATATCAACGTTTTATTGATGTTTGAAATAATTAGGGTAAAATGTATAAAGAATAATGAATAATTACTGTATAAAA
>JAAYPH010000047.1 GCA_012519955.1 Candidatus Epulonipiscium sp.
GCTGCAGCCCCTGTAGCCAAAGAATTATTTGAAAATATTCTTCCATATATAGGCGTAGAGCCTTCTGATAAGCAAGATGAAAACGAGAATTCGGATGTTGAGTTGCCGGATTACAAAGGCTTACAACTTTTAGAAGCAGATATGGACCTTACCATAAAAGGTCTGAATTATGAGGTGATTGGTGTAGGAAATCTGATCATGGATCAATTTCCTAAGGCAGGTACAAAGGTACCTCACGATATGAAAATTAAATTATACGTTTCGGAAGAACAGAATGAATAATACCCCCATTATTGCAATAGAATGATACTAAACAGTTTACGCAATAATGGGGGAATAATATGGATAAACCTACTGTAAAGATAAAAAGAAAATTGTTATTTTTTTTGGTTGTATTTACAATAGGTATTGTCGGTTTGATGTTTAGAATTGCGTATTTACAAATTGCTCAGGGGGATTTTTTACAAGAATTGGCTTATGAACAGCATACAAGAGATCGTTTAATATCCCCTCAAAGAGGGACGATTTATGATAGAAATGGAGTAGCATTGGCGAAAAGTGCGACAGTCACAACAATTGGCGTTATTCATGCGCAAATTGAAGATGCGGAGCAGGTTGCACGAGTCCTTTCTGAGAAATTAAATTTAGACTATGAAACGGTAAAAAAGAAAGTAGACAAGGTTGTGGCCCTAGAAAGGATTCAGTCAAAGGTGGATAAGGAAGTAGCTGATGAAATACGTAAAATGAATCTTCCAGGGGTAAAAATAGATGAAGATTCAAAAAGGTATTATCCATATAGTAATTTAGCGAGTCATGTCATTGGATTTGTAGGTAAAGACAATCAGGGCATTATTGGTCTGGAAGTAAAATATGATGAGTACTTGAGGGGAACTCCTGGGAAAATTTTAACGGAAACTGACGGCAAAGGCAGAAAACTAAAAAATAGCCCGGAAAGAAGAATAGAACCTATTCCGGGAAATCATTTAGTAACAACCATTGATTTAACCATTCAGCAATACGCGGAACAAGCCTTAGATAAAGCCATTAAAGCAAAAGATGCAAAGCGTGGCAGTATTATCGTAATGAATCCTCAGACTGGCGAAATATATGCTATGGCAAATAAGCCTGATTACGACTTGAATCAACCCTTTAAAATCAATAATCCCGAGTTAGAACAAATATGGAGTACACTGAATACAGAAGAACAATATAAAGAACTCAATAAAATGTGGAGAAATTTTGCTATTAATGATACATATGAACCCGGTTCGACATTTAAAATCATGACTTCGGCAATGGGATTAGAAGAAATGGTTGTTAATGCGAATTCGCCATTTAACTGTAATGGATATCATACCGTTGCAGGAAGAATGATCAAATGTTGGAGATATCCTAGAGCCCATGGTTCTCAAACTTTTACTCAAGGAGTTCAAAACTCTTGCAATCCTGTATTTATGCAAGTCGCTGAACGCATAGGGGTAAAAAAGTTTTATCAATACATGAAGTTATTTGGATTTAGTGAAAAGACAGGAATCGATGTTCCAGGAGAAGCTGTAGGAATTATGCACAACCTAAAAGACATTGGCCCTGTAGAATTGGCTACCATGTCATTTGGTCAGTCCTTTCAAATTACACCGCTGCAGCTTCTTAGAGCAGCAGCTGCAGTAGTAAACGGTGGAACTTTAATCACACCTCATTTTGGATCTAAAGTTATTAACGATGAGGGAGAAGTAGTCAAGGAATTTGAATATAAAGATGGAAAGCAAATTATATCTCAAGAAACCTCTGATACTATGAAAAAAATATTAGAAAGTGTTGTGGCACAAGGAACTGGAAATAAAGCATATATTCCAGGATATAGGATTGGAGGAAAGACTGCTACATCAGAAAAACTTCCCAGAAGCGCTAAAAAATATATAGCGTCTTTTTTGGCTTTTGCCCCTTCAGAGAATCCACAGGTAATGGCTTTAGTCATTATCGATGAGCCGCAAGGCATTTATTACGGAGGAACTGTAGCAGGGCCGGTTATGAAAGAGATTCTTGACAATATTCTTCCATATTTAAAGATTGAGCCTAAATATACAGAAGTAGAATTAAAAATGGATGAAGTTGAAAAAGTTCGTGTGCCAAATTTAATCAGTAAAAACACTGATGAAGCTATTAAAGAGCTAAAAAAGATCAATTTAGGCTTTGAATTGATTGGAAATGGGAAAACTGTAAAAGATCAATTTCCGCTTTCTGGTGAAGAAGTCAATCCTAAATCTAAAGTAATCCTATATACAAATCCATGATCACTATAGTTTTAAAATCAATATATTTTATTTTTTAAAGTGATGTGAGTGAATTCAATGCATTAATGTGATATAATAAATCGAAAAAATTCCAACGAAGCAGGAGGAAAAATATGAGACTGTGTGATTTGTTAAATACTATTCAATATACAGTAATACAGGGCAGCGAGGAACTTGAAATAGATAACATTGCCTATGATTCACGGCAAGTAAACAGCAACACACTATTTATTTGTATTGAAGGATTTAAGGTGGATGGTCATAATTTTGCGTTGGATGCGATTAAAAAAGGGGCAACGGCCCTTCTTGTTCAAAAAGAAATTAATGATATCCCAAGTCATATTACAGTTATTCGTGTAGACAATACAAGAGAAAAGATGCCTTACATAGCGTCGGCCTTTTATAACCATCCTGTAAAGCATATGAAATTAATAGGGGTAACAGGTACAAATGGAAAAACTACAACTACCTTTTTAATTGGTAAAATTTTAGAGCAATATAATAAAAAAATTGGATTAATCGGAACGATTGAAAATCGTATCGGTGGCAAAGCAGTTGAAGCAAGTAGAACAACTCCTGAATCCTTAGATTTACAAGCATTATTTGCGCAAATGTTAAAAGAGGAAGTAAGCCATGTTGTTATGGAGGTTTCATCCCACGCATTAGATTTAAATCGTGTGGATGCATGTGATTTTGAAATAGGAGTATTTACAAATCTAACCCTGGATCATCTAGATTTTCATAAAACTATGGAAAACTATAGGGATGCTAAAGCAAAGCTCTTTAGAAAATGTAAATATGGCATTATTAATATAGACGACCCCCATGGAAAAGAGATTATAAAACAGGCTGAATGTAAAGTGATTACCTTTGGAATTGAAAACGATGCTGATTTTAAGGCTTATAATATTATGATGAGTTCTAAAGGCATAGAGTTTAGTGTAACTTTGGAAGGTCAGGAAATTCGTTTCCATCTTAATACTATTGGCAGATTTAATGTTTATAATGCTCTAGGCGCCATTGCAGCAGGATACTATCTCAATATACCGATAGAAGTCATTAAGAGTGCGCTTGAAGTTATGGAAGGTGTTCCGGGACGTGTACAAAGAGTTGAGAGCATTCGAGGATTTAGTGTTATTGTAGATTATGCCCATGCACCTGATGGATTAGAGAATGTACTAAAAACCATAAAAGAATTTGCAGAAGGCAGAATTATAACCGTATTTGGATGTGGCGGCGACAGAGATCACAGCAAGCGACCGATTATGGGAGAAATTGCCGGAAGATATTCGGACTTTTGCATTATTACTTCCGATAATCCAAGGTCTGAAGAACCGGAAGACATTATTGCTGAAATTGAAGTAGGAATGCAAAAAACAAATTGTCCTTATGAAAAAGTGGTAGATAGAAAAGAAGGCATTCAGAGGGCAATTGAAGTTGCAAATACAAAAGATATCGTTCTTATTGCAGGCAAAGGTCATGAAACATATCAGATCATAAAAGACAGAGTTATTCATTTTGATGATGTAGAAGTGGTTAAGTCCATTCTTCAGGGGGATTATATTCATGGAACCATTGAAAATAAATGAAATTGTTTTTGCTGTAAAAGGCACGCTTATTCAAAATGAAAATATGCAGGATAAAAATGAAGTCATAATTACCGGAATATCTACAGATTCTCGAAGGATATCCTTTGGGGATCTGTTCATTCCGCTTACTGGTGAAAATTTTGACGGACATCATTTTATTCCACAGGCGTTTGAAAAAGGGGCAAAAGCTTGCCTTTCCGAAAGACGAGATGCTTTACCACCAGAGGGTAAATTTATAATACAAGTAGAAAATTCTAAACAAGCTCTTATGGATTTAGCAGCTTACTACAGATCACTTTTTGCCATACCTGTTGTTGCTGTTACTGGAAGTGTGGGGAAGACAAGTACAAAGGACATGATTGCTTCAGTATTAAGTCAGCATTATAAGGTATTAAAAACTCAAGGGAATTATAACAATGAAATTGGAGTTCCTTTGACAATCTTTCAGCTCAATAAAGAGCATGAAGTAGCAGTTATTGAAATGGGCATGAACCATTTTGGAGAAATTCATAATTTAAGCAAGATAGCAAAACCTAATATTGCAGTAATAACCAATATAGGTGTATCCCATATAGAAAATTTAGGTAGTCAAGAAGGAATTTTACAGGCTAAAAGTGAAATATTTGATTATTTAAAAGAAGATGGAGTTGCTGTTTTGAATGGTGATGACTATTTTCTTAAGACTTTAATAGGAAAAATTCCTTTTGAAATTGTATATTTTGGTTTGGAGACATATCACCAGGTATATGCAAAAAATATTCAGTCACAAGGGGTAGATGGAACGGAAGCAGATTTTGTTTTAGGTGAGCAGGAAGTTCATATACAAATTCCTTCTCCCGGTAAGCATATGGTTTATAATGCTCTTTGTGCTGCGACCATTGGTCTAAAATTAAATTTAACGCTGGAAGAAATTAAAAATGGAATTCTTACATATCAGGCATCTAAAATGAGAATGGACATATTTAGAACGAAGAAGAATGTTCAGATCATTAATGATGTTTATAATGCCAGCCCTCAGTCCATGAAGGCTGCTCTTGACGTGCTGAATGAGATTTCCAATGGAAGAAGAATTGCAATTTTGGGCGATATGTTAGAAATGGGGTCTTATTCGGAACACGCTCATAAAGAAGTGGGAGAATATGCAGCACAAAATAAGATCGATGATCTATTTTGTGTTGGTACTGAAGCGAAGCATATTGCTCAGGGAGCAATCCACGGGGGTATGGATGAAAGCAGAGTCAGGACATTTTTAAGTCAAGAAGCACTTTGGGATGCATTAGAGCATTTTATAGCTCCAGAAGATACTATACTTGTTAAGGCATCAAGAGGAATACATCTGGAAAAAACAGTAGAAAAGATAAAAGAGGTGGAATAGTAGCATGTATAATGCAGCAATTTATGCCGCACTCATTGCATTTTTAATTAATCTTATATTAAGTCCAATTCTAATTCCTTTTTTAAGCCGATTAAAATTTGGACAGTTTGTAAGGGACGATGGTCCTAAAAGTCATTTGAAAAAAGCTGGGACCCCCACTATGGGCGGAATCATCATCCTCATAAGTATTATTTTGACTTCTTTGTTGTTCTTAAAAGACAATATGGATGGAATGGCAGTATTATTTGTTACAGTAGGATTTGGTATCATTGGATTTGTAGATGACTTTATTAAAGTTGTTATGAAACGTTCTCTGGGATTAAGAGCGTATCAGAAAATCATTGCTCAACTCATTATCACTGGATTTTTTGGATATTACCTATTGAACTCCACCAACATTGGAACTAAAATTATTGTTCCTTTTTCTGGAGGAATGGAGATAGATCTGGGATTATGGTTTATTCCTTTCTTGATTTTTGCTATGTTAGGCACAGTCAATGCAGTTAATTTGACCGATGGCCTTGATGGATTAGCATCCAGCGTAACCGTACTCACAGCAACATTTTTTACTATTGTAAGCTGGGGAGAAAATAGCAGTATACTTCCTATTGGGGCGGCTGTAGTCGGAAGTTTATTAGGATTTTTACTTTTTAATTCCCATCCTGCTAAAGTGTTTATGGGTGATACCGGTTCTTTGGCCTTGGGAGGTTTTGTTGTATCTACAGCTTTTATTTTAAAAATGCCTTTATTTATCATTATTGTAGGTTTTATATATGTTGTTGAAGCACTTTCTGTAATACTTCAGGTTGGTTATTTTAAGATGACCCATAAAAGAATTTTTAAAATGGCACCGATTCATCATCATTTTGAATTGTCCGGATGGACCGAAACAAAAGTAGTATCCGTTTTTTGTATTGTTACGGCAGTGATGTGTTTAATCGGACTATTAGGGGTCTAATAATATTTTAATCTTAAAAGTGGAGGACTTAAAATATGGAATGGCAGAAGAAAAATATATTGATTATAGGTATGGCCAGGAGCGGAATCAGTTCGGCCAAATTATGTTCCCGATTAGGTGCAAATGTAAAACTTCAAGATATGAAGACGAGAGAAGAGCTCATAGCGAATATGGCAGAAGAAATTAATTTACTGGAAGGAATGGGTATACAGCTTATATTGGGAGAAGATCCGGAGCCAATCATAGACACGCAGGATTTAATAATTTTGAGTCCCGGTGTACCAACAGATTTAGGATTTATCCAGAAGGCAAAACGAATGAACATACCCGTTTGGTCTGAAATAGAATTGGGGTATGTTTTATGTTCTTGCCCTATTGTTGCAATTACAGGTACAAATGGCAAGACTACAACAACTACTTTGGTAGGAGAAATAATGAAAGCCTATAATCCTAATACCCATGTTGTAGGTAATATCGGAACGCCTTTTACAGAGAGGGTAGAGCAAATAAAACAAACAGATATTGTTGTGGCAGAAATCAGCAGTTTCCAGTTGGAAACCATACATACTTTTAAGCCTAAAGTAAGTGCAATATTAAATATTACTCCCGACCACTTAAATAGACATAAAACCTATGAAAATTATATATCTGCCAAAGAGAGAATTTTTGAAAATCAAGACAGCAGCGATTTTTGCATTTTAAATGAAGATGATGAGATCTGTAGAAAAATGAAAGAAAAAGTGCGGGCTCAAATTGTGTCCTTTAGCAGAAAAAAAGAATTGGATGAAGGCGTGTTTGTTAAGGGAGACGAAATATATGTCAAATGGAACGAAATAAATGCTGGCATTTGTAAAACCAGTGACCTGCAGATTTTAGGAGATCATAATGTCGAAAATGCCTTGGCAGCGACAGCCATTACGATTTGTATGGGTGTTCCTGCTGAAGTAATTAAAAAAATTCTTATTAGTTTTAAAGGGGTAGAGCATAGAATAGAATATGTTGATACGGTAGAGGGCGTACAATACTTTAATGATTCTAAGGCTACTAATGTTGATGCCGCAATCATTGGAATCAAGGCAATGAAAAGACCGATTGTATTGATTGGCGGAGGAATGGATAAAGGCGCGGATTTTACAGAATGGGTTAATATGTTTCCTGATAGAGTAAAACATCTCGTTTTAATTGGAGAAACTACTGATCAAATTATTCAAACTGCCCATGAAAAAGGTTTCTTTAATATTAGTAAAGCCTCATCCTTAAATGAAGCTGTAACTTTAGCAAAAAATATTGCAGTGAGTGGAGATTGTGTTTTGCTTTCTCCAGCATGTGCCAGCTGGGATATGTTTAAGAGTTATGAAGAAAGAGGAGACTTGTTTAAACAAGCGGTTTATGCTTTGAAAGGGTGAAATAAATGGAATCTACAGTATCCCGAAAACACCAGGAACGATTAAAGGGAACTAAAGCAAATAAAATAAAAGTCATAAGAACCCAATGCGATTTCACCATTTTATTTACTGTAGGATTATTGGTATTATTTGGCCTAGTGATGATTTTTAGTTCTAGTTATTATTATGCATTAAATCATTTTAATGATATGTACCATTTTTTAAAAAGGCAGGCTCTCTGGTCCTTAATTGGTTTTGCGGCTATGATTTTTATGATGAATTATGATTATAAGAATATAAAATTATTAGCCGTTCCTGGGTACATCGTATCACAAATTTTGCTTGTACTCGTATTATTTATTGGTAAGGAAGTAAATGGATCAAAGAGATGGCTTTTTGGATTTCAGCCTTCAGAGTTAGCAAAGCTTACGATCATTTTCTTTATGGCTTTAATAATATCTTATAATAGAAACAAACTAAAGAAATTCACAGGACTATTGTTCTATTTGATTTTTGTAGCCATTCCAGTCGTTTTAATTGCTATACAAAACTTAAGTACTGCAATTGTTGTTATGTTTATAGGAACTGCCATGCTTTTTGTTGCCAGCCCTAAGATTTGGCACTTTTTCGTCTTGGCACTGCCGGCGATAGCTGGAGGGGGTGCTGCGGTAATGCTTCCGCAGTTTGCCTACAGATTAGATCGTATTCAAATTTGGAAGAATCCGTGGATCGACCCTACCGGTAAAGGCTATCAGCCTATACAATCCCTATATGCGGTAGGCTCGGGAGGATTATTTGGATTAGGACTGGGTGAAAGCAGGCAAAAACTTGGATTCATTCCGGAGGCTCATAATGATATTATCTTTGCTATTGTATGTGAAGAATTAGGATTAGTAGGAGCAGTAGCTTTATTAACATTATTTTTAATATTGATTTGGAGAGGTATAAAAGTAGCTTTAAATGCTCCTGATTTATTTTCGTCCTTAGTAGCGTCAGGGATAGTTTGTATGATCGGGATTCAAGTATTAATTAATGTGGCAGTTATAACAAAAACCATTCCTACAACCGGGATGCCTTTACCTTTTATCAGTTATGGAGGATCTTCCTTGCTGTTTACTATGGTTGCAATGGGGATTTTACTCAATATATCAAGGTATTCTAAATTGAATAAACTATAAATTAAAGTACTCCTGAAGCTTAATGGGATTGCTCATATAGGTCAGTCACAACTTCCATTATTATGCATACTATAGTTATATATAGGCTTACCTGACAGTTTCAGGAGGTGTCTTTCTTTATGGGCAAATTTTATATAGATGGAGGAACGCGGCTGGAAGGAACGTTACGTGTTCAGGGAGGGAAAAATGCAGTTCTTCCAATATTAGCCGCAACAGTATTGAATGGGAATATAAGCTATATTCATGATTGTCCTCAAATATTAGATGTACTTACTATGATTAGTATTCTTGAAAGAATCGGGTGCAATGTAAAATGGGAAGGCAAAACCCTTATTGTTGATTCATCTACTGTTTCCTCCTATGAAGTACCTGAAGACTTAGTAAGAGAAATGCGCTCTTCGATTATTTTATTAGGTTCGGTGCTTGGAAGATATAAGAAAGTGATTATATCTTATCCCGGAGGCTGTCCTTTGGGCCCTAGACCGATTGATTTGCATTTGAAGGCGTTAAAACAACTTGGGGTTCACATAAAAGAGGAACATGGCTTTATTATTTGCGAAGCTTCAAAATTAACCGGCGCAAAAATTCATTTAGACTTTCCCAGCGTAGGAGCTACAGAAAATATTATGCTGGCAGCAGCTCTGGCTGAAGGAACAACAGTCATTTATAATGCGGCTAAAGAGCCAGAAATTAAAGATTTGCAGGATTTCTTAAATGGTATGGGTGCCAAGATATCGGGAGCTTCGACCGATGTCATTTATATTGAAGGAGTAAAAAAATTAGATCAGGTAGAACATAAGGTAATTCCGGATAGAATTGTTGCTGGCACTTACCTTGCAGCGGCAGCAATTACCGGTGGGAAAATAGAACTTACCAATGTTGAGTCTAATCATATTCAGGCAGTAACATCAAAATTGAGAGAAGTGGGTTGCATTATCACTGAGAAAGAAAACAGCCTTTTTTTAAGGGCTCCAAAACAACTAAGAAGTGTGGATATTGTCCGTACTCAACCATATCCCGGATTTCCGACAGATATGCAGGCACAGATGATGGCTTTATTAACGATTGCTTCAGGCACGAGTATCATTACGGAAACAGTATTTGAATCCAGATATAAGCATGCAGAAGAGCTCATGAGAATGGGTGCGGATATCACTTTAGAGGGACGTACTGCCATCGTTAAAGGTGTAAATGAACTGACGGGAACCACAGTTCATGCTAAAGATTTAAGAGGGGGAGCAGCCTTAATCATGGCAGGATTAGTTGCGCAGGGAAGTACAATTGTTGAAGGGACTAAGCACATTGAAAGAGGATATGAAGAAATTGATAAAGACCTTCAACTATTAGGCGCAAGTATCCGAAAAATTGATTAGGATAAAATGAATTGAAAAACGAAGGTGAAATAAATGGGAAGAATTATACCAATCAATAATGTTCAAAGGCAATCGAAATTTACTAAGATTTTAATAATTGTTATTTTAATTGTTGTGTTTTTCTTGCTATTTTTTACTTCTCCGCTTTTTTCGGTTCAAAAAATTGTGGTAAGAGGCAATGATCATTATTCAGAGGAACAAATCATTGAAAAAATAAATTTTAGCTTAAATCAAAACATATTCTTGCTCCAAAAACAAAAAGCAGAGAAACTACTTTGCCAAGATCCTTATATAGAATCTGCAAGTATAGAAATACAATGGCCCAATCAAATTAATATTTTAATTGATGAAAGAAAAGTGGTGGGATATGTTCCTTATGTAGGGACATATCTTTATATAGATAAAGATGGACGAGTATTAGAGACCTCATCTGCTTATACGGAGAATCTTCCTATTGTTCATGGTTTAGAATTTGACCATTTTGAAATTGGACAAGTTATTCCAGTTAAGAATAAAAGTTCTTTAAATGTAGTGGCTGTAATGGCACAGATGATGTTAAAATACAATTTGCTTGAAGATATCATAAAAATTGATGTAAGTGATCCATCGGATACTCATATATATGTGAAGAAATTAGATGTATCTATGGGAAATGTTGAAGAGTTTGATAAAAAAATACAATGGATGATTCAGATCATGAATGTGTACGATATGGGTAAGGTGGATTTGAAAAATATTGACAAAGGTCGAGCAGTTTTTTCTCCGCTTACTTAAGAAGTTTTAATTTGGAATAATTTATTATTGAATAATATAGAAAAACCAATTATTATATAGTTAACTAAAATATCCACTCAAGATAAATTTACATAGAAAATAATTGGTATTTAGTGTATAATTAAAATTATGGAATGATTAGCGAAGGGGGATTAGGTGTGCTGGAATTTGACATGACACAAGAACATGTGGCGCAAATAAAAGTAATTGGCGTAGGCGGTGGAGGAAATAATGCCGTTGATCGTATGATAGAAGAGGATCTAAAGGGTGTAGAATTTATTACTGTAAATACCGATCGTCAGGCATTAAGCCGTTCAAAAGCTACGGTAAAAATTCAAATTGGTGAAAAAATAACTCGAGGATTAGGTGCAGGTGCAAATCCAGATATCGGTACCAAATCGGCAGAGGAGAGCAGAGAAGAAATTATAGAAGCAATAAAAGGTGCCGATATGGTATTTGTTACAGCCGGTATGGGTGGAGGAACTGGTACTGGAGCGGCTCCTGTAATAGCAAATATTGCAAAACAGGAAGGTATTTTAACTGTTGGTGTTGTTACAAAACCTTTTGGTTTTGAAGGTCGTAAAAGAATGTTAAATGCAGAAAAAGGTATTGCAGAATTAAAGCAAAATGTGGATACTTTAATCATTATTCCTAATGATAAGCTATTACATATCATTGATAAGAAAACAACTATGATAGAAGCTTTCAAAAAGGCTGATGAAGTATTACGTCAAGGGGTTCAAGGTATTTCTGATTTAATTTCTAATCCTGGTATTATTAATCTGGACTTTGCAGACGTAAGAACCATTATGTCTGATAAGGGAATAGCACATATGGGAATTGGACGAGCTTCCGGTGAAAATAAAACGGAAGTTGCCGCTAAGGCAGCTATTCATAGTCCATTATTAGATACCAGCATTGATGGTGCGAAAGGTGTCTTAATCAACATAAGTGGTGGATCTAATCTTGGTTTGCTTGAAGCAAATGAAGCAGCAAACCTTATTCGTGAAGCGGTTGACCCTGAAGCAGAAATCATTTTTGGAACAACCATTAATGATGATTTAGGCGATGAAGTAATCGTAACAGTAATTGCTACAGGTTTTGAAAGTAATTTAGGAAGTACTATTAAAGCTCCTAAGAAAGAAGAAACAATCATACAGCCTCAAAAAGAAATCATTACTGCTTCTCCTATTTCTTCAGAAAAAGTGGATGAGCCTAGCTTCATTGATATTCCTATATTTTTGCAAAGAAGAAGAAGATAATATAAGAATACGTTAGGTTGATCTTGTAAAATAGTAACCTGTGATTTTAAAGCAGTTAAAATAATTTTTCGTTATATAAAAGGTATAACATTATGTTATATCTTTTTTTTATGCAATCAGACGATTTTACAAAAAATGGAATAGTTATTATGTATAATAGTAATATGCATCTTAAAGAAAGAATATAAATGAATAGAGTAGTGTTATAAATGGGGGAATTATACGATGGAACAACCATTTCAAATAGAAATATACGCGGACATTGTGTTTTTTCTTAATTTTGTGATGGACTATTTTATTTTATGGATCGTAAGTAAAATAATTAAGAAAAATGTTTCCTCAAAAAGACTTTTTTTAGGAGCATTTCTAGGAGCCCTGCTTTATTGCCTGATGATTTTTATTCCTATATTTAGAACGACCTATAATTTAATAGGTATAATTGGACTGCCGATGATTCCCCTAATGATTACCTATAGGCCTAATTCTTTTAAAAACCTGATTAAGGTGTTTATATTGTTTCATGGAACTGCTTTTGCTCTTGGAGGAGCTGGGATCGCGTTATTCTATTATTTAAATATCGGAAAAGTTATTCAGGATGCACTTCAGTTTAAAATAGAAAATTTCCCTATAGTATTATTATTCGTTTCTAGCGTTTTATCATATTTTTTTATAAAAACAATATGGTCTTGGATTCGCAAATATACTACAAAAGAAGGTAATTTATATCATATTAAGATTTACTTTGAGGGACAGCAGATTGATGCCAGTGCCCTTCTGGATACGGGAAATTCATTATATGATCCTTTTAGTCAAAGTCCTGTTATTGTTGTAGAATTTTCTTCAGTGAAAGCATTTTTACCCGAAAGCATTCAAAAATTATTTTATGATAATAAAGAGAACGATCTAAATTTACTTACACAGTCAATTACACAAACTCCTATCAGAGCCAAGATAAGAATGATTCCTTTTTCCAGTTTAGGCATGCCGAATGGTATGCTTGTCGGTTTTAGACCGGATCAAGTTGAAGTTATAGAACAAGACAATACTTCTACAATATTAAAAGATGTGGTTATAGGAATATATAATCAAAGACTTTCAAAAGACAATAGGTATCAAGCCTTGCTTCATCCAGACATATTTCATAACATTGCATAAATGTAATTGATAGGGGGAGATAACGTGAAAGTAATTTATGAACTTAAACTCAAGATTTGTTTTTATTGGAATAAATTATTAAGGTTGCTTCATCTAAAAGATGAAGATTCAGTTTACTATATCGGAGGAAGCGAAATCTTACCGCCACCTTTGAACAAAGAAGAAGAAGACTCTCTCATTAACCAATTGGGAGGAGAACAGGACTTATACGTGAAATCTGTTTTAATTGAAAGAAATCTAAGACTAGTTGTATACATAGCCAGAAAGTTTGAAAATACTGGGATAGGTGTAGAAGACCTTATATCTATTGGAACTATAGGACTTATAAAAGCGATTAATACTTTTAAACCTGATAAAAAAATTAAATTAGCAACTTATGCTTCCCGCTGTATTGAAAATGAAATTCTTATGTATCTACGAAGAACGAATAAATTAAAGACGGAGATTTCTATAGATGAACCACTTAATGTAGACTGGGATGGGAATGAATTGTTATTATCGGATATCTTAGGAACAGATCCTGATATCATCTATAGAAGCATTGAAGATGAAGTTGATCGTGACTTATTAAGTAAAGCAATGGATAAGCTGTCCAATCGTGAAAAGGAGATTGTTGAGCTTAGATTCGGACTTACTGCAGAAGGAAAAGAAAAAACACAAAAAGAAGTTGCTGATTTACTGGGCATTTCACAGTCCTATATATCAAGATTAGAGAAAAAAATCATATATAGACTAAGAAAGGAAATAAATAGAATGCATTAAGCCAAATTCAACCAAATGTATAATTTAGTTCTCTCTGGCAATCATTTTTAGTAGGTAGAATTTTAACTATACTGGAGGGAACGGTATGGCAATTAACAAAGTAGAAATATGCGGTGTAAATACTTCAAAACTGCCTGTTCTTACTAACGAAGAAAAAGAAGAATTATTTAAGAGGATATTACAAGGAGATAAAGAAGCAAGGGAATCATATATTAAAGGTAATTTAAGATTAGTATTAAGTGTTATACAAAGATTTAATAATCGGGGAGAACATGTGGATGATTTGTTTCAGGTTGGATGTATAGGGTTAATTAAAGCAATTGATAATTTTGATGTCACACAAAATGTTCGTTTTTCAACCTATGCAGTGCCAATGATTATAGGAGAGATTAGGAGATATCTTAGAGACAATAATTCGATAAGAGTAAGCCGATCGCTCCGTGATACAGCATATAAGGCATTGCAGGTAAAAGAAAGATTAATGAATCAAAATTCCAAAGAACCAACAATTACAGAAATCGCTGAGGAATTAGGTATTCCAAAAGAGGATGTTGTATTTGCCTTAGATGCAATACAGGACCCTATATCCCTGTTTGAACCCGTTTATCATGATGGTGGCGACGCCTTATATATTATGGATCAAGTTAGTGATAATAAAAATCAAGATGAAATGTGGCTTGAAAATATTGCCCTGAATGAGGCGATGAAAAGGCTCAATGATCGAGAAAAACATATTCTCTCCCTACGTTTTTTTGAAGGTAAAACTCAGATGGAAGTTGCTGATGAGATTGGAATCTCTCAGGCTCAAGTTTCAAGACTAGAAAAAACTGCACTAAAACATATGAGAAAATATATATAATGCACTATTACCTCAGAACGCATCTAAGATGAGATATAATATCGTCTTGATGCGTTCTATTAAATTTGGAGCGTTCTTCATAATAATGTTTTGAATATAATGTAATATAGTATTTGTAGGGGGTATTCATTTTGGTTAGAATTTATGATATGAAACAAAAAGAAGTCATCAGCACGATAGATGGCTGTCGTTTGGGGTATATATGTGACATAGAAATTGATTTAAACGAAGGTAGAATCAAAAAGATTATTGTGCCTGGTCCTGGAAAAGTTTTGGGTTTTTTTGGAAAAGATATGGAGTATCAAATTCCTTGGAGTAAAATAAGAAAAATTGGAGAGGATATCATTTTAGTGGATGTTATTGGGGATGATGTTTTAACTGAATCGGATTACTAGAGGAAAACTAACTAGTAATAAATAACTAGATAAATATACCAAAAAATATTGACCAACAATATTTTGTGGATTATACTTTAATATGCACAAAATATTGTTTTATTTTTTTAAAATATAGAAGATTTTCATTTATAAGGCCTAATGATCCTTGTATATGGATAGGGCTTCTAACATGGTCTTGAAAGGGGCGATTGAATGAGATGTCCATTTTGCAATTGTGAAGATACCAAAGTAATCGATTCCAGGCCGTCAGAAGAGAACAATTCAATTAGAAGAAGAAGACAATGCGAAAATTGTGAAAAACGTTTTACTACATACGAGAAAGTTGAAACCATTCCTGTGATGGTCATAAAGAGAGATGGAACAAGAGAAGTATTTGACCGTAATAAAATTTTAAATGGCATAGTAAAGTCATGTAATAAGAGGGCGATTCCTCTTCAACAAATGGAAAGCATCGTAGATGACATTGAAAATATGCTCTTAAACACACTTCAAAAAGAAGTAAACAGTACACAGATTGGTGAATTAGTCATGAAAAAACTTAAAGAGATAGATGAAGTTGCTTATGTTAGATTTGCCTCTGTGTATAGACAATTTAAGGATATCAATACTTTTATGGAAGAATTAACAAAGCTATTACAGGAAAAAAAGTGAAATAGGGGGATTTAGGGTGTTAATGCAGATCAAAAAACGAGATGGTAGAATTGTAGAATTTAATCAAGAAAAGATAGCAAGAGCTATTTATAAAGCAGCTATGGCTGTTGGAGGCCATGATTATTTAACAGCAAAAGAGTTAAGTAATGATGTTCTTGAATATCTTATACATATTTTACCCGAAAATGAACTTCCCGATGTTGAAACGATACAAGATTGTGTAGAAAAGATATTAATTGAAAAAGGCCATGCAAAAACAGCAAAATCATACATATTGTATAGGGCGACAAGGACAAAAATAAGGGAAAGTCAAACCAGACTTATGAAAACATACCATGGGATCACATATGCAGAAGCAGAAGAAAATGATTTAATGAGAGAAAACGCTAATGTAGATGGCAATACGGCTATGGGAGCAATGCTTAAATACGGCTCCGAAGGTGCAAAGGAATTTTATCATCTTCATGTTTTAAATCCTGAACATTCTAAAGCCCATCAATCAGGAAAAATACATATTCATGATTTGGACTTTCTAACTTTGACTATGACTTGCTGTCAAATAGATATCATTAAGCTCTTTAAAAATGGGTTTTCTACAGGACATGGCTACTTAAGAGAGCCACAGGATATCTTCAGTTATGCTGCTCTTGCAGCTATTGCAATTCAAAGTAACCAAAACGATATGCATGGAGGTCAGTCCATCCCTAATTTTGATTATGGATTAGCTCCCGGAGTATCAAAAACATACATAAAATTATATAAATCTAACTTAGGCAAAGCTCTAGAATTTTTATTAGACCTTTCTCCTGAAGAAGCCAAGGAAATAGCAATTAAAAGTATAGAAGAAACGATTAAGGAAACCGGTTTAAATCCTCAGTTAGAAATGAAATCTGAATATTTAGATGTAGAATTGGAAACGATTAAGAAACGATTTAATATAAAGGATGAATGTATAATAAGAAAAGCACAAGATTTTGCTTCAAAACATGCAGCAAAAGAAGTGGATGAAAAGACATTTCAGGCAATGGAAGGATTTATTCATAATCTTAATACAATGCATTCAAGGGCAGGGGCACAAGTTCCATTCAGCAGCATAAACTTTGGAACGGATACTTCACCAGAAGGACGAATGGTTTCAAAAAACTTTTTATTGGCAACTGAAAGAGGTCTAGGAAATGGTGAAACGCCGATATTCCCTATTTCTATTTTCAAGATCAAGAAAGGTATTTCTTTTGAAAAGGGAGATCCTAATTATGATTTGTTTAAATTAGCTTGCAGGGTAAGTGCAAAGCGGCTTTTTCCTAACTTTAGTTTTTTAGATGCACCATTTAATAAAATTTACTATGATAAATATGGCGTTGAGGGCGAAGTAGCTTATATGGGATGTCGAACAAGGGTTGTTGCAAATCATTATGATCCTAGTAAGGAAATTACTTATGGAAGAGGAAACTTAAGCTTTACATCAGTGAATTTACCTTACATTGCAATTACTTCAAAAGGAAATCTGGATGTCTTTTTTGAAAAACTGGATGAAACCATCGATTTAGTAAAAATGCAATTACTAGAGAGATTTGAAATACAAGCAAAGAAAAAAGTTAAGAACTTCCCATTTTTAATGGGACAAAAGATATGGATTGATTCTGAAAAATTG
This sequence comes from Candidatus Epulonipiscium sp., assembly GCA_012519955.1. GTDB lineage: Bacteria > Bacillota > Clostridia > Lachnospirales > Defluviitaleaceae > Defluviitalea > Defluviitalea saccharophila. The sequence goes on from JAAYPH010000047.1 coordinate 17,662, forward strand.
GATAGAAATGATGAAATCAGGGAAGTTATTAAGCATGGTACCTTAACCATGGGCTTTATTGGGTTAGCCGAAGCATTAAAAGCTTTGATCGGCAAACATCATGGTGAGTCTGATGAAGCACAAAAGTTAGGTTTAGAAATCGTTGGACATATGAGAAAGCGTATGGATGAAGCTTGTAAAGAATATGGTCTTAATTTCTCTCTGATTGCATCTCCTGCAGAAGGATTATCCGGAAGATTTACTGCAATTGATAAAAAGCGCTTTGGGATCATAGAAGGTGTGACAGACAGAGAATATTATACAAATTCTTTCCACATCCCCGTATATTATCCTATATCTGCATTTGATAAAATTAGATTAGAAGCACCATACCATGAACTATGCAATGGAGGACATATTACATATATTGAGTTAGATGGAGACCCTGTAAAGAACTTAGAGGCTTTTGAAACAATCGTCAGAGCTATGGCGGAAGCAGGAGTAGGTTACGGTTCAATCAATCATCCGGTAGACCGTGACCCCATATGCGGTTTTAGTGGTATTTTAGACAACGAATGCCCCAAATGCGGACGAAAAGATGGTGAAAATGGAGTCTGCTTTGAAAGAATCCGTCGTATTACAGGCTATCTGGTAGGAGACTTAAGCAGATGGAACGACGGCAAAAGAGCAGAAGAAAAAGACAGAGTAAAGCATAGCATTTAGGATTTTTACATTTGAGTTTGAAAGAGCTTACAGAATAGTTTGTAAGCTCTTTTTTCATGCCCAATATTTCCTGTCCAAACTTCTGTATTGTATCGCTTCGCTTAAATGATGCAGTCTAATATTTTCTTCTTCGTCCAAGTCTGCAATGGTCCTTGCTACTTTCAAGATTCTATGGTATGCCCTGGCGCTTAGATTTAGTTTTTCAAAAGCAGTTTTAAGTAAGTTCCTTTCGGCTTGTTCCAGAGCACAATATTTTTCAATCTGAGCAGCAGATAATTGGGAGTTAAACAAAATGGGTTCGTCTTTATATCGTTCCTGCTGAATTCTTTGTGCATTTAATACCCTTTTTTTAATACTGGAGGATGATTCGCTTTTTTCACTAACGTTTAAATCGGAATATTTAACAGGAGATGCCTCTACTTGAAGGTCTATTCGATCAAGCAAGGGACCAGAGACTTTTGAGAGATATTTTTTTACTTGCTCCGGCTGACAGTGGCATTTTTCCTCGTCTCCCAAATAACCACAAGGACAGGGATTCATCGAGCAGACCAGCATAAAACTGGCAGGGTATGTCAGAGTCGCATTGACCCTTGATATGGTAACTTCTCGATCTTCTAAAGGCTGTCTAAGAACTTCCAGCACATTTCTATTGAATTCTGTCAATTCGTCTAAGAAAAGTACTCCATAATGGGATAGACTAACTTCTCCAGGTCTAGGAATTCTTCCTCCTCCAATTAGAGCAGTGTTTGATACCGTATGATGGGGAGCACGGAAAGGCCTTGAGTTTATCAACGCTTTTTTATTGGGCAGAAGTCCTGTAACACTGTATATTTTGGTAATTTCGATACTTTCTTCAAAAGATAAGTCGGGAAGAATGGTAGGTAACCTTCTGGCCATCATGGTTTTACCAGAGCCTGGAGGGCCTATCATTAGTACATTATGAGAGCCTGCAGCAGAAATCTCTAAAGCTCTTTTAACATGAGACTGTCCTTTAACATCTGAAAAATCCAAATTTGTATTCACACAATTTGCCATTACTGCATTAATATCTATTGTAGTTTTAGAAAGAGGGGTTTCATTTCTTAAGTGCAGTATAGCTTCTTTTAAAGTATGTACACCTATTACCTCCATATTTTCTACTATGGCACCTTCTTCGGCATTTTCATAAGGCACAATGCACTGGGTAATTCCATTTTTAGAAGCTGAATATACCATAGGTAAAATACCATTAACAGGCTTGACGCTTCCATCCAGAGATAACTCGCCGACTAACATCGTTTTATTTAGAACCTCTTCTGGAATAGGTTCGTTGCAGCTCAGGATGCCTACAGCAATAGGTAAATCAAAAGCTGAGCCTTCCTTTCTAATATCAGCAGGTGCTAAGTTCACAGTAATTCTTTTTATGGGAAATAGAAATTCTGAATTTTTAATTGCAGCTCGAACCCGTTCTTTTGCTTCTCGGATCGAGGAATCTGGAAGACCTACTAAATCAAAACCGGGGAGACCTTCACTTAAATCCACTTCAACGTCAACAAGATACCCATTAATGCCGTAAAGAGCACAGCTTTTTATCTTACTAATCATTTTATTCTCCTTTCAAAGGATTTATCTTTAGTTGAATTATTCCACATTTTTACAAAAGATATAACTAATTTTGTAAATTGTATTGATATTTGTGGAAATAATGGTAAAATTGATATCGTTATATTTTTGAAAATTAAGAATATAGCTAGAATAAAAATATACAAATAGGAAAATATGAATAAGTAAAGAATATGAATGGGTGATAGTGTGAATGAAGAAATGAACAAAACCCTTTATTGGACTTGGATCACTACCATTAAAGGGCTAAAAAGAAGTAGAATTAAACAATTGCTAGAATATTATAAAACACCGGAAGAGATTTGGAGAGAAGATCTAGAGGCATTAAAAAGCCTCTTTAAATTAACAAATGAAGAACTTACTTTATTGAGGAACTCCAAAAATCCAAAGTTATTAAAAAAGTGGATATATGATTTAGAACAAATGGGTATATTTTATTACTCAATTAATCATCCCCTTTATCCGAGCCTCTTAAAGAATATTTCTGATCCGCCGCTTGGACTTTATGTTAAGGGAGATATGCCGTCGTTTGATCAAGGTTTTTTGGCGATGGTTGGAACTAGAAAATGCTCTGAATATGGGAGAAGAGCAGCAAAAAAATTAGCACAAGATCTTTCTCAAAAAGGTTTTGGAATTATTAGCGGATTAGCTGAGGGGATTGATACAGTAGCCCATAAAAGTACTCTTGAAGCTGGAGGACTTACGGTTGCAGTGGTTGCAAATGGACTTGATATATGTTATCCAAAATCTAATGCTAAATTAATGGAAGAAATTCAGGAAAAAGGCGTGTTAATATCGGAATATCCTCCAGGTACAAAACCTATTCCAGTTTTTTTCCCGACAAGAAATAGAATAATTAGTGGTCTAAGTCAAGGGGTTATTGTAATAGAAGCAGGAGAAAAGAGCGGTGCATTAATAACTGCAGACTTAGCTTTAGAGCAAGGAAAAGATGTTTTTGCTGTACCCGGAAGTATTTTTAGCAGCGCGAGTAAAGGTACTCACAGACTTATTCAACAAGGAGCAAAACTTGTGACGGATGTTGAAGATATTTTGTTTGAGATTAATAGTAATTTTATCAATAATAAAGCTAATGGAAATTTGCAATATGAAGCTAAAATAGTGAATAGACTTGCAATAGAAGAAAATATAGTATATGATTGTATAAGTTTTGAGCCTTCCCATATTGATGTATTATCTGTTAAAACTCATTATCCTATAAATCAACTTCAGGGAATACTTACTCTTTTGGAATTGAAAGGATTAATACAGCAACTGCCGGGTAAGAGATTTGTTCGAAATCAGTAATGGAGGGGTATTATGGCAAAATATTTAGTTATTGTAGAATCACCAGCTAAAGCAAAAACTATAAAGAAATTTTTGGGGAAATCCTATAAAGTAGAGGCTTCTATGGGGCATGTAAGAGACTTGCCGAAAAGTCAATTGGGTGTAGATATAGAAGATCATTTTGAACCTAAATATATTACGATTAGAGGCAAAGGTGAATTACTAAACAAATTAAGAAAAGAAGCTAAAAACTCGGATAAAGTATACCTGGCAACTGACCCGGATAGAGAAGGAGAAGCTATTTCTTGGCACTTATTTCATGCCTTAAAATTAGAAGATGGAAAAACAAGCAGAATAACATTTAATGAAATAACAAAAAATGCTGTAAAAAATTCTATTAAAGAAGCAAGAAAGATTGATATGAATCTTGTAGATGCTCAACAAGCCAGAAGAGTATTAGATAGAATTGTGGGGTATAGTATCAGTCCTCTTCTATGGAAAAAAATACGAAAAGGTCTTAGCGCCGGCAGAGTTCAATCTGTTGCTCTGCGATTAATTTGTGACAGAGAAGAAGAAATAGAGAATTTTATTCCTACGGAGTATTGGACTATTGAAGCAGAATTTATTAGTCCTTTAAATAAAAAATTTGAAGCTAAATTTTACGGATTAAGAAATAAAAAAGTTGAAATGAGTTCTAAAGAAGAAGTAGATGCAATTATTAAGGAAGTAAAAAATCAGCAATATATAGTAGAAGAAGTTAAAAGAGGTGTGCGCATTAAAAAACCAGTTGCTCCCTTTACTACGAGTACGCTTCAGCAAGAAGCTTCTAAATACTTAGGCTTTTCTACACAAAAAACGATGAGGATTGCTCAGCAATTATATGAAGGAATCGATTTGATTGGAGAAGGAACGGTCGGTCTTATTACTTATATCCGTACAGATTCCGTAAGAATTTCTAATGAGGCGCAACAGCAGGCGAAAGAGTACATTGAAAATACCTTTGGGAAAGACTATATAAACTTAAATCCCATAGAATATAAAGGAAAAGGAAAAACCCAAGATGCCCATGAAGCAATAAGACCTACAGACATCAATAAACATCCAAAAGATATCAAAGAATCATTGTCAAAAGATCAATTTAAACTATATGAATTGATCTGGCAGAGATTCACAGCTAGCCAAATGGCACCAGCGCAATATGATACATTTTCTGTTAAAGTCAGTGCAGGAGAGTATATTTTTACAACTTCCGGTTCTTCCCTTAGATTTGATGGTTTCCTGGCAGTATACAATAAAGAACAAGAAAATGAGGAAGCCGCTGATTTTGAAATAAAAGAAAAAGATATATTGAAGTTAAATACTTTAGACGGGAAACAACATTTTACACAGCCCCCTGCAAGATATTCAGAAGCTTCTTTAGTAAAAACTTTAGAAGAGAATGGGGTAGGAAGACCAAGTACTTATGCCCCTACAATTACTACTCTTTTAGCTAGGGGATATGTAGTAAAAGAAAATAGAGTTCTATATTCAACTGAATTGGGCGAGATTGTAAATGACATCATGAAGAATTATTTTAAAAGTATTGTGGATGTAGAATTTACAGCTCAAATGGAAGAGCAACTAGACGAAGTTGAGAGTGGAGAAATTCAATGGAAGGAAATCATTGAAAATTTCTATCCGGATTTCAAAAAAACATTGCAAATAGCAGAAGAAGAAATAGGTAATATTGACCTTGATGAGGTTACAGACGTTATTTGCGAAAACTGTGGAAGAAACATGGTTGTGAAATATGGCAGGTATGGTAAGTTCCTTGCATGTCCTGGATTTCCGGAATGTAAAAATACTAAGCCATTATATGAAGAAGCAGGAGTAAGCTGTCCAGAATGCAATGGAAAAGTGATCATCAAGAAAACTAAAAAAGGCAGTAAATACTATGGATGTGAAAATAATCCTGAATGTTCATTTATGTCATGGAATAAGCCATCCGGTGAAAAATGTCCTAAATGTAACAGTTACTTAGTTGAAAAAGGAAAGAAAAAACTGAGTATTGTTTGCAGCAATTCTGAGTGTGGATATATTCATAAAAGCGAATAAAATGTAATTTACATCTATTGCAGTAAAGGATTAAAAGTATTCTTTAGTTTACAGATAAGAAAAGTAAACTTTTTATTTAAAGTTTGTTAAAAGATATTGTTTTTTTGGAGAATAAGTGTTAATATATATTTGAAAGAAAAAAGTCATTATTTAGAAAAATTTAACAATAAAGTTGACTATGTCAGCTTTCTTTTTTTTGAAGATTAAAGATTGAGGTGAAATCATTAAAAAATACTTGTAATTGTATAAAGTAAGAATTTTGAGAACATAATATTAGACAAATAATACAAATGAATATTAAAAAATTAAAGGAGGAAAAAATATGTCAGTAGAGTTATTAGAAAAAACAAGAAAATTGAATCGATTATTGCAGCGATCTGGTTCGGATCCGGTTATATTTAACGATATATGCAAAATCCTGAGTGAGGTTTTATCTTCTAATACAATGATTGTTAGTAAAAAAGGTAAATTTTTAGGTGTATACTATACTGATCCTTCCAATGCTTTGTTTAATCCTGAGGAAGAAAAATTAGGAAGATTTATTGATGCACACTTCAATGAACAATTATTAAATATCGTAGAAACTAAAGACAATATACCATTATCAGAGTTTAACATTAAAGATATTGAAAAAGATATAGATAAATATAAAAGCACTATTATCCCTATTAGTGCTGGTGGAGAAAGATTAGGAACTCTTTTATTATATAAAGAAGAAGGAGAATATATTACCGAAGACTTAATCCTAGGGGAATATGGTGCCACTGTAGTTGGGTTAGAAATACTTCGTTCTCAGAGTGAAGAATCTGCTGAAGAAGTTAGAAAAGCTACAATTGTAAAATCTGCCATAGGTACTTTATCATATTCAGAATTAGAAGCAATCCTTCATATATTTGAAGAGTTAAATGGAGCAGAAGGACTTCTTGTTGCAAGTAAAATTGCAGATAGAGTAGGTATTACAAGATCTGTTATAGTTAATGCACTCCGAAAGTTTGAAAGTGCTGGGGTTATTGAATCCCGTTCTTTAGGTATGAAAGGAACATATATTAAAGTTTTAAATGATGTTCTTTTAGAAGAATTGGACAAACTTAGAAAATAAATAAAAATAAGTTCGTAAAAAGCGGCGTAAGCCGCTTTTTATGGTTTATAAATCAAACACTTCGTCCAAGCAATTGATAATTTTACATAAATTACAATTGCAATAGGTCTAATTATTTAAAACAATATGGTTGCCCTTTTACTATTTAATGTATATAATTAGAATAAAAGTCGATTTTATTAGAAAAATATTTATAATTTATAAAAATAAAAATTATAATTGGCATTATACCATATAAAGATAATAATTGCTAAAAATTTGTTGATTTACTTTAGATTTGGATTATTGTAAAATATATGTGTTGAAAAAAGGGGGAGAAGCTATGTTGTTTAATCGTTTATATAGTAATGCTAATGTTTTGGAAAAAGCATTAGATGCTTCATGGCTTAGAAATGAAGCGATTTCTAATAATATCGCAAATGCAGATACACCTGGATATAAAAGAAAAGATGTAGAATTTGAAAAATATTTGCAAGATGCTGTCGCATTTAATAAACCCGTGCATAAAATAAATATGAAAGATATTCAACCTAAAATTGTTACTGAAAACAGTTCTTTGCAAACAAGAATAGATGAAAATAATGTAGACATTGATATAGAAATGACTGAACTGGCAAAAAACAGTATTAAGTACAATACTTTAATTTCAATCGTGTCGAAGAAGTTTAAAGGAATTAACAATGTTCTAAATCTTAGATAGAAAGGAGTCATTGATATGTCTTTTTTTAATTCCATGAATATAAATGCAAGTGGACTTACTGCCCAAAGACTTCGTATGGATATTATTTCTCAGAACATCGCTAATATCAATACGACAAGGACAGAAAATGGACAGCCATATAGAAGAAAAACCGTATTATTTGAAGAAAGAAATACTAGTCCGTCTTTTGGCTCCATTCTTAAAAATAGCATGGAGCAGCTTAATGGCTCCGGTGTAAGAGTGTCAAGAATTGCAGAAGACAATTCTGATTTTAAATTGGTTTATGAACCAGAGCATCCTGATGCAGATGAGAATGGATACGTTAGAATGCCAAATGTAAATATTATTGAAGAAATGGTAAATATGATATCGGCAAATAGATCTTATGAAGCAAACGTAACAGCTATGAATACTAACAAAAATATGGCATTAAAAGCATTAGAAATTGGACGTTAAATTTATCCATAGAAATTAGGGGGATATTCATGAAAATAGAATCAAAAGGTTGGTTTGATTCCATAAATAATATTGAAAGTTCTAGTCAAAACCAAGCAGTAAAAAAGGGAAAAGTTTTTGAGGATTTTTATAAAGCTGCCATGGGAATGATTGAGCAAACCAATACATTACAGAAAGAAGCAGATCAAATTGGATTAGATTTTGCTATGGGAAAAACCGACAATATCCATAATGTGATGATTGCTCAAGAAAAGGCTGGTATAGCCCTCCAGTTTACTGTGCAAGTTCATAATAAAGTATTGGAATCTTATAGAGAGATTATGAGAATACAGCTATAAAAAACTACTTTTCTTTATTGTCCGATATCTATAATTGCACAGAAATGAGGTGGATAAATGCAAGAGACACTTTCCCATATATCGCAGCAGATTACTGAATACTGGAGTAAATTTGATAAAAGTCAAAAAATCAGGTTAATACTTATAACTTTTTTTATTTTATTAACCTTGGGAATTGCAATATTTATTACCACAAGACCTAAGATGATTAGATTATTTAATGAAGAATTAACGAATGCTCAAGCAGCTGAAATTAAAGAGGTCTTGGATGGAGCGGGTATATATAATATAACAAATCAAGAAGGAACGGTTATTCAAGTAAAGAAAAAGGATTATGCTAAGGCTAAGATGACTTTGGCAAGTGAACAAATTCCTGATAAAGGTTTTACATTTGAAGATGCATTAGAAAATGGTATGGGTACTACTGAAACAGAAAAGAAAGCAAAGTTGAAAGAGGCAAAGCAGCAAGAACTTGAGGCGGATATCAGTGGAATCGAAGGAGTAAACAAGGCAGAAGTTCATTTGGTTATTCCAAATGATGATAACTTTTTCTTAGCCTCAACTAGAGAAGCAAGAGCCAGTGTTAAACTGGATTTAAAATCGCCTCTAAGCAATAAGCAGATTTTGGGAATTGCCCATTATGTGGCTGGAAGCGTAGAAAATTTAGATGTAAAAAACGTACGGGTTATTGATAATAAAGGGAATATACTCTATCTTGGCAGTGAAGAAACCACAGGAATAAATATGGATGAACAACAAGATAGAAAACAAGCTGCAGAAAAAGATATTGAAAGCAAAGTTATTTCTATATTAGGACCATTATTTGACGATGTTAGAGTTACTCCAAATCTAGTATTAAACTTTGATCAATATAAAGAAAAGCAAGAATTAGTTAGTTCTCCTATTGAAGGCGGAGATCGAGGAATTATATCTTATGAAAACTCTGCATCACGTAAAACTTCCAGTGGTACAGAGGGTGAAGAACCTGGGCTGGGTGCAAATGATGTTGAGGCACCAGCCTACGAAATGGGAGATCAGAACAGTTATCAAGCTAAAGAAGATCAAAAAGAGATTAAATATGAATTAGATAAGAAATACACAGAATTAGAAAAAAGCGTTGGAACCATTGTTTCTGAACAATCTTATTTATCTGTAGTCGTATTAAGAGATAAAGTATATGAGCAAGAGAAAAAGGAAAAAGAAGCAAGAACAGGTAAAGAAGACGAATTGCAGGAAGACGAGACTTGGGAAGAATACAAATATCGTATAAAGTCAAGAGCAGCTATGATTGACATTAATAACGAATACCCGGAGTTACAGAACTTAGTTGCGAAGGCAGCAGGAATAAGTGTCGACAACCTAGAAATTGTGGGGTATGAGGTTCCTGTATTTATAGATAAAGAGATTCAAAAAAGGCCTTATAGCGAATATATTATGCTAGGCATTTTATTTGTATTAATTGCATTATTAGCATTTGCGTTAATTAAGAAAACTGATCCTCATGAAATAACTGAAATAGAACCTGAATTATCTGTAGAAGAAATGCTTGAAAATGCACAGACTAAACAAGAAGAGATTAATCCTATTGAATTTAATGAGGACTCAGAAATTAGGAAGCAAATTGATAAATTTGTCGATGAAAAACCTGAAGCAGTGGCTAGTCTATTGCGCAACTGGCTAAGTGAAGAATGGGAGTGAACATAAATGGCAGTTGTGAGGGAGGAATATTCAGGTAAGGAAAAAGCCGCTATGCTGCTTATTGCGTTAGGACCTGAAAAATCTGCACAAATATTTAAGCATCTTAAAGAAGAAGAAATAGAGCAACTGACTTTAGAAATCGCTAATATTCGAACAGTGTCTTCGCAAATGAAGGAAAAGGTACTGGAAGAATTCTATCAAATCTGTTTAGCACAGCAGTACATTGCTGAAGGGGGAATTACCTATGCTAAACAAATCTTAGAAAAAGCTTTGGGAAGCGAAAAAGCTTTAGAAGTTCTAAACAAGCTTACTGTTTCTCTACAAGTCAGACCATTCGACTTTGTTCGCAAGACAGATGCTTCACAGTTATTGAACTTTATTCAAAATGAACATCCTCAGGCGATTGCATTAATCCTTGCTTATTTAAGACCAAGTCAGGCGGCTACCGTACTTGCATCTCTTCCTCAAGAGAAGCAAGCGGATGTAGCAAGAAGAATTGCACTTATGGACAGGACTTCACCTGATATTATAAAAGAAGTTGAAAGAGTATTAGAGAAAAAACTATCTTCATTAGTAACAGAAGATTACACTGCAGTTGGTGGAGTAGATGCAATAGTAGAGATTATCAACTCTGTTGATAGAGGTACTGAAAAGCATATCATGGAAACTCTTGAAGTTGAAGATACCGAACTGGCAGAAGAAATTAAGAAGAAAATGTTTGTATTTGAAGATATTATTACCTTGGACAACAGATCCATTCAAAGAATTCTTAGAGAAGTTGATAATAACGACTTAGCAATAGCTTTAAAAGGCTCTGGAGAAGAAGTGCAAAATGTAATTTTTGCTAACTTATCCAAACGACTTGCTACAATGATCAAAGAAGATATGGAATATATGGGTCCTGTTCGCTTAAGAGATGTAGAAGATTCTCAACAAAAAATTGTTAATATCATTAGAAAACTAGAAGATGTTGGAGAAATCGTTATTTCCAGAGGTGGAGGTGACGAAATAATTGTCTAATATCATAAAAAGTCCTAGCGTTAAAATTAATCGTGAAAAGACGGTATATATTGATATTAATGAAAAGTTGGTTGAAGAGATTATACTAGAAGAAGACGATAATACTGCAGAGGTCATTAAAGAAAATATTATTTTAAAAGCCCAGCAAGATGCTCATAGAATGATTCAAGAAGCAGAAAAAATGGCCGCCCAAATCTTGGAGCAGGCCAAAAAAGATGCCATGTTTGCAAGAATGAAGATTGAAGAAGAAGGTAGGCAGCAAGGGTATCAAGAAGGTTTTCGCCAGGGCTCAGAAGAAAGTAAAAAGCTCTTGAAACAAGCAAAACTAGAATTGGAAAACGCTATACAAGAAAAAAATAAAATGCTTCAAGAAATTGAGCCTAAGGTTGTAGATTTAATTATATCTATTTCTAAAAAGGTTTTAGATCATGCTTTTACTACTAATAAACAGTCAATTATATATTTAATAAAAAAAGGCTTATCAGAGATTAAAGATAATAATGAGAAGATTATAATTAAAATTTCTGAAATGGATTACACTTCTCTAATGGAATCCAAAGAGAATATTCTAAACAGTTTAGGGTTCAGTGGTAAAATTGATCTGGTACAAGATTCGTCTTTACAGAGCGGTGATTGCATCATTGAAACTCAATTTGGAAATATTGATTGCAGCTTAGGAACTCAGTTTGAAGGATTGAAACAAGAATTACTGTTGATTTTGGACAGTAAATGACATATAGAATGGGTGAGGGTTTGAACAGAATTAACATTGAAAAATATGAAAAAGTATTGGATAAAAACTATATTCGATATCAGGGCAGGGTATCTCAAGTTGTTGGATTGACGATTGAGTCCATTGGACCTATTTCAAATGTTGGAGATATGTGTTTTATTCAATCACAAAATGGTGAAAATTCTGTAATGTCAGAGGTTGTAGGATTTAAGGATAACAGAATATTGCTAATGCCTTTAGGGGATATGGCAGGAATTGGTCCAGGAAGTATCGTAGAGGCATCAAAATCTGCATTAAGTGTTCCTGTTGGACCACAACTACTTGGCAGAGTTCTCAATGGGCTAGGATATCAAATGGATGAACGAGAGCCAATTAGTTGTGACATACAATATCCGATTCAAAACCAGCCTCCGGACCCTCTTAAACGGAAACGTATAAAAGATATACTACCGCTAGGTGTTAAAGTCATTGATGGGCTCTTAACCGTAGGTAAAGGCCAAAGACTTGGTATTTTTGCGGGCAGCGGCGTCGGGAAAAGCACACTGTTAGGTATGATTGCAAGAAATACTAAAGCGGATATCAATGTTATTGCTTTAATAGGTGAACGAGGAAGAGAAGTAAGAGAGTTCATTGAAAAAGACCTTAAAGAAGATGGCCTTAAACGTTCTGTTGTTGTTGTGGCTACATCCGATCAGCCTGCTTTAGTTCGCCTAAAAGCGGCCCAAACAGCTACGGCAATTGCTGAATACTTTAGGGATGAAGGAAATGATGTGTTGCTTTTAATGGATTCACTCACACGTTTTTCAATGGCTCAGAGAGAAGTAGGGTTGGCTGTAGGGGAACCACCGGTTACCAGAGGATATACGCCTTCTGTTTTTGCGGCTATGCCTAAGCTTTTGGAAAGAGCGGGTAATTCTGATAAAGGTTCAATTACAGGATTATATACGGTTTTAGTTGATGGGGACGATATGACAGAACCGGTCACCGATACAGCTCGAGGCATTTTAGATGGACATATTGTATTATCAAGAAAAATAGCCAATAAAAATCAATATCCTGCTATAGACGTATTACAAAGCATATCCCGTGTAATGAGTGATATTGTAAGTCCCAGTCATAAGGAAATGGCTTTTACTATAAAAAAATTGTTAGCAGTATATAGAGAGGCAGAAGATTTAATTAATATTGGTGCTTATGTTAAAGGAAGCAATGAAGAAATCGATGAGGCGGTAGCAAAGTATAAAGCAATTCTTTCATTCTTAACGCAGAGGGTGGAAGAAAAATATGAACTAGAGGAAGTTTTAGAAGAAATGAATAAAATTGTTTCTAGTTAAAATTAATTTAGAAGGAGCAATTTATGGGGCGATTTCAATTTCGAATGGAAAATATTTTAAGCCTAAGACAGAAATTGGAGGATAAGAAGAAGCAAGAATACGGAGATGCAAATAGGAAGCTCCAAATTGAAAATCAAAAGAAGCAGCGGTTACTCGATGAATCAGCGTATGTTTCCAAAGATTTATGCGACAAAATGAAAGAAGAAATCATACCCTCACAAATTATTTCTTATAATCAATACCTTAAGGTATTAAAAAGAAAAACAGTTGAACAAGATCAAGTAGTACGGAAGGCAGCATCCTTTGCCGAAAAAAAGCGCGAAGAATTATTAGATGCAGTCAAACAAAGGAAAATGCTAGAATCTTTAAAAGAAAA
>JAAYPH010000048.1 GCA_012519955.1 Candidatus Epulonipiscium sp.
AAGGGCACACCGATTTTCATGAATTCTTTAGTACTTACTTCATATCCGTTTTTTCTAAGAATTCCAAGTGCTGTAATATTTGCTGAAGCACCGATTGGTGTTAAATTCCCTCCTAAGGTTGCACCTGAAAGTAAACCAAAATATAAAATATACGGGTCTATATCTAATAGCTTTGCGATTCCTGCCGTTACAGGGAGCATGGTTGCAACATAAGGAATATTATCAATGAATGCGGAGAAAAATACGGATGCCCAAACGATTAATGTATAAATCACAAAGATATTATCATTGCTGATGGTTACAAAAATCTTACTAATGTCTTCAACAACCCCGGCTTCTGTTATCCCCCCAACCACGACAAAAAGTCCAGCTAATAAAAGAAGGGTATAATAGTCTATTTCTCTTAAGGCTTTTAAAACAACTCCAATATTTTTTGTTTTATAAAAACTATTCAATAGGCCTATATAAAATAGTGTTATACAGATGACTCCATTGGTCATACTAGGCTTATTAGGTATAAAGGAAGCAAGAATTAACAAAATGATCATTCCAAGAAGAAGAACTGTTGGAAAATAATTTTTCACTGTTGTTCTTCTCATAGTTTTAATTGGCTTCGTATAGTTTCTAAATAAAAGCATCAACACCAATATAGTAGAAATTGCCCCAGATTGGATGATCCAAAACATCCCGGGTTTTTGCTTAAAAAAGAAAAAGTCTAAAAAATTAAGGTTTCCATAACTGCCTAAAAGTATGGAGGTTGTATCCCCTACTAAGGTAGCTGCCCCTTGAAGATTTGATGAAACCGCAATGGCAATGATGCTCTGTACAGGAGAAATTTTGAGTTTTTTTGCTATGTTTAAAGCCACAGGTGCTACCATTAAAACCGTAGCGACATTATCTACAAAAGCAGAAATAATGCCTGCAAATAGGGATAAGGCTATGATTGACCATTTGATATTTGGCGTTTTCTCAATTAACCAATCTGCCAACAGTGCGGGCATTTTTGATTCGATAAATAAAGATACAATCCCCATGGTACCTGCAATCATTAAAATAACATTCCAATCTACGGTGATTAAGCATTTATTTAGAGGTATTATTCCAATCAGTACAAAGAGTGAGGCGGAAAGAAGTGCAATATAGGCTCTGATTTTTGGAAAAATTAAAAGCAGTGCATAGGTTGCAATAAAGATAATCATTGCAGTCATCTTCATTGATATCTCCCCCATATGTAATCTTCAATTTTTATTAATGCTGTATAATTGGGAATAAAAACAAATGCTAAAAAGACGTTACTATTTATCATTATATGTGAACATACTATTTAGTTATTACTGATCCAATAACACAAAAAGTGCTGTAATCACTGTTCTGTGATCACAACACTTTATAAGTTAATAAATTCATTATGAATAATTAATTAGCATTCGTATGTCTTGGCCAATTCAAATTCTTTTTGTATTTCCTGAGAAGGTTCTTCGGATAATAAAGATACAATTACAATTACTATACATGAAATGATGAATGCAGGTAATAATTCATATATTCCAAAGATCCCTCCTAAAGGCTTAAGCATTAGCTTCCAAACAAATACCATTGCACCTCCGGATATCATACCAGCAATAGCTCCAGATCTTGTGGTTCTTTTCCAGAATAATGAGAACAGCATAATAGGCCCAAAGGTTGCTCCGAAGCCTGCCCATGCAAATGAAACGACGGTGAAGATAACACTTGTTTCATCAAGAGCAATGATCATACCAAGGATGGATATTAAAATTAAAATCACTCTAGTTACAAACATAACTTCTTTATCGGTAGCATTCTTTTTAATAACCCCTTGGAAGATATTTTTTGCAAATGCAGAGGCAGCAATTAGAAGATATGAGTCCGATGAACTTATAGTTGCAGCAAGTATTCCTGCCATTGCTACTCCTGCAAATAATGAAGGTAATAATTTAGTAGACATTAAAATAAAGATACTTTCCGCTGAGCTTTGTGTAAGAAGCTCACTTGGATATAATGCTCTTCCTATAAGACCTATAGCTACTGCCGCAAAAAGAGAAATGAAACACCATATGGTTGCAATTCTTCTGGATTGTGTAATCTCCTCGGATTTTCTGATTGCCATAAATCTTAATAATACTTGGGGCATACCAAAATAACCTAATCCCCAGGAAAGTGTTGAAAGGATGGTTAAGAAACCGTAACTTCCTGCATCACCAAATAATGGCTTACCTGCCTCGCTGATTTGCTGTACCCCATCAACCAGTGTAGGCTGTGCAATACCAAATAACTCAAAAAAGCCCGGAATGTCCTGTGAATTCTTTAGAACTGCTGAAATGCCGCCAGCAGCAGAAATACCAATTATAAATACAAAAACCAATACAAAGATCATAACAATTGCCTGCATGAAGTCTGATGCACTTTCAGCTAAAAATCCGCCAACTATTGTATAAAAAACTACGAATAATGCCCCTGCAATCATCATATACTGATATTTTATAGCAAATAATGTACTAAATAATTTTCCAACTGTAACAAAGCAGCTGGCTGCATAAACCGTAAAAAAGATTAAGATAAAGAGACCTGCAATGGTCATGATCACTTTTTTATCTTCTTTAAATCTATTACTGAAGAAATCCGGAACAGTTATTGAATCTCCGGCTATCGCAGAATATCTGCGCAGTCTTTTGGCTACGAAAAGCCAATTAACATATGTACCAATACCTAGCCCTATTGCTGTCCAAAAAGCATCGCTTAGACCATACCAATAAGCTACTCCCGGAAGCCCCATCAAGAGCCATCCGCTCATATCGGAGGCTTCGGCGCTCATGGCAGTAACCCATGGTCCCAGTGTTCTTCCTCCAAGGAAATAATTTTCACTGCTTTCATTGGCACGCTTTGCATAATATAAGCCTATGCCAATGACAAATGCCATATATGCACACATGGCAATAAATATTTGTAGTTTGTCACCAGTCATTAACTTTCCTCCCTTAATAATTATAATAAATATAAAACTAGTCGTATAATTATACTAAAAATTTTTGGATATTTCAATGAAATTTGTTATTAAATCATTTATAATTAAAATAAATTACAAAAGAGGAGTGATTGTATGAAAATACAAGGTTTTTATCTTCTTCCCCATCCACCTATTATCATTCCAGAAGTGGGAACAGGAGAAGAAAGAAAAATTAAAAATACCGGGAATGCTTTTAGAGAAATAGCAAAGGAAGTACAGCAAAAAGCCCCTCATACTATCATTCTTATTACTCCCCACGGTACCATGTTTAACGATGCTATTAATTTAGTGTATGAAGATACCCTGCGAGGAAGCCTAAAACAGTTTGGGGTTCCGAATGTCAAAATGGAAGTAAAAATAAATAAATCCCTTACGAATAAAATATTTGAAATTGCTCGAGAAGAAAACATTCCCGCAGTTATGAGTACTAAAGAATTTCTTAAGGATTATAATATTTCTTTGTCTCTGGATCATGGGGCAATGGTGCCGCTTTATTTTATTAATCAGTATTATACCGATTATACTCTTGTTCATATTACTTATTCTCCTCTTTCTGTTGTGGAATTGTATCAATTTGGAATGGAAATAAAAAGAGCCGTTGAAGAATCTAATGAAAAAACGATCATTATTGCCAGTGGAGATTTGTCCCACAGGCTAAAAGATGAAGGGCCCTATGACTACAGCCCCTTTGGAGAAAAATTTGATAATGAATTTTTACATCATCTCCAGGAAGGAGATGTAATGAATGTGTTTAAAATGGATAAAAAGACTGTACAAAATGCAGGAGAATGCGGCAGAAGATCTGTTCTTATCATGTTGGGTGCATTGGATAGGTCTGCCTTTAAAGGCCATTTATTAAGCTATGAAAAAACTTTTGGTGTAGGATATGGTATTATGAGGTTTGAAATTACAGGTGATGAGGATTCAAGATTAGAAACTATTAAGAATTTGAGCTATGAAAAAAAGCAAAATCAAAAGGACCCTTATGTCAAATTAGCAAGGGACAGCCTTACCTCTTATTTAGAAACAGGAAAATTTTTAGATAAAATTCCGTCCTATGTCACTTCAGAAATGAGGAATACTAAGAGAGGCGTTTTTGTATCCTTAAAAAAAGACGGTGAACTCAGAGGTTGTATAGGAACTATTTTTCCCGCCACTTCTTCCATAGCCCATGAAATCATTAGAAATGCCGTAGAAGCTGGTATCCATGACCCAAGATTTTACCCAGTTGAGGCCCATGAATTATTAGATATAGATTTTTCAGTAGATGTATTAACAGAACCGGAAAAAGCAGACAAGAGTACTCTTGATCCCAAAGAATACGGTGTAATTGTAAGAAGCAAGGGCAGAACCGGTCTTCTGCTCCCAGATTTAGAAGGAATAGATACGATAGAAAAACAAATTGATATTGCCCTAAAAAAAGCAGGCATTCAGCCATCGGAGCAATATGATATTGAGAGATTTAGGGTAATACGACATAGGGAAGAATAAAACAGGAGGGCTTCATTTGAAAATAGAAGGAAAATTTTATGAGAAGTATAAAGATAAAATTCACTGCTATTTATGCCCCCATCATTGCATCATTGAAGATGGCAGTTACGGAAAATGTAAGGCAAGAATTCATGAAGGCGGTGTGCTCTATTCAATCAATTATGGAGAAGTAACTTCCATTGCTTTAGATCCTATTGAAAAGAAGCCTCTGCACTACTATAAACCGGGCTCATATATTTTATCTATTGGAAGCTTTGGATGTAATTTTACCTGCTCTTTTTGCCAGAACTATCAAATTTCTCAGTATAAGCACCAAAGCACCTACGTTTCTAAAGAAAATATGGTAGAAACGATTTTAGGTACAAAGAATAATATCGGAATTGCGTTTACGTACAATGAACCATCCATTTGGTACGAATATGTCTACGATATGGCAAAACATCTAAAAGAAACTCATCCAGCATCTTCTGTTGTCCTTGTAACCAATGGGTTTATCAATGAAGAACCCTTACGAGAGCTCCTGCCTTATATAGATGCCATGAATATTGATCTTAAAAGCTTTAATAATGATTATTATAAAGAACTTTGCGGAGGAAGAATTCAGCCTGTACTGAAAAGTATTGAATTAGCAGCAACTTCATGCCATGTAGAAATAACCACACTTTTAGTAAGTGGAGAAAATGACAATATGGAAGAAATTAAAAAAATATCGGAATTTATAAGCTCTATAAATTCCGATATTCCTCTTCATATTACGCGTTATTTTCCAAATTATAGGCTCAACAATCCCCCTACGGACAAAAGAATCATGTACGAGGCAGAAAAGATAGCCAAAAAATATCTGTCCCATGTTAAATTAGGTAATATATATTAATAAAAAGACAACAACCGTAGATAAAAGAATACTGATGAAGTTTACAAAATCATTATTAAATAGCTTACATCCTCTAATGAGCGTGTTAGGTTTTCCATTATAAAATGGTTTTTCGGTTTCTTTTTTTAAGCTTTCATTGTAATAAATCCCTTGTAGAGTTGCACCTAGGATTGAATCGATAAGACTTCCTAAAATACCTCCTAGAAAAATAAATATAAAGGTCTGAACATGAGAAAAGGGATATAGATTTAATTGAAATAAAATCATTGTAATAATTGCGGAAAAAGCGAGCAGTAAAGAACCCAAAATGGACATAAGCATTCCAAATAAACTAACTGCTCCAGAGGTTCCTTTTGAAACTTTTTTAAAAGTTCTTAGAGATATAGGTGATGATTCGCTTAGTACGCCCAATTCACTAGCCCAGGTATCCGCATTAGAAGCTGCAAATGAGGCTCCGATTAAAATAAGATACATTGGATGAGAAGTAGAAAAATACAACAGAGAATACAACAACCCCACTCCCCCATTGGCGAAGACTTGGTAAATGTCTCTTCCACCACTTTTTTCGTAGTGCTTTTCGATTTCTTTCTTATAATTTCTTTTTATAAAAGTAAAAATAGTAGAAGTTCCAAAGAAAATAATGATAAGAAAGGAGCCATACAGGCCGGAACCAAAAAAGATTCCAGTACCGAGGATTATGGCTCCTATGGCTCCGCTTAGAGTTAATGCATGTTTTTTATATGCTATGTATGAAATGCTAATACTTGCAATAAGACCAATAAAAAGTTTAATAAAATACTGCAAAAGCTCACCTCATTAAATCAGAACTCGGTCTTTTAGTATAATGGCAATAATGTTTCCTCCAATAGCACCAGCAACTACCTGAAGTACATTATAAGGGATTCCAGATAAGCCCGCTGCAATTGCAGGAATAAGACCATCATTTGAAAGCGTTAATATTACGCCTCCGATGAAATATACAAATATCATACAGAAACCTCCAGCAACAATTCCTATTAATTTTTGCGGCATAGATCTTGCATTTGAACATAATTTCCCCACAACGTACCCTTCCAAGCCTTTTGCAACTAAAGTGATTGGTATCCAAACAGGATATCCCAGGAGTAAATCAGCTAATGCTGAGCCAAGCCCTCCCGTAATCATTCCTACCTGAGGTCCAAACACAAGAGCAGAAGCAAAAATCATTATATCTCCAAAATTAAGAAATCCTTGACTTCCAATAGGTATTGAAATAGTCATGGTCATAACAGTAACTAACGCTGCCATTAAAGCTGTAATTGTTAGCTTTTTTGTAGTCATCATATCGGCCTCCATTCTTTATATATTTTTCCCTTTATTATATTAAAAAATTGTGGCCAAAGCCACAATTCATTGTAGATTTTCTGGATTTAGATTCTCTAATTCAGGAATCACAAATCGTCCATCTTTTCTAATTAGGACATCATCAAAATATATTTCTCCTCCGCTGTATTCCGGTGTTTGTATATATACTAAATCCCAGTGAATGGCTGAGCGGTTCCCGTTAAAGCAATTGCCATAAGCATTTCCTGGAGTAAAGTGAATGGAACCAGCAATTTTTTCATCGAATAAAGTTTCTTTCATTGGTTTTGTAATATATGGGTTTACTCCTATGGCAAATTCTCCGATATATCTCGCACCCTCGTCCGTATCTAATATTTTATTGAGCCTTTCCGTATTGTTAGAAGTGGCATGAATTATTTTTCCATCTTTAAATTCAAACTGTATATTATCAAAGGTAAATCCCTGATATTCGGAGGGGGCATTATATGTTATGATCCCGTTGACAGAGTCTTTTACAGGAGCAGTATAAACCTCTCCGTCTGGTATATTCATTTTTCCATCACATTTTATTGCAGGAAGTCCTTTTATCGAAAAGGATAGATCTGTACCCTTTCCGACAATTCTTACTTTATCGGTATTCTCCATTAATCTCACAAGGGAATCCATAGCTTTTGACATTTTGGCATAATCTAGATTACATACATTGAAATAAAAATCTTCAAAGGCTTCCGTGCTCATATCTGCCAGTTGTGCCATAGCAGAGGAAGGATAGCGCAAAACAACCCATTTGGTTTTAGGAACGCGGATCTCTGTATGCACCTGTTTCCAAAAATACTTATAATAAATATCCATTTTATCATGGGGTACATCTGAATACTCAGATGCATTTCTTAAAGATGTAAAACCAATAAACGCATCCATTTCATTCATTCTATAGGCTTCATATTTAGCCATAGTTTTCATATGTTCTTCAGAAGTACCTAGATAGAGTTCTCTAAGAATACTATGATCATTTAATTGAACAAAAGGAAAACCTCCTGCTGCATATACTTCCTTGATCAGTGCATTTACAAGGGAAGGCTCTACTCCATTGCATTGGATAAGTACTTTTTCACCTTTTTGTACATTAACAGAATATTGTACCAATGTTCTTGCGAGAGTAGCAATTCTTGGATCATGCATATTCATTCGCCCTTTCAATGTAAAAACTAGTGTTT
Organism: Candidatus Epulonipiscium sp.; assembly: GCA_012519955.1. Lineage (GTDB taxonomy): Bacteria > Bacillota > Clostridia > Lachnospirales > Defluviitaleaceae > Defluviitalea > Defluviitalea saccharophila. The sequence goes on from JAAYPH010000048.1 coordinate 7,931, forward strand.
TTCTATTACTACTAAATTATTCTCGTCCGTTTCTTCCAGCATTACTCTTACAATTTCTTCTTTTGATGTAGGAATATTCTTACCGACAAAATCCGGTCTGATAGGGAGTTCTCTATGTCCTCTGTCAATTAGAACAGCCAGTTGGATATATTTAGGCCTTCCCATATCTATTACGGCATCAATAGCTGCTCTTGCAGTTCTTCCGGTATAAATAACATCATCAACTAGAATTACTATTTTATTATCCACATCATATTTAATATCCGTATTATGAACAATGGGCTGTACCGATTTGTGTTTTAAATCGTCTCTATAAAATGTAATATCAAGTATTGCTACAGGAACTTTAACATTTTCTACTTCATAAATCTTTTGGGCGATTCTTTCGGCCAATGGGATACCTCTTGTTTTAATGCCTACAAGCACAATATCTTCAACGCCTTTGTTTTTTTCGATAATTTCATGGGAAATTCTAGTTAAAGCTCTTTGAATGGCTTTCTCGTCTAACAATTCTTTTGACTTTACCAAAACACTCATCCTCCTTTAATTAATCTTTTTTATCTTTTATAAATGGGCATTCTTTCGTAGCTTTTCAATAACATCCATAAAATATTTTGGAATAGGAGCTTCAAACTCCATATATTCTTTCTTTGAAGGATGAATAAATCCTAAAACTCTAGCATGCAGCATCTGTCCATTGATATTATACGGCTGTGATTTAGGTCCATAGACCGGATCTCCTAAAAGCGGATGTCCTATATGCTTCATATGAACTCTAATCTGATGGGTTCTACCTGTCTCTAATTGTGCTTCAATTAAAGTAAACTGTCCAAATCTCTCCAGTACAGTATAATGAGTAATGGCATGCCTTGAATTTTTTTGCGTCACAGCCATTTTTTTTCTTTCAGTTGGATGCCTTCCGATAGGAGCATTTATTGTACCCTCATCATTTACAATATTATGATAAACAATGGCATTGTATTTTCTAGTAATAGAATGTTCTTTTAATTGAAGTGCAAGATGGTTATGGGCATAATCATTTTTTGCAACCATAAGAACTCCGGATGTATCTTTATCGATTCTATGAACAATTCCTGGACGCAGAAGTCCATTGATTCCTGACAAATCGTCTTTACAATGATAGAGCAGTGCATTGACTAATGTTCCGGTATAATGTCCGGGTGCAGGATGAACAACCATACCCTGAGGTTTATTTACTACAATGATATCTTTATCCTCATATAATATATCTAATGGGATAGGTTCTGCAAGAATTTCTACAGGTTCGGGATCAGGAATTTCTACATCAATGATATCATCTAATCTTAATTTATAGTTTGATTTTATTGTTTTTTGGTTTACTTTTATTTTTTCATCTGAAATGAGCTTTTGGATAAAAGACCTTGAAACTTCCTCTAATTCATTTGTTAAAAAGACATCTACCCGTTTCCCCGCATCTTCACTTTCCACGATATATGTATAAAAATCCATCATTCAACTTCCTTCTTTTCGAGATCTTCTTCATTTGTAAAAAGTATAAGCCATGCAAGTAATATCGTTCCAATGACTACACAAATGTCGGCTACATTAAATACAGGAAAGTTAATTAAACAAAAATCAAAAAAATCGATTACAAAGCCAAGTCGAATGCGGTCAATTAAATTGCCTATAGCCCCTGCACTTATTAATATCAATGCAATACGTATAAAACCGTAGGGTTTGTATTTGGGAAGATGTTTATAATAATAAATAATACCTAATAAAACGGCTATAGTCATAATGATAAAAAACCATCGTTGATTCTGCAGTATTCCAAAGGCTGCCCCTCTGTTTTTAACAAAGGTTAAATGAAAGACATCTTTTATAATTGGAATACTTTTTATGCTCTGTAGATAGTTAAATGCGACATATTTTGTTACCTGGTCTAAAGCAACTAATAAGGACACTGCTAAAAAATATTGAATAAGCATTTTCTCTCTCCCTTAAAATAAACTCTCAAAACAAGAAAAATTATATCACCCCTTTTATTTCCTGTAAAGCAGTCACTCCAGTGCGTTCTTTCTGTCTTGATTGGATAATAAATCAACTTCATCTACAGTATCTAGGGGAGTATCATATAAATTATTGATTTCGTCGTAATCTTTAATTCCCCACCCCATATCCTGCATATTATCTGCTGAGCCGTAAGCTTCTAACTGTCTGTAAATTTCTGCGCCGTGATTGATGTCTCCATCTTCTTCACGCATAAAATTACGATTGAAGACAGGGCCAATGACCTCTTCTTCTACAGGACGGTCTTTATCAAAATGGTCCGCAATGATTTGATGTTCTTTGGCACAGGATATACATTCTTTTGCATATGGAATCGCTTTTAATCTTTCGTATCCTATTTCCTTAGAACAAGTTTCACAAATTCCATAAGTACCATTTTCAATTTTTTTAAGAGCATCATTAATATCTTCAAGATATTTTTGCTGATGGACATTTAATGCCAGTTGTTTTTCCATTTCAAAAGTTTCACTGCCGAGATCTGCCGGATGATTATCGTAGGAGGATAATTCATCGGTCCATTCTAGAAGCGAGCCCTTAGGCCCATACTCCTCCATTCTTTTTAACTCTGCTTCGGCTTCTTTTTTTCTTGAATCAAATTATTTTTAATTTCTTGAAGTTGTTCCTTGGTCATAATATTTCCTCCATTTCTTTTACTTGTTTCTCTATATAGGTTTTGCAATACTATACAAAACCATAATGGAAACTAAAGCAAAAAAATAACGTGCTTTATTGCACGTCACTTTTCAAATAAGAAATGGACGATTTGATCAACTCCTCACTTAAATCTCCCACTCTTACAGCATTTCCTATGGACGATAACAGAACAAATTTAATTTTATTATTCTTTACTTTTTTATCCAATAACATTTGTTGATAAATCTCCTCAGATTCTAATTGATTTATTCTAATTGGAAGATGATAAGACTGTAGTACTTTCTCGATTCTCTTTAAAATTTCCCATGAAATTAAATTCTTTTTATAGGATAAATACGCTGCGCCTACCATTCCGATTGAAACACATTCTCCATGAAGAAGCTCAAAATTAAGAAGAGTTTCTATTGCATGGCCTAAGGTATGTCCAAAATTCAAAATTTCTCTTAAGCCAAGCTCTTTTTCATCTTGGGATACGATAGATGCTTTTAATTCACAAGAACGCTGAATAATTTTTTCTAATATGGCTTCATCTAAATCAAAAACTAAATCTGTTGAAGATTCAACAAATGAAAAATAATTATCGTCAAGGATCAGTCCGTGCTTAATCACTTCCGCAATTCCTGAGGATAATTGCTTTTGAGGAAGTGTTTTTAATGTACTTAAATTAACATAAACAAAGGTTGGCTGATAAAAAGCACCAATCATATTTTTATGCTGAAGAAAATCAACGCCTACCTTTCCTCCTACACTGCTGTCCACTTGTGCAAGAAGAGTTGTTGGCACTTGAATAAAAGGAATGCCTCGCATATAAGTGGCAGCGGCAAAACCCGCCATATCTCCGGTAACGCCTCCGCCTAAAGCAAAGATCAGAGAATTTCTATCTAAATGATTTTCGATAAAGAATTTATACATATCCTGAATCGTGTTTAGATGCTTGTTTTCTTCTCCCGCTTCGAAAATAAATTTAAACACATCATCATAACTTCTTTTTAAAACATCCATTAATTGATTGCCATAATAGGAATCTACGGTATGATCGGTAATTATACATACTTTTCGATGAAGCAAATTATGATGATGGAGTGCCTCTAAAATATGATCAAAGTTTTGAGAAAAATAAATAGGATATGATGATGAAGAGGGAGTTACCAAAATCTTATTCATATTACATCCTCGTCTCTAGCAATATCATATTCTTCATCAGATTTATATTGGTGTACGCCTTCATCTTCCTTATATAATACCGACGTTTCTAATATTTCCAGTTGTGTTAATAAGGTCTGTTTCATTTGTATTTTTAATGAAGAATATTGATTTTTTAATCGTTCAATTTCTTGATTGATTCTAAACACTTCCTGTTGGGTTTCTTCCAAAATCTGATTCGCTTTTATTTCAGCTTCTTTTCTTATTTGTTCTCCTTTTTGATAAGCTGCAGATTTTGTATCCTCTGCTGTTTTTTCAGCCAGTATTAATGTATTTTGTAGGGTTTGTTCCAGCGCCTTATAGTGCTGAATACTCTCATTTAGCATAGAAATTTTATCTTTCAGTTCAATATTTTCTTTATAAATTTTTTCATAAGATTCAATGACTTCATCTAAAAATTTGTCTACTTCTTCAATAGAATATCCGTACGGCTTTTTTCTAAATTCTTGCGATTCAATATCCAGTGGCGTAAGCATCATAAGTTCCCCCTATACGTACCGATGTATTACAATACTCATGCGATCTTTTTTAGTTTTTCCTCTAACTTCAACCAATTTAATTTTGCCAAAACCCCTAAGTGTTAAAAAGTCTCCCTCTTTAATATGGGAGGAAGGACTGGCAATTGTTCCATTGATGAGTGCTTTCTCAGATTTAATTAAATCCACAATCTTGTTTCTTGACAGCTGAAATCCGGCACTTAAAATCGAATCAGCTCTTAAGGATGAAACAGTAGAAGCAATTTCTTTAATTTTAGGCTGAGGAGGAATAATATCTTCTAGTAAAATTTCTTTTGCTTCTGCTTTAACACTCTTAATTTTAGATAAATTATTTACGATATAGGATGCTATATCTTTATAAACAAAAACAACGGCTTTTTGCTCATATACTAAAATATCGCCAATTTTACTTCTTTCTATCCCAAGTCCCAAAATGGAACCTAAATAGTCTCGATGAGAGATGGCTTCTTCTTTAGGACTTTTAAGAAACACCTCAATTGGTGCGATAGGAAAATCTTTTTCTTCCAATTCTCTATACTCTGGGCAAAAACCTATTATTTTTCTTTCACTTTCAGAATATCCTCCGAATGCTTTTATTGTTAAATCAGAAAGATTATGGACCAAAGAAAGAAATTTACTTAATTTATACATATCAATAAAATCGGTAAATGTACTGACATGATCTCTTAATGCAATATTAGCACGATCCAGTATTTTACTGGCAGTCAATCTTTCCTCTACATCGTTAAAATTTTTTAAATAAACTTCTTTATTAATCATTTTAGTCCTTTCGTTAAGCTAGATAAGTGTTGTCAAATATAACAGAATGTTTTTTATAAACTCTAACAGGAGCAGCGCGATGATTGGAGAAAAATCAACCATCATACCTCTGCCGCCAAGGACTGATCTTTGTATAAGGGCTCGAACAGGACCAAGAATAGGTTCAGTTAATTGATAGATCAATGCAACTAAGGGATTATTACGACTAATAGGAAACCAAGATAACAGTACCCTTATAAAAATTAACATATCAAGTAAATTGAAAAAAACTGCCAAAGCTGAGCTTAAAATTGCACTTAATTCCATAAATTAGCCTCCATTACTTTGCAGTGCTCATCCAAGGAAGAATTATACCTTTTGTCTTTAATTCTTCTTTAAAACTATTGGCAATATCAACATTTTCCGGTGCAATGATAAAGATGTTATTGGCAACCCTCTGTACATCTCCATTTAAGGCATAACATGCGCCACTTAGAAAATCCATTACTCTTTGAGCAACAAGACGATCCAGATTTTCTAAATTAATTACTACAGGTTTCTTAGCTTTAATATGATCACAAATTTCTTGTGCTTCTTCATATTTCTCAGGATTTGTAATCACTACTTCCATTTGAACATTTGTATGTATATTTACAATTTTGGAGTTATTTCTTGTGTGATAATTGCGAATTTGTGGTATTTCAGCTTTCTCTTCTATTTCTTCAACTTCTTCTTCAAAATCTTCTTCTCCATTACCAAATCCCATTACATCCATCATCTTGTCAAAAAGTTTTGCCATTTGACAACCTCCTTATACATTATAATTTCTTTGCCCAAATATGCCTGTCCCAATTCTCACCATATTTGAACCTTCTTCTATTGCAATTTCATAATCATTTGTCATTCCCATAGAAAGAACTTCCATGCTTATATTATCAATATTTCTCTTAGCAATGTCAACAGATAATTGCTTTATATTTCTAAAATGAATCCTATTATTCTCTGGATTTGTTTCGTATGGGACTATAGTCATAAGACCTTTGACCCGTATATTCTTTAAACTTTTAATTTTATCAATTAGGGGTTCTACCTCTTCGGCCATTAATCCAAATTTCGTTTCTTCTTTTGCAATATTTACTTGTAAAAGTATATCCATGATTTTATTATGTTTTTCTGCTATTTCATTGATTTTATAAGCTAAGCGCTCACTGTCAACAGAATGGATCAAATCAACTTTATCAATGATATATTTTACTTTATTTGTCTGAAGATGCCCAATGAGATGCCAATGAATATTTGAATCGATGGCATCATATTTCTTCATAATTTCTTGTACCTTGTTCTCACCTATATGGCATATGTTGCAGGATAAAGCTTCTTTGATTCTTGGTATATCAATTGTTTTTGTCACTGCAATTAAGGTTATATCTTTTTCTGTACGACCGCTTTTTTCTGCAGCAATGCTAATTCTTTTTTTGATTTCTTCAATATTCTTTTTTATATGATTCATTTGCTTGCACTCCTCTTAATGGTTCTCAATAATTTCAAACTGGTTTAAAAGTTGATTTTCTTTAGCATTTTTTGCATTCGAAACAATCTGATCGTATAATCTGATTCCAGAAGGAGTATCCTGTTTAACAATTGCATAGTCGTTATTCTGTACTAGAATTTCAATCTTTTTAAATCGTGTTATTCCTCCATTTACAGCAAAGACTCCTATGCTGGATTGGCTTTCTTTTATAATGTACTCTGACTGGGTATTTTCCGGCAAAACTAATGTATCATACATGTTAAGTGAAGAGGTGTCTTGTAGAATATACATATTTTCCCCTTCTTCAAAAGCAATATCAACAGGTATGAGCGTGTCACTTTCATTTCCTTTTTTAATGACTACCGTTTGTTTCCCGGATTGCTGAATATATTCTTTTGGAATTTTCAAGAAAGTTTTTTCAACAATTGAGTTAACGGGGATTTTAATTCCTTCATAATTTTTTCTAATAATTTCGAACTCGATATTTCTCTTAGAAATTATAGGCATCATTTGCTCTGTAATTTGAAGAACAAACATCACATGTTTATCTTGAGGTGCTATTTTATAAATTTTTGCTTTAACTGTAGCTGACTGAGCTTCATTGAATTTAATAAAAACTTCATTATTTACTTCCCAGTCTTCGGCTAATTCTTTGGAAAGGCTCCCAACGATATACCAATCATAATTATTGATTACTTTAAATAGTGGAGTATTTTTTTCCACACTCTGTACCTGACTGATGTCTTTGGGTTCTGATTTCTGGTCTAAATCGTTTATGGTTATTTGATCCAAAGTTTTTGGGTTAAGTTTTTCTTCTAATCCGTCAATATGATAAGATATGATCCCTCCCATTGGTGTTGAAATTAAATCAGAGTTTGTAGCCAGCTGATTTTCGTACGTATTTTTTTGTAATATTAAGTTTTTAAGGGATGAGGATTCTTCTTGGGATAGAAGCATTTGCTTTTTTTCTATTTCCATTAGAATAGAATTTTTTAACGAATAAATTTGAACAAAGTTTTTATTTGAATATGTATTTCTTAAGTTATCAATCAAATCGTCAATTTGATAATTCACGTTTTGTATATCTTTTTGAATCACAGAAAACTCTTTTCTCTGATTTTGAACTTTTATAATATTCTCGTTGATCTTGTCCAATTCTTCTCGAATCTGTGATACAGCAGAATGATTTGCAATCATGCAAATTGGTGTACCAGATTTAACTTTTTCTCCTTCATAAATAAAATATTGAATGCTGCCAGCTTTAGTGCTTTTAACAACAGCTTCGTCACGAATAATGGTACCTTTCACATGGATATTATTATCAATTGTCCCCATTTGTACGACTTCAATGGATAAAGGAGTTTTCTTTGTTAATTTCAGTCCTGAACCAATTAAATAAATGATGAGAAGGACTGCTAAAAAACCGCCAATTACTATTCTGCGCTCTCTTGATTTTTTTCTATGATTCTTTTTCTTTTTCCTAATTTTTGTATTCGCCATATAATCCCCACGCTTAATCATAATGAAATATTTTATATGAGCTTAATTGATTTAATATATTATTAATTATATTATTAATTAAAAAACACTTGGTTTTAATATAACGGATACAAACAGAAAAAACAAGTAAAAAAAACACTCTTTTAAGAGTGTTAGAAAGAACCAGTTTCTTTGTCGTTTACAACATAATAGCATTTTTCTTCATTGACATTATAATATAATTTTAATGACTTTACATCTTTTACTTTCATCGACTTATCTTTCCAGATTTCTTTAAATTGCTTAACTAAGTCCGATGCTACTATCTCCTTCCCGTTAAATTGAATAAATAATTCTTCTTTCATTGCTATCTCTCCTTATTCTTAAATAA
>JAAYPH010000049.1 GCA_012519955.1 Candidatus Epulonipiscium sp.
AATTTTATGAGATAAACATTATAATACAACATATTACATATCATTAGAAATTTATGTGATATTAATAATTATATCTTCAAAATGTTAGATAATTATTTCTATATTAGATTAGTATTTTTTATATTGTGTTTTTCTCGATTATTAATATACTAATACTCAACAAAAATGAGGTGTAATAAAGTTTAGGTTTTCTTTACCAAACATATGTACTTTTATAAAGATGTGTGATAAACTAGATTCAAATATAAAGAAGTACTGAATAGCATCTTTTTTACATAAAAGGAAGTGACTTAATGAATTTACCTATCATTCAAGAAAATCATTATGATTCCATCGAGCCATTATATAGTGATCAATTTCCAGTTCCTTGTGATATTTCAGATGATTCTATGTTGATTGAATTATGGCTGGATCAAAAAGCTCAGACGTCTCGAAAGACATATCGAAGAATTGTAGACGAGTACATATTTTTTATGAATAGTTTAGGAATCGAAAAACTTAAAGATGTTGGAGTTTATAATGCCAATAATTATAAACAGGCCCTTGAGGCACATGTTAAAGAAAATGGTAAACCTCTCGCCCCTTCAACGATTTCTCAGAGAATTAATACGATCAGCAGCTTATATACCTTCGGAAAGGAATCTGGCTATTTTTCAGTCAATCCTTTTAGGCTTCTAAAGAAACCAAAATTTGATAATAAGAATCAGCATAAGTTTCTCTCTATGAAAGAAGTAGATTTATTATTAAAATCTTTAAAAGCCAGCAGCAGCAATAAAATCCTTTCTAATAGAAACTATACAATAGGCGTGATGCTGCTTTTTACGGGGTTAAGAATCAACGAGCTTCTTTCAATTAATTGGGGTAATTTTTATATTGATCATGCAAATAATATTGGTGTTCATATCAAGGGAAAAGGAACAGAATGGCGAGTTGTAAAAATAAGAAAAGATTTATGGTTCCATATCGTACAGTATAGAAGGGACTTTGGCCTGGCTTATGATATAGATCCTAATAATCATGAACCGCTTTTTGTAAATATCCATGGAGATCGATTGTCTTATTCCTACGTTAGAAAGCTATTAGAACAAGCCACAATGAACGTAGGAATTAAGAAAAAAGTTACCCCCCACTGGTTTAGACATACTTCTGCCAGTTTGGCGTTAATGAATGGGGCCGATATCAACAGAGTAAAAGATCAATTTGGGTGGAAAAACCTTCTTACTCCCTCAAGGTATCTGCACAATTTAAAGGAATTAGATGAAACCGCAACAGATTTTATACCTATAAAAATATAAAAACTCCAGTTCATAACACTGGAGCTTCTTTTTGTTCTTCGAATATTTAAATGAATTAGAATCTAGATAAATAAATTTACATTAGAATCTTCTGCTTCTCCTAAATAGGTAGCCAATCCTCCTATTTCTACCCCCTCGATTAGTTCATCTTTTTGAATGCCCATTACGTCCATTGACATTTGGCAGGCCATGAGCTTAATACCGTTTTGATTTGCTTGCTCAATCAGCTGCTCTAAGGATGAAATATTTTTCTTTTGCATAACCCTTCTAATCATTTTAGAACCCATGCCAAACATATTCATTTTGGATAATCCTAATTTTCTGCTGCCTCTTGGCATCATCATTCCAAACATCTTTGACTTCATATCTTTATTAACCGGTACATACTGATCTTTTCTTAATATATTCAGCCCCCAGAAGGTAAAAACATGGTTACTTTTTTGCCCATAGAAGCTGCTCCATTGGCAATGATAAAGCTTGCAATGGCTTTATCCAAATCTCCGCTAAAAACAACTATGGTTTTATGATCTTTTAAGGGCTGGATTAAACAACTCCCATTAGATGCTTCAGACGTTCCTTTTTGAATTCTGGCTATAATATTAGAACCATTAGTATCTATGGATAAACATGTATTACCCGTTTTTTCTGCCCAGGTTTTAATGTCGTTGGCAAACCCCGGATCTGTTGCAGTGACTTCCAAAATATCTCCGCTTTTAAGTTCATTCATTTTCTGATAAACCTTCATGATCGGTCCAGGACAGGATAAGCCGCAGGCATTTAATTGAACAATTGCTCCTGCATGAAACTGATTAGACTTTATATCTCTTGTTTCTGTATTATGCACTTCTTGCTTATTTTGATCTTGATTCTTCATTTCTCCCTCTCCAAGCCCATAGCTTTGATTCTTGAGCTTTTTTTGCGTAGTAACAATCGTATCATAAAATTTATAGCCTCCAATTAAATTGCGAACTTTGTTAAAGCCATTTTGAATCAACATTCTATATGCAATATAACCTCTTAAACCTACCTGACAATAAACGATAATTTCTTTGTCCTTTGGCAGCTCATTCATTCTTTTTCTAAGACTATTGAGGGGAATATGATAGGAATTTGGAATATACCCCAGTTCCCGTTCTATCTTTTCTCTGATATCTAAAATAATTGATTGACTCAAATCTAGCTTCTCTATCTCATACCAATGAAGAATTTCCATGTCATTATTAAGAATATTGGAAGCTACATATCCGGCCATATTTACTGGATCTTTAGCAGAAGAATATGGAGGGGCATAAGCCAATTCCAGCTCTTCTAAATCAAATACACTTTTTTCAAAGCGAAGGGCTGCAGCAATCACATCAATTCTTTTATCCACCCCATCGTATCCGATGATTTGAGCACCTAATATTTTTCCATTGGAACTAAAAATTAATTTAATCGTCATAGGCAGGGCACCAGGATAATATCCTGCATGGGATTTAGCTTCAATAACAGATGTGATATAAGGAATACCCTTTAATTTTAATGTTTTTTCATTATTCCCTGTGGAAGCAACCGTTAAATCAAAAACCTTGGCTATAGAAGTACCTTGAGTGCCATGATACTTTTCACGGCGACCTGCAATATTGTTCGCCACTATCCTGCCTTGTTTATTTGCCGGACCTGCCAGAGGAATCATTGTAATGGATTGATTGACAAAGTCCTCAACTTCTATGGCATCTCCCACAGCATAAATATGGGGTACAGAAGTCTCTAGGTATTCATTAACTTTAATTCCTCCTCTTTCATTTAATTCTATAGAGGAGTCTCTTAAAAACTCTGTATTGGGTCTAACCCCTATGGATAGTATGATAAGGTCCGCATCTATGAATTTTCCATCATTCAGGATTACTTTTGTACTTTTCCCCTCAGATATAAATTCTTTTACCCCATTGCCTAAATATAGATGAACATTTTTAGATAAAATATGATGATGAATTAAAGATGCCATATCATAATCCATTGGCCCCATAACCTGATCAGCAGCTTCTATAATGGACACATGTATATCTCTATTGTAGAGATTTTCGGCCATTTCAAGCCCAATAAATCCACCCCCCACCACAACGGCATTTCGTGGATTATTTTCTAAAATATACTTTTGTATGGCATCCACATCAGGTATATTCCAAAGGGTAAAAATATTCTTGGCATCAATACCGGGAATTGAGGGCCGTAGTGGTTTAGATCCAGGTGATAGAATTAAATCGTCATAAGTTTCTTCATAAACTGTATTGGTTATATGGTTTTTAACTTTTACTTTTCTATTTTCTCCATCAACAGCTATAACTTCGTTTCTTACCCTTACATCAATATTAAATCTCTCTTTCATTTCCTCCGGCGTTTGAACAAAAAGCATATCTCTGTCTTCAATGGAGCCTCCTATATAATATGGAAGGCCGCAGTTCGCAAAAGAAATATACTCTCCTTTTTCAAACAATATGATTTCCAGGGTTTCATCTAATCGTCTAAGCCGGGCAGCAGCACTTGCTCCTCCGGCAACGCCTCCAACAATTAATATCTTTCTCGACATAGTCTGCCTCCCAAATCTACTATTAGTATTTTTATATATTATAATATTATAATATAATAGTCGTTTCATTTTGTCAATATACTTTTAACTTGAATCTGCATTATGTTATAGCTATAATTATAAAGTCAAAATTTCAGATAAACTAATTGGAAGGAAAATAAGTATGAAACTACAAAAGCTGCTGAGTTATGTTCGCCGTGCCGTTGATGACTATAGTATGATAGAAGATGGGGATCGAATTGCCGTAGGCATATCTGGAGGTAAAGACAGCCTGGCTCTCCTCCAAGCTCTAAAAAGCCTTCAAAGGTTTTATCCTAAAAAATTCGAAGTAGAAGCCATTACCATATCCTTAGGATTCGAGAATTTCAATCTTGATGCTGTCAAAAAAATGTGCGATGAGATTGGCGTAAGATATACGGTCCAACATACTTATATAGGCCAAATTATATTTCAAGAACGCAAGGAGACAAACCCCTGCTCTCTTTGCTCAAAAATGAGAAAAGCCGCATTATATAATGTGGCAAAGGAACTTAACTGTAATAAAATAGCCCTTGGGCATAATAAGGATGATGTGATTCAAACCTTGCTTCTATCTATGTTTTATGAAGGAAGAATACTTACTTTCTCTCCCGTTACTTGTTTAGAAGATATAAATTTACATTCTATTCGTCCATTAATCTATGCACCTGAAAAAGAAGTAATTTCTTTTGCAAGAAAATATGAGCTTCCAGTTGTAAAAAGTCCTTGTCCTGCAGACGGAAAGACAAAGCGGGAAGATATGAAAATATTTATTAAGCAGCTTCGAAAACAATATGACCATTTTGACAGCCGTATGTTTGGAGCGATTCAGCGGTCCTTTATCGAAGGCTGGCATCTCGACAAAAAAACACCTTAAATCTGAGGTGTTTTTTCGTTTCCGAATAAATTGTCTCTGAAAAGATCAATATATATTTGCTTCTTCTTATTAACTGCTGCATACATAACATCTTTGAACTCAGAAATACCCTTTGTTTGAAGCTGATTTTTCAGCCATTGTTCATCGATCTGCAAGAACTTAAGGTTTTCATAGATTAATTTGCCGTTTAAGATCACCGCAGTAAAAGGTTCTCTCGTATCAGGGATAATTCCAATGTCCTTTAAAGTAACGGGTTCTTTATCTTCATACCTCATAATACTTAAAGTTCCGTTGCTTTCTACAATCGCATATTTTATATCACGAATATCAAATACATTTCCTGTACGCAGCTGCTCTAACAAATCATTAACCGTGTATAAACATCTTTTTAAATTCTCTTCTAATATTTTTCCTTGTTCGATGACTACAATAGGCTCCCCTTGAAATAAAATCTCTAATTTTTTGCTTTTCATCGATAGATAAGACATACACCATGTAAAAAAACCAAAAAGGAATAATCCTATTAAATGGTGCCATGTTCTTTGGCTCAAATCGGTTGCCATAGTCGCTGCAATAGATCCGAAAGTAATGCCATTGATATATTCATACACCGTAAGCTGTGCGATTTGTTTTCTTCCAAGAAGTCTTGCAATAAACCATATTCCAACAAAAGCCAATAAAGTCTGTATGATAATTTCAATAACAATCTTCAATATTATGCCTCCAAACATAAAAAGAATTTTTAAGACAAATAATATACCTAAATTCACCAAGTTACTTAGGAGGGAAAAATTATGACACTATGGCTGCAGGCTTTGCTTACAATACTGTTTATCGTTGCATGTATTCTTATTATTTATTATCTTCAAAAGAAGAAGAAAATATAAAAGGTAATGCGAATATTTAATTTGCCATACAGAACATCTATTTGTATAATGTTTTTATACATACAAATACTTGGAGTGTGATGATATGGCAGATCTAAATTACCACGAACAGCAAAAACAAAAGAATACACTTCGCCTTCGGGAGCTGCTCTCTCATCTTCCGGCTTTTGCTTATGAGTTTTTTCGAGGGATAGAACCTATTACTTCACCCAAAACAAGAATAGGCTATGCTTATGATTTAAGAATATTTTTTGAATATATATTAGAAAATCATCCTGTTCTAAAAAATAAAACATTAAATGAATTATCTATAGAGGACCTAGAGAGCATAACTCCCGACCATATTGAAATGTTTTTAGAATATCTAACATATTATAGAAAGCCCCATCCCCATCATCCAAATAAAATGATTGAATATCAAAACGATGAAAAGGGGAAAGCAAGAAAATTGGCAGCCATTCGCACCTTCTATTCATACTTTCATAAAAAAAGAAAAATTAGCGGGAATCCTTCTAGTTTAGTAGAAACCCCTAAAATTCACGAAAAAAATATTACGCGACTGGAAATTGATGAAGTAGCAAAATTATTAGATGAAATAGAAAGCGGTGAGAAACTCACCGCCACACAAAAAAGATATCACCATTATACAAAAGCACGGGATTTAGCTCTCATCACTGTTTTGCTCGGAACAGGCATTCGTGTGTCCGAATGTGTAGGATTAGATATAAAAGATATTGATTTTGATGTAAATGGCTTAAAAATTACCCGTAAGGGCGGAAATGAAATGGTAATCTATTTTGGGGAAGAAGTGGAAGAAGCTTTACAGTGCTATTTAGAAGAAAGAAATAAACAGCAGCCAAAAGCGGGTCACGAAGATGCTTTATTCTTATCTCTCCAAAATCAACGATTATCTGTTCGCTCCGTTCAAAACCTGGTTAAAAAATATGCTTCTTTGGTAACTAAAATCAAAAAAATATCTCCTCATAAACTGAGGAGCACTTATGGGACCCATTTGTATCAGGAAACAGGCGATATTTACTTAGTAGCGGATGTATTAGGCCATAAAGACGTTAATACAACAAGAAAACATTACGCACAAATTGATGACCAAAGAAGACGATCTGCGGCAAAGGCTGTAAAGCTCAGAAAAATATAATTCTCTACGGAATAGACTTATAAATTGGGATAATAATTTTTTCCCCTGCATAAAGCTTGTCCGATTTCATATGATTGAATTCCTTGATGGAAGATACATATTGCTTGATATTTTGATGGTTAGGTTTATACTTTTTAGCAATTTCCCAAAGGGTATCACCTTTTTGGATATGTACTTCTTCATATTTTTGAACTGGATTTTTTCTATTGTATTCTTTACCTGTAGAACTATACATAATACCTGAGATAAGCTGAAATACACAGATAAAAAATATAATTAATAATATAAAACGATATTTTTCGAATGATTTCTTCTTTAGCATACATAATCCCTCCGAACATCTGTTTGTATTTATTATATGCGAACACATATTCTGTGTCAATATTTTTATGATGTTTTAGGGGAAATTTAATCATTGCTATCGAACATTAGTTTTGATATTTTACAGGGTATATGCTATAATAAATCATATTGTATAGCGAGGTGACTATATGAGTACTAAAATTGGCGATAAACAAAAAGAAATACTAGAATACTTAAAAAAAGAAATTAAAGCAAAGGGATATCCCCCTTCAGTTAGAGAGATATGTGATGCCGTGAATCTAAAATCCACTTCAACTGTTCATGGCCATCTTAATCGTTTAGAGAAAAAAGGAATGATTCGCAGAGATCCCACAAAGCCAAGGGCTATTGAAATATTAGATGATACATTTTACGAAATACGTCATGAGTTGGTTAATGTTCCCATCGTAGGCAATGTCACTGCTGGGCAACCTATTCTTGCAGTAGAAAATATTGAAGATTATTTTCCACTCCCTGTGGAATATGTAAAAAATGACACAGTTTATATGCTGCATGTACAGGGAGATAGTATGATTGAAGCAGGCATCTTCAATAATGACCTAGTGTTAGTCAGAAAACAAAGCAGTGCTGAAAACGGCGATATTGTTGTGGCTATGATTGAAGATTCCGCAACTGTAAAACGCTTTTTCAGGGAAAAAGACCATATTCGCTTACAGCCGGAAAACCCTGCTATGAATCCGATCATTGTTCGAGACGTAACAATTCTGGGTAAAGTCATAGGCCTGTTTAGGAAATTTTAATAAAAGTGATAGATATCTTAGGAGTTGACACTATGAATAATGGATTTATTAGAATTGGCGGAGCCGTACCGAAGGTAACCGTTTGCGACTGTAAAAAGAACACCGATGAAATCCTTCAGCTCATTGAAGCTGCAAAGAAAAACTCAGTTCAAATACTGGTGTTTCCTGAATTATGTATTACCGGATATACCTGCGGAGATTTGTTCGGACAAGAAATTCTTTTAGAAGAAGCAAAAGGAGCGTTGCAGCGTATTTTGGACTACTCTGTGCATCTGAATATGTTGATTGTGGTAGGAATGCCTATAGCTGCCGATGAGCAGCTTTTTAACTGCGCAGTACTGCTGTTGAACGGAAAAATTTTAGGAGTTATCCCAAAAACCTCTATTCCGAACCATGGAGAATTTTATGAACGAAGATGGTTCTCTTCTTCCTTAAGTAAAATCAGTGATGAAATAGACCTGTGCGGCCAAATAGTTCCTTTTGGTACCGATCTTTTATTTAAAAGCAAAAATTATTCGTCTCTTTGTATAGGCGTTGAAATATGTGAAGACTTATGGACGCCCATTCCACCCAGTTCTTTTCAATGTCTTTACGGAGCGTCTTTAATTTTAAATCTTTCTGCAAGCAACGAAGCTGTTGGAAAAAGTGATTACAGAAAGAACCTGATTAGTCAGCAATCTGCAAGGTGTATGGCAGGATATGTCTATGTCTCCTCCGGCTACAGTGAATCCACTACCGATATAGTATTCGGAGGACACTCAATGATTTTTGAAAATGGAATACTGCTAAAAGAAAGAGCGCCCTTTGCCGACGATATGTCTCTTATATTCAGTGAATTGGATTTGGAACGATTGGCTTTAGAACGCAGGAAATCGTCAAGTTTTATGAATTTAATTGGCAGTATGGATGATTCAAAAAAATACAGAATTATTCCATTTGAATTATCTCCTCAGGCAATTGACAATTTAACTAGATACATAGATCCCCATCCCTTTGTTCCTTCCAATCAAGAGACAATGGCGCTTAGATGCCAGGAAATCTTTTCGATTCAAGTCAATGGACTCCGAAAGCGTTTGGAACATACAGGATCAAAAACTGCCGTAGTAGGGATCTCTGGTGGATTGGACTCCACCCTTGCCCTGCTTGTTTGTGTTGCTACCTTTGATAAATTAAATTTGGATCGTAAAAACATTCTTGGAATAACTATGCCTGGCTTTGGAACAACCGATAGAACCTATAATAACGCCCTTGATTTAATGAGAAATTTAGGGGTAACCATTCGAGAGATCCCAATTGCTGATGCATGCATGCAGCATTTTAAAGATATTGGACACGATCCTTCCATCCATGATGCTACTTATGAAAATACTCAGGCAAGGGAAAGAACTCAGATTCTAATGGATATTGCCAATAAAGAAAACGGTCTTGTCATCGGTACCGGAGATCTTTCAGAGCTGGCCCTTGGATGGGCTACCTATAACGGGGATCATATGTCTATGTATGGCGTTAATGGAAGTATTCCAAAGACCTTGGTACGCAGTCTGATTTCATGGATTGCTGACAGCAAAATGGACGAAAAGGCTAAAGCTACCTTAGTAGATATTTTAAATACCCCCGTCAGTCCTGAACTTCTTCCCCCTACAGAAGATGGGGAAATTCATCAGAAAACTGAAGATATTGTAGGCCCTTATGAGCTGCATGATTTCTTTTTGTATTATGTTGTTCGTTTTGGATTTTCTCCTTCTAAAATTGTATATTTGGCAGAACATGCTTTTAAAGAGAAATATGATCGCGATACTATTTTGAAGTGGATAAAGGTCTTCTACAGAAGATTTTTCTCCCAACAATTCAAACGTTCTTGTCTTCCTGACGGACCTAAAGTAGGTTCGGTTTCCCTGTCTCCCAGAGGAGACTGGCGAATGCCCAGCGATGCTTCTTCAAGAATATGGCTGGATGAAATTGAAGAGATAATCAACAGATAAAAAAATGAGAATGGATATCCATTCTCATTTTTTTACAGTGTTATCTTTTTTATATATGTAATAAACTTCGATCCACCATTTTTTGTACCGCCATCATGATGCCTATTTTAGCATGATGCCAGGACAGTCCACCCTGTAAAAATACCGTATAAGGTGGTTTAATAGGCGCATCGGCACTTAATTCAATGGATGAACCTTGTACAAAGGCGCCAGCTGCCATAATAACAGGACAATCATATCCCGGCATATCCCAAGGTTCCGGTACAACATAACTGTCTACAGGTGAACCTTTTTGGATCCCCTGACAAAAAGCAATAAGGTTTTCTGGATTTTTCATCTGTATAGCTTGAATAATGTCATATCTTTTTTCAGTAGATGCCGGCATAACATCAAATCCTAGTTTCTCAAAGATTCTAGATGCAAAAACAGCTCCTTTTAAGCTTCCGGAAACCACTTGAGGTGCAAAGAAAAGCCCCTGCAATACAGGCTGATTTAATCCTAAAGTTGCTCCTACTTCTTTTCCCAAGCCGGGCGCTGTAAGCCGTACTGCTGCATTTTCCACGTATTCTTCTTTTCCAACGATATAGCCTCCGATGGGTGCAATGCCCCCTCCCGGATTTTTAATGAGTGACCCTACAACAAGGTCCGCTCCTACCTCCGTTGGTTCTATATAATCTACAAATTCTCCATAACAATTGTCTACCATACATATAATATCCGAACGGATATTTTTAATGAATGCAATAAGTTCTTTTATTTGCTCTACGGACAGTGTTGGCCTCCATGTATATCCTTTGGAGCGTTGGATGGTTACCATCTTTGTCTTAGGCGTAATCGCTTTTTCAATACCTTCGTAGTCGAATCCACTCTCTTTTAATTCTACTTGTTTATAGATCACTCCATACTCCTTAAGAGATCCTCTGGTTTCTCTAATACCTATAACCCCTTCCAGGGTATCATAGGGTTTCCCCACTGGCGATACTAATTCATCCCCCGGTCGAAGATTGCCAAATAAAGCAACAGTAAGGGCATGGGTACCGGACATCAATTGAGGCCGAACAAGCCCTGCTTCAGTTTTAAATACATCCGCATAAATGTTTTCCACTGTATCTCTTCCAAGATCGTTATAGCCGTATCCTGTTGTAGCTGCAAAATGAATATCACTGAGTTTATTCTTTTGCATGGCATGCAGTACTTTTAATTGATTATATTCTGCAATCGCATCAATATTTCTAAACTGAGATTCTATTTCTTTCTCAATATCATAACAAAAATGAATAATCTTTGAAGTGAGTCCAAATTTTTCAGATAGTATTTGTTCAATAGATTCTGCCATATCACTAAGTCTCTCCTTTTTTAATTTCGAACATATTCTATCATATATAATAAAAAAAGTATATACGATAAAAAGGACGTTTTCGCCCTTTTTATTGTATATACTATGCTATTATTCTTCATCACTTTTATCTTGATTATAATTAAAGTAAATTGGTTTGGAAGGTACCACTGTAGAAATGGCATGTTTATAAATCATTTGTTGTTTTCCTTCACTGTCTAATATAAGAATAAAGTTATCAAACCCTTTAACTAATCCTTTTAATTGAAATCCATTAGTTAAGAAAACTGTTACCATAATTTTTTCTTTGCGAACTTGATTCAAGAAAACGTCTTGAAGATTGATAGCTTTGCTCACCGTAATCCACTCCTCTTTAAATTTAAGTAATGTATGTATCTATATCCCTATTTTATATGATTATACCAATTTCTTCAATATGATTTATCATATTCCTCACAATTTTCTCTACATCAAAATTCATTGCTTCAACGTCAATCCAATAGGGATCTTCCTGCCTTCTGAACCATGTTAACTGCCTTTTGGCAAAATGCCTTGTATCTCTTTTTAGAATATAGATGGCTTCCTCTAGAGATATTCTACCTTCAAGATATTGAACCAATTCTTTATACCCTAACCCCTGCATTGAAACAAGCTCAGAGGAATATCCTTGATCCAAAAGCCCCTTTACTTCATCTACCAAGCCAGCTTGAATCATTAGATCCACCCGTTGATCAATTCTCTGGTACAAGGTGTCCCTATTCATCGTTAAACAGAAAAATGCTGTATTGTAGGGACTTTCTTTCGCTTTTTCTCTTTCATTATGCTGAGAAATTGGTTCATTGGTTTGATGATAATATTCTAATGCGCGAATAACCCTTTTTATATTATTGGGATGAATAGCATCAGCAGAAACAGGGTCCACCTCTTTTAACATTTGATGCACATATTCGTTTCCTTCTTTTCTAGCTAACTCTTGTAATTGGTTCCTATATGCATTGTCTGTATTGGTTTCCATAAAATTAATATCGTAAACTACAGATTGGATGTAGAACCCTGTTCCTCCTACTAATATAGGCAGTTTATTCTTAGCATAGATCTGCTTCATGTATTCTTTTGCTTTTTGCTGAAAAATTGCTACGCTAAAGTCTTCTTTCGGATCTATTTCATCAATCATATAATGGGGAACTCCATCCATCTCTTCTTTTGTGGGTTTGGCAGTGCCGATATCCATATATTTATATACCTGCATAGAGTCACCCGATATGATTTCTCCATGAATTTTTTTTGCCAATTCAATAGAGACTTTTGTTTTCCCTGAGGCGGTGGGACCTGCAATAACAATTAATGGCTTTTTCATTATTTCCTCCATTTTACTGAACTCTCTTAAACTTTTTTTCCAGTTCATACTGACTCATAGATATAATAGTTGGTCTTCCGTGAGGACATGTATATGGGTTTTCAAGGGTAAATAACTCTTCAATCAAAGCCTTGCTCTCTGCATAGCTTAATTTGTCCCTCGCTTTTACAGCTCCTTTACAGGAAAAAGTAGCAATGGTATTTAATTTCATATCATAGGCATTCTTAATGTGTTCATCATTTAAAAACGCATCTACTATATCTAAGAAAAATCCACTGTCCACAGGACCGTCAAAGAGCATCGGCAATGCACGAATCACATAACTTAAGTCTCCAAACTCTTCAATTTCAAATCCAAAATCCGCAAACAATTGTCTATTGGCGTCTATCACTTCTTTTTCTTTTGGCGAAATATTGACCACTAGAGGCTGAAGCAGGGTTTGGGAATGGATATTTCCTGATTTGAAACTGTTCATAAGCCTTTCATAAAGAATTCTTTCA
This sequence comes from Candidatus Epulonipiscium sp., assembly GCA_012519955.1. Taxonomy (GTDB): domain Bacteria; phylum Bacillota; class Clostridia; order Lachnospirales; family Defluviitaleaceae; genus Defluviitalea; species Defluviitalea saccharophila. The sequence continues at coordinate 13,081 of JAAYPH010000049.1, forward strand.
TGGGCAGCATGTTGATCCACAACATACATCATTCCCTCTTGTTCTACGATCCAATAGGTTTTAAAAATTTGACCAACGATTGTATAATTTTTCGAGATAGTCTTTGGTTCTGGTGAAGGTTCTTTTGTTTCACTATTTATATTTATAAATAGATCTTCTTCAACTTTTACATCTTCCTTTAAACTAGAAGCTGCTTTAGGAGCATATCCATCATTAGAAACCCCTATATCTTTTGGTATATCTTTTTGAAAATCTTTTGGGAGATCTTTTTTCATAATATCTTCATTATATGAAGAACTTTTTTTGATCTCAAAGGGTTCCGGAAGTCTTTCCTGCACTGCCTCCACTTGAAAGAGTTTTTCTTTTTTAGGTGTCTCCCATGTCACTTTTGGAATCAAATCTTCTTGTTTTAAATTCTTCCGGATGGATTCCAGAACAAAATTAAAGATTTCTTCTTCATCTCGAAACCGTACTTCCATTTTTGTTGGATGGACATTAACATCAATCTTATTGGGATCGATATAAATATGAAGGACAACCACAGGAAATTTATTGATGGGAAGAAGGGTTTTATATGCCTCCTCCACAGCGGATTCTAAGATTTTACTCTTAATATATCGCCCATTGATATAGAAATTTTCGTATGACCTATTGGCACGATTGATCTCAGGTTTTCCGATTAGTCCTATAATTTTTAAATTGTGATTTTGCGCGTCAATAGAAATCATCTTTTTTACGACTTCTTTTCCATAAACATTAAGGACTGCATTCCTTAAATCATTATTTCCTGAGGTATGAAATACAATCGAATTATTATTGATATATTTGAAAGATACCTCTGGATGTCCTAGAGCAGTTTTGTAAACAATATCACTAATATAAGCGCTTTCTGTAGAAGGCTTCTTTAAAAACTTTTTCCTGGCGGGAACGTTGTAAAATAAATTTTTTATAATCAATGTAGTTCCTTCTGGACATCCAATTTCTTGCTCGGCTTTCAATTGGCCCCCATGAATTTCAACTCTTTTCCCAGTGATATCTCCTACAACCTTTGTAATCATTTCCAGCTGCGAAACCGCTGCGATACTTGCCAGAGCTTCTCCTCTAAACCCAAGAGAATCGATGTGATTTAAATCTTCCACTTTATAAATTTTACTGGTTGTATGTCTTAAAAAGGCAGTAGTAACTTCTTCTTTTGGAATCCCTATACCATTATCAGTAATTCTAATAAGGGAAATTCCCCCGTCTTTAATCTCCACAGTAATCGCACTGGCTCGAGCATCTATTGAATTTTCTATAAGCTCTTTTACTACAGAAGCCGGTCTTTCAACCACTTCCCCTGCAGCAATTTTATTAATGGTAAGCTCGTCCAATTTATGTATTGGATTCAAAAAATCACCTCGTTATATCAGTGTCTTAGCTTTCTTAATAAGGTCATAGAGCTTTTGCATGGCTTCCATAGGGGTCATATTCAACACATCAACATTGACTATATCTTGAATAAACTCTTTTTGAGCAGCTGAAAATAAATCCAGTTGAGTCGGAAGAGCATTCTGTGTTTTAGGTTTTGGCTCTGCAGCTGTAATACTTTTTGTATGTTTACTGATATCTGCTTCATCTAATTCAGATAAAATGTATTTGGCTCTATCAATGACTTCATTAGGCAATCCGGCTAATTTCGCTACTTGAATACCATAGCTATGGTCCGCACCGCCCCGCTTTATCTTTCTCAAAAAAATGATAGTGTCTCCCTTTTCCACCACATCAATGCAGTAATTATTAACCCCTGGTATTTTCCCTTCTAATTCCGTAAGCTCATGATAATGGGTAGCAAACAAGGTTTTAGCACCTATTTTATTTTTATTGCTGATATATTCAATCACTGCCCAGGCAATACTTAATCCGTCAAAGGTACTGGTTCCTCTGCCGATTTCATCGAGTATCAGGAGACTTTTATGGGTTGCATTATGAAGTATATTGGCCACCTCGGACATTTCAACCATAAAAGTACTTTGACCTGAAGCCAAATCATCAGAAGCCCCTACTCGGGTAAAAATTCTATCTACAATTCCTATTTCAGCACTTTCAGCAGGAACAAAACTTCCGATCTGTGCCATTAATACAATTAATGCAACTTGCCTCATATAAGTCGATTTTCCTGCCATATTCGGTCCTGTAATAATGGCCAGCCTATTTTCATTCTCATCAAGATAAGTATCATTGGAAATAAACTGTTCCATTGGCATCATTTTTTCTACAACCGGATGCCTTCCATTCTTAATATGGATTGTATCTTCTTCAGTAATATCTGGTTTTACGTAATTTTGCCTATCTGCTACATCCCCCAGGGACTGAAGGACATCAATCACAGCAATTTGTTTTGCCGTCTTTTGAATTCTCTCAACTTCTCCGCAGATATGTTCTCTTATTTCAAGGAAGAGTTTATACTCCAGATCCATGACTTTTTCTTCTGCACCCAGAACAGTTTCTTCTAATTCTTTTAATTCCGGAGTAATATATCTTTCTGCATTGGCTAAGGTTTGTTTTCTGATGTATCGATCAGGAACAGAGTCAAAATTGGATTTTGTTATCTCAATAAAATAACCAAAGACTTTATTGTATTTTATTTTCAAGTTTTTAATTCCCGTTTTTTCTTTTTCTTCGCTTTCCAGTGCTGCAATCCATTGCTTTCCTTCTGTCTTAGCTTTTCTCAGCTTATCCACTTCCGGATGATACCCTGCTTTGATGATATCTCCCTCTTTGACCGATATAGGTGGTTCATCAATAATTGCTTGATCTATCAGCTGATATATATCCTCTAATATATCCAACTGATCGTATATTTCTTTTTGATAGTCAGCATGGCATTCTGATAGTAAGGTTTTAATATGGGGCAGTAAAGCAATAGAATTTTTTAAAGCGATTAAATCCCGTCCATTGACAGTTCCATAAATAACCTTGCTCATTAATCTTTCTAAATCATATATCCCGTTTAAAAGCTCTTTGAGTTCTTCTCGAAGGATGGCATTGTTCTTAAACTCTTCTACCCCATCTAAACGTTTTCTTATTTGAATGGCATCTAAAAGAGGCTGCTCCAGCCATTTTCTAAGGAGCCTTGCCCCCATGGCTGTTTTTGTTTTATCCAGTACCCAAAGCAAAGAACCTTTTCTCGATTTTTCTCTTAAAGTTTCCGTTAACTCTAGATTTCTTCTTGAGGAAATGTCCAGTCTCATAAATTCATCGATATAGTACGGAGTGATTTCCACAACATGGCCTAAATTTACTTTCTGTGTATCGTTTAAGTATTCTAATAAAGCACCGGAAGCAGAGATCCCATGGGAAAATTCTTTTAATCCCAAGCCATCCAGGTGATGTACATGAAAATGTTCGCATAATTTTTTATATGCCGTTTCGTAATCAAAACTCCATTCATTGTATTCATTTATGTATGTATGAAATCTGTTTCTTATTTCCTCTATCAGGCTTTGAGCGTTTGCAAAGTCTTTATTGCAAATTAATTCTGCTGGACTGTATTTAGCGATCTCTTCCATAAGCTTCTTTTGAATACCACTGCCTGTAATTTCCGTAACCCGAAATTCTCCTGTAGTAATATCTACAATTGCAATTCCGTAAGAATGAGCATCAGAATAAATACTCATTAAATAGTTGTTTTTACCTTCTTCTAATACATTGGTATCAATTAAAGTACCGGGGGTTACAATTCTGATGATTTCTCTTTTGACAATTCCCTTTGCTGACTTTGGATCTTCCACTTGCTCACAAATAGCAACTTTATAGCCTTTTTCTACCAGTTTATTGATATAGTTTTCCGCAGAATGATAAGGAACGCCGCACATAGGTGCTCGTTCCTCTAATCCACAATCTCTTCCTGTTAACGTAATTTCTAATTCTTTTGATGCAGTGAGGGCATCTTCAAAGAACATTTCATAAAAGTCTCCAAGACGAAAAAATAATAGGCAACCTTCACATTTTTTCTTGGTATCTAAATACTGCTGCATCATTGGTGTAAGTGGCAATTTACTTTCCCTCCATACTCACATTTCCTCTATAGTCTCTTACCTATCAAATAATAAGTCTTAGCTTCTGTAATCTCCACATTGATAAATTCTCCTATTAAAGAAGAGTCCCCTTCGAAATGAACCAAGTGTCCACTCTCTGTACGTCCGGTAAGCAGAGTTTCATCATTTTTGCTTACTTCCTCAACTAATATTTCAAGAATTTTACCCTGCATTGCCTGACTTTTTTCAGCAATAACAGGACGAAGTACTTCTTGAAGGGCATTAAATCTTCTGCTTGAAACCTCTTCGGGAATTTGTTCTTCCATAGTTGCTGCAGGGGTACCCGTTCGCTTAGAGTAGATAAATGTAAACGCTCCGCTAAATTGAACTTGTCTTATGATATCCAATGTATCTTCAAAATCTTCTTCCGTTTCCCCCGGGAATCCGACAATAATATCTGTTGTTAAAGCAATATCCGGAATTTCGCTTTGAATCTTTTTCGCCAATTCTAAATACTGCTCTTTTGTATATCTTCTATTCATAGCATTAAGAATCTTAGTGCTGCCTGCCTGGAATGGAAGATGCAGAGATTTGCATACCTTATCGCAGTCTCTCATGGCTTCAATGAGTTCATCGGAAAGGTCTTTTGGATGAGATGTCATAAATCTAATACGTTTTAAGCCTTCTATTTCATTGACTTTTCTAAGAAGCTGAGCAAAAGTCATTTTTTCTTCTAAAGTCTTGCCATATGAATTGACATTCTGACCTAATAACATGATTTCTTTTACACCGTCAGCTGCCAAATCCTCTATTTCTTTTAGAATATCTTCCGGCTTGCGGCTTCGTTCTCTTCCTCTAACATAAGGAACAATACAGTATGTGCAGAAATTATTACAGCCATACATAATATTTACACTGGCTTTAAATTTATGCTTTCTTATGCTCGGGAGATCTTCTACGATTTCCTTATGTTCTTTCCATATATCAATGACTGTTCGTCTGGTCTCCAAATATGTTTGAAGAAGTTCAGGCATTTTGTATAGATTAAAAGTACCAAAAATAATATCTACATGCTTATACTTTGTCCTAATGGTATTTAAAACTTCTTCTTGCTGCATCATGCAGCCGCACATGGCAATGATTAAATCTTCATTTTTGTCTTTAAGATGCTTTAAATAGCCTAATTTCCCATATACTTTTTGTTCTGCATTCTCCCTTACACAACAGGTATTGTATATAATGAAATCTGCTTTTGTTTCTTCATCCGTCTTCATATATCCGATCTGCTCCAGCATACCCTCTAACTTTTCTGAGTCATGGGCATTCATTTGACAGCCAAAGGTAGATATATAATAATATTTCTGCTTTCCTGTTTTAGCTTTAAGAATATCGTTATCGTTTCTTAATTGCTTAATGATTTCTTCTTGTCGCAATGCTTCCTCAGTTGTCACAATACACGGTGTCGGTCTTCTACTCATCTATATAAATCCTCCTTAATATTCTTATATGCCTTAAAGTTAATTTTACATAATAGAACAAATAATTGCAAGTCGTCATAGAAATGAAGTTTTATAATTAAAAATCTCCATTAAAAAAGATTCTCTATAAATTAGAGAATCCTGAAATTACAGTTAAAATCCATATAAAATGGGAACTTAAAATAATTATGTACCAAAAATAACAAAACCTCAGATATTTGATGCTGTTTTTTATGTCTTCTATTTTCCCCTTTTTTAATCTTAAATAAACGGTTGCCAGTAAAAGTGTGGGCATAATCCCTTTTATCACAATAAATAGCGGTACATCGTTTACTATATTAGATAAAAGAGGGTTGATCTCTTTTCCATATTCATTAATCGTGGCAACTAAAGTAAGGAACATATCCGCTATGTTTAATATACTAATAAATATAAAATACTTTTTCGCATCATAGATAGAAATATTTTGAGCATCTTCCTTCATTACAAACATCCTTTGCATCAATATATAAGTTTATTGATGCCCTAAAGGATGAAAAATATTCTATCTAATAATTGGAAGCAATGAATACATATCTATGATATTTCTTGCTTCGTAAGTCTTTTTTCTTTAATAAGGCCCTTTTGATAAGCATCTAACAGCATCTCCAGATCACGGATTTGAGCCGATAGTTTTTTTCCGATATCGGTGTCTTTAACTCTTTTTCTTTCTGCTTCTTGTTCTAAGATGACATATGTAGAAAGAATATCTTTTTCTTCTTCTATTGCCTTTAAAGTAGACTCGAAAGGCACATGGGATACTAATAAAAGACCATACGAATTATAGATTAAAGTATAGCCTGCAATGCCCGTATGGGCTTGATAAGCCTTTGAAAAACCTCCGTCTATAACAAGGAGTTTCCCATTGGCTTTTATGGGACTTTCGCCTTTTTTTATTCGTACTGGTACATGGCCATTGATGATATGGGAAGATTTCGGATCTAATCCGAAATCTTCAAAAATCATATTACAGACTTTTTCATCAATTATCTCGTAATAATAATACTTTTTCTCTAAATGGGTTTCCTTATCATCTATAAAATACCTTTCAAAAACTGCCATCTTGTCTTTTCCATAAAGCGGCGAATCGCTTCCATTCCATAAATACCATATAATATCCATGCCATATAATTTGGCTTCAGGATTCGTATTATGGAAATAAGCTTCTCTTACTAAAACATCCAGACGATCTAGTAAATTTTTACCACTGTATTCTTTTCCTGTCGCGTCTAACTTTACTTTTTTAAAAGTCTTGTCTTTATTTAAAGGAATACAACCGTGATAAAGTAAATTAGAATTATATTTTAAATACATACTTCCATTGGAAAAAAGAAACCTTACGTGGCTTTGAAGTTTTTCACTATTTAAGAAAGAGGATTTTAGTCTCTCTATGAGCTCTTTTTCTTCAGGTATCAGTTGATAAGGATTATAGGGATCTATAGTTGGAAAATGAGTATCTTTTAATTTATATCTTTTGCCTTCTAAAGTAATAAATCCTTCTTTATAATCGATTTTTTCCAATAAAAGCCTGTCATCCATATTAAAATATGGGCGTCTCTTTATAATTTCTCCTTCCAGCTTAAACTGAATGATTGCAATCGCTTTATGCATTTTGGCGATGAGTTTAGCATCTTTCTCATTGGCATTATTGTTACCAACAACTTTAGGCATAAACGCTAAGCATTCGTCATCTTGATAATACTCCATGGCAAAAGTAGCTAAAGGAAGTATATTGATTCCATAACCATCTTCTATCGTATCTAAGTTAGCATATCTGCAAGATATTCTAAGGACATTCGCAATACATGCTTCACTTCCTGCTGCTGCTCCCATCCAAACGATATCATGATTCCCCCATTGAATATCCACAGAATGATATTTTATTAGAGTATCCATGATCAGATGGGCTCCCGGTCCCCTATCATATATATCTCCAATGATATGTAATCGATCGATCACCAATCTTTGAATCAGTTTAGACAGAGCAATGATAAATTCCTTGGCTCTTCCTATGGATATGATCGTTTTTATAATTTCGCTGTAATACTCTTCTTTATCCAATCTATCGGATTGTTCATGTAAAAGTTCTTCTATGATATATGAAAAATCCACAGGCAACGCTTTTCTTACCTTGGAACGAGTATATTTTGAAGATACGTATCTGCAAATCTCAATTAGTCTATACAAAGTAATTTTGCACCAGTCTTCGATATTTTGTTCCTCTTTTAGAATAATCTCTAATTTTTGTTCAGGATAATAAATAAGAGTTGAAAGACTTTTTATATCTTTTTGGCTTAAAGTGTTTCCAAAAATATCGTTGATTTTTTGTTTTATAACGCCTGAGCCATTTTTTAGTACATGATTAAATGCTTCATATTCCCCATGAATATCAGTTAAGAAATGTTCGGTTCCTTTTGGGAGATTTAGAATCGCTTTTAAATTGATTATTTCTTTACAAGCAGAAGCAATTGTCGGATATTGGGTCGATAAAAGCTCTAAATATTTTAAATCCTTATCTTCGTAAGACATTTTCGATCCCTTCTTTCTAAGTAAATCTTTACCACAATTTTATTTTAAATTGATTATAACATAAAAAAGCAAAAAAAGTTATATGGCATAAAAAAAGAACTACCCTTTGTAGTTCTTTTACCCTTCTGTTACAGTATGAATATATTGATTGATTTGGCTGATCTCTTCATGATTATTCGTAACCATTGTTTCCGTTTTTTCAGTTTCAAAATTTTTAAGATATATTTTCATTGTACCATTTTCATTTTCCGTACGAATACATCGATAGCCTTGTTTATATTTTTCTTTTAGATCTTCAAATGTATTAGTATTCAAGCAATCATCTCCTTTTAACATTATCATAACAAAAAACCATTTTATCTATTCATACAATAAGAAAATTATTGTTTACCGTATGAACTTTATGTATATTAAAATAATTTTTCTATTATAATATACAATTATGTGATATAATATAATTGACTAAGCCTTTATGAAAATTCAAAATACATATTACGATTGGGGGCATTGCTATGTATGTTAAAAATCGAATGAATACCAATGTAATTACAATCACCGAAGATGCTTCTATCTCTAAGGCATTTAAGTTGATGATGGAACATGGCTTTTCTCAGCTTCCTGTAGTAAGAGACGGTATATTAGTCGGTCTTGTTACAGAAAAAGTTCTTACGGAAGTTAGCCCATCAAAAGCTACCTCTTTAAGTGTCTATGAAATCAATTACCTTCTTTCTAAAACAAAGGTAAAAGATATCATGTTAACTGAAGTAATTACAGTTGATCCTGATATGCTCATTGAAGAAGCAGCTGTTTTATTAAGAAGTAATGATATAGGTTCCCTTCCGGTTGTTATAGAAAATAATGAACTTGTTGGAATTTTAACCCGTACAGATTTATTTGATGCCTTTATTGAATTTCTTGGTGCCAATGACCACGGAACTAGAATTTCTCTTGAAGTAAAGGATGAATTAGGTACCTTAGCAGATATTGCAAGTATTATTAAACAATACGGCATCAATATTCAACATGTGAGCAATTATACTGTAAAAGAAGGGCAAAGTGAAATCATCATTCGTTTAAATACAACCGAGGTTGATGATCTGGTAAATTCATTAAAAAATCGCGGATATAATATATTATCAATCATTAAGAAAGATTAGGCTAAAAAAAAGAAGGCGTTTGCCTTCTTTTTTTTAGCCTAAATAAGCCTTTCGTACATTTTCATTTCCAAGAAGCTCTTTTGCATTTCCTTCTAAAACAACTTTTCCGGTTTCGAGAACATATGCTCTATTCGCAATGGATAAAGCCATATTGGCATTTTGTTCAACAAGTAAAATAGTAGTTCCGGCAGAATTGATTTCCTGAATGATATTAAAAATTTCTTGAACTAAAATAGGTGCTAATCCCATTGAAGGTTCATCCATTAATAACAGTTTTGGCTTAGACATTAATGCTCTGCCAATAGCAAGCATCTGCTGCTCGCCTCCACTCATTGTTCCTGCCAATTGATTAACTCTTTCTTTTAATCGAGGGAATTTTTCAAATACCATTTCAATCATATTATTTGTTTCTTCTTTATTCGTTCTAGTGTATGCACCCATTTGCAAATTTTCCAAAACAGTCATTTGTGAAAAAATTCTTCGACCTTCAGGTACATGGGCAATGCCCATTTTTAATATTTCATGAGGTTCAACTTTATTTATAGGATTATCTAAAAATTTAATATCTCCGGTTTTTGTTCTTAACAATCCGGAAATCGTATGAAGAATTGTTGTCTTGCCTGCACCATTCGCACCAATTAAAGTTACAATTTCTCCATCTCCAACATGGAAAGAAACGTCTTTAATTGCATGAATAGCTCCATAATATACATTGATTCCGTTTACTGTTAGCATTTTTACCTCCTATTCTCCTAAGTAAGCCCCAATAACTTTTTTATTTTTCTTGATTTCCTCAGGAGTTCCAGTTGCAATAATCATTCCATAGTCAATTACAACAATTTTCTCACAAATACCCATAACTAAACTCATATCATGCTCAATAAGCAATATCGCTATTTTGAACTTATCCCTAATAAAATGAATGGTTTCCATAAGCTCTTTTGTTTCATTAGGATTCATCCCTGCTGCAGGCTCGTCTAATAAAAGCAATTTAGGATCTGCAGCCAAAGCTCTTGCAATTTCTAGTTTTCTTTGTTGACCATAAGGAAGATTCTTTGCAGTTGTATATGCTGCTTGATCCATATTAAAAAGCTTTAATAATTCCAATGCCTTTTCATGGATTTCTTTTTCTTCCTTCCAATATGAAGGCAATCTTAATATGCCTTCAACAGCTGAATATTTCATCTTATGATGAAAGGCCATTTTTACATTATCTATAACAGTCAAATCTTTAAATAATCTTATGTTTTGAAATGTTCTCGAAATACCTTTTTGAACAATCTCATAAGGCTTTTTCCCTACAATGTTTTCACCGTCTAAATTAATAACTCCCTCTGTGGGAAGATATACTCCTGTTAATAAATTAAAAACAGTGGTTTTTCCGGCGCCATTGGGACCAATAAGACCCATTAGCTCCTGTTCTTCAATCTTAATACTAAAATCGCCAACGGCTCTTAAGCCGCCAAAAGTAATCCCTAAGTCCTTAGTTTCTAGTAATGCCATAGTTATTCACTCCTTCCATTGCTATTAGGAGCAGTATTGAGTGCTTGTTGTTTGCCTTTTAATAATGTAATAAGAGAAAACTCTTTTTTACCGAAAAGACCTTCTGGTCTAAATAGCATCATAATGATGAGTATAATGGAATAAATAAGCATGCGCCAATCTGCAAAGTCAATCAACAACTGTGGTATGATTGTTAAAACAATAGCTGCTACTATTGAGCCTGTTAAACTTCCCATACCACCTAATACTACTATAATCAGTATTTCTATAGATCTCATAAAATCAAAATATCCTGGATCCAGAACAGTATAGTAATGGGCATATAACCCACCACCAATTCCTGCAAACACTGCAGCTAAAGAAAAAGCAAAGTTTTTATAATACGTTGTAGGAATACCAACCGACTCAGCCGCAATTTCATCTTCACGAATGGATATAATAGCTCGTCCATGTCTTGAATTGATTAAAGTATAAATTATTGCAACGATAATGATTGTAATCCAAAATACAGAATTAAATCCAGTAAGCGGCGGAATTCCTTTAAGTCCTCTTGCTCCACCAGTAATTTTCAAATTTAATATTATAACTCTAATAATTTCTCCAAAAGCTAAGGTAATAATCGCAAGATAATCACCTTTTAATCGAAGTGCAGGTACTCCAACAAGAATACCAAAAATTCCCGCAACAATTCCACCTACTAAGATAGAAACAATAAGCTGGAGTGTATCAGGTAAATTCATGTGTGAGGTACATATTGCTGAAACATAGGCACCAACGGCCATAAATCCTGCATGACCTAGGGCAAGTTGTCCCAAATATCCTGTGGCTAAGTTTAAGCTTGCAGCCAAAATAATATTAATACCAATACTTATTACAATAACTTCATAATAGCTGTTTATGATTCCAGTTTTCATGAGCAGAGTTAACAAAGCGTAAATAACTATGATAGCTCCGATGTTTATGGAATATGACTTTAATCTTTTATTCATTCTGCCCACCTACACTTTCTCCTTAACATTTTTGCCAAATATTCCAGAAGGTTTTAGGCTTAACACAAGTATGAGTATTCCAAAAACAACTGCGTCTGCCAGTTGGCTGGATATATAGCCTTTTGTAAAACTCTCAGCAATGCCCATGATAAAGCCGCCCAACATAGCTCCAGGAATAATACCGATTCCACCAAGAACTGCCGCTACAAATGCTTTTAAACCCGGCATCATACCCATAAAAGGATCGATTTGTGGATAAGCGGTACTATACAAAATGCCTCCAATAGCTGCTAACGTGGAACCAATTGCAAAAGTAATAGATATTGTCGTATTTACATTTATACCCATTAATTGTGCAGCTCCTTGATCTTCAGATACTGCACGCATGGCTTTCCCTGTTTTTGTCTTCTTAACAAATAAGTCAAGAGCTAACATTAAGAAAATAGATATTACGATTGTAATAAGAGTCACCATACTGATTTGAAGAGAACCTAAAGAAATCGGTGTAGTATTAATCAACACCGGGAAAGGTCTTGGATTTCCTCCAAATATTTTAAAAAATAAATTTTCTAAGAATAAACTAACCCCGATTGCTGTAATAAGAGCAGATATCCTGGGAGCATTTCGGAGTGGTTTGTATGCAATACGTTCAATCAAAATTCCAGAAATCAGACATACTAAAATAGCAATAATAATAGCCATCCAGGCCGGAACATTGAGCATTATCAAAGAAACAAATGTAATATATGCGCCCATCATAATAATATCCCCATGGGCAAAATTAATCAATTTAATGATACCGTATACCATAGTATATCCTAACGCAATTAAAGCATAGATACTACCTACATGTATACCATTAATCAACTGTTGTAAGAATGTCATGTGCTGCCCTCCTTGTGGTAAATGTAGATAAAGGGAGAATCTCTTCTCCCTTTTTACTAAAGACTCATCTTTGTGTATAATTTATTGCTGCCATTTTCTATTCTGATAATAGCTACACCTTTAACTGGGTTTCTATTTTCATCAAAAGTAATTGTTCCAGTAACAGATGTGATATTGGTTTCAGCTAAAGCTTTTACTACAGCTTCTTTATCTGTAGATCCTGCTTTTTCAATGGCTGCTGCTAAAATCTTCATTGCATCATATCCTAAAGCTGCGAAGCTCACAGGATCTTCATTATATTTTTCTTTATACACTTTTAAGAAGTTTTGAACTTCTTCTGCAGTATCGTCTGTTGAATAATGGTTACAGAAATATGCACCTTCAACAGCTTCAGGATTAACTCCAATTACTCCATCCCAACCATCTGCACCAAGAAGTGTTGCAGTAATGCCAACTTCTTTTGCTTGTTGTGCAATAAGTCCTACTCTATTATAGTAATCAGGGATAAATAATACATCTGGAGATTGACCTTTTACATTAGTAAGAACTGCTTTAAAGTCCTTGTCGTCTCCATTGTACCCTTCAAAGCTTACAACTTGTGCTCCAAAGTTTTGTGCAGCATCTCTGAATGCTTCTGCTACACCTACGGAATAATCGTCTGCAGTATTATAAATAACTGCTGCTTTAGCAGCTTTTAATTCTTCTACTGCAAATTTTGCCATAACTTCCCCTTGATATGGGTCAATGAAACAAGCACGGAAAATATTTGGTCCCGCTGATGTTACTTCCAAAGCTGTAGCTGTTGGTGTAATCATTGGAATACCGTCTTTTGCTGCTAAAGGTGTAACTGTCATTGTTGGTTTACTTGTAACAGCCCCTAAAATTGCTTCAACCTTATCATTACTTGTTAATTTCTTGTATGCATTTACTGCTTCTGTTGGATCTCCCTTATCGTCATAAGCCACATATTCGATTTGTTTTCCTAAGAGACCACCGTTTGCGTTAATTTCTTCAATCGCTAATTTTGCTCCGTTGTTAGCTGCTACTCCATAAACAGCCACATCTCCTGTTAGTGGTGCAATTCCACCAATTTTAATTACATCTGAACTTCCTGAATTCTGAGAATTACTTCCTGCGTTTCCACAGCCTACAAGGCTAGAAAGCAAAACTCCTCCAACTAATACCATTGATATTAATTTTTTTGCTTTAATCATATTTCTCCTCCTTAATTGTTTAAGTGTTGTATGAAATACTCATTAATATGTATTTCGTATGTTATTCATATATGAGATTATATAACTAATAACTTGCAATTTCAAGAATAATTTTTGACAATTCAATATAAATCTTTTAATATGCTAAAATGATGATGTAATATTGCATTAAAATAATCCTTATGTTAGATTAATAAGAACAAAACATCAGGAATAAAGAGGAGTCTCTTATGATAGAAATATATAAACCCCTTTCCCATTCTTTAAATATACAATCGTATTTTCCTTTGTGTAAAAATGAAAATAGTATCTTGTTTGATATTGAAACCACAGGATTTTCCCGCTCACAGTCACAGCTCTATTTAATCGGCTGTATTTATTTTAAAAATAATATCTGGATATTGCATCAATTTTTTTCAGAGCACCCCGAAGATGAAATAGAATTACTTATGAATTTTTTTAGAATATGCGATTCATTCGAATATATAATTCATTTTAACGGCAATACATTTGATATTCCCTATTTAGAAGAAAAAGCTTCTTTATTAAATATACCCTGTCCATTAAAAAAACTTGAATCCATAGACATTTTAAGAGATATCCGTCCTTTTCAAAATATCCTTGGCCTTGAAAACTGCAGGCTAAAAACCATAGAATCTTTTCTCAGAATCGATAGAAACGATCTTTATACTGGTGAAGAACTGATCGATCAATATTATGATTACTGCAAAAATAAAAACGAATCTTTAAAAAATAATTTACTCCTTCATAATGAGGAAGATCTTTATGGTCTTATTAAAATATTGAAGATATACGATTACATTTCTTTTTTCAGAAGGCTGAAAGATCCTCATTTTATTATTAATACTCAATACATAGGCATTGAAAAAAACAAACTTTTATTTTCCTTAGAAGCATCCCTGATTTCTCCCCTAACGCTTACAATAAAAAATGGAAATTGGACCTGTAAAATTTATGAGGAAAAGACAATCCTTGAATTTGAAATAGAATTAATAAACACTACCTTATATCATTATTTCCAAAACTACAAAGAATACTATTATATTTCTGAACTGGATGAAGCAATTCATAAATCTGTCGCTTCTTTTTTGCCCAAAGAAAAGAGAAAGCCAGCTGCTGCTTCAAATTGTTATATTAAAAGAAAAGGGTTATTTCTTCAAATAATGAATGAAAAGATTCATTTGCCCACTTTTAAAGAAAATATTAACTCTAAAGAAAAGTACATTCATATTGAACCTGATAAAGTTCTAGAAATAAAAGATGAATTCATCGAACTGGCAATTGGATTTTTTCAATCCATACTCCCTAAATATTAAAAGGCTCGTTTATACCGAGCCTTTTAACATTAAATTGATTTGAAGAATCGAATTTTGGATTTCTTCGATTTCAGATTGAATGATCTTAATTTCTTCATCATCTTTACCATTTAATACATCTTGATTCAGTTGCTTAGTAAGGAAGTAAATTTCTTCTGAAAGCACATCCAGCTGCGCCAAAAGCTGCAAGCGAACAAAGTTTTCTTTTAGATGTTCTAATGGTTTTTGAGCTGTAATGCTATATGAAGTCAATTCATAGCTATCCCCTCTTTCAGGGATAATGGTTTCTATTTTAAATTGCTTTTTTAGAATTTTTGCGAAGGCATGTTGAGATTCCGGTTCTCCATGTACGATAAAAATCTTTTTAGGTTTATTTTTAAAGCCCCTGACCCAATTTAGTAATCCTTGCTGATCCGCATGGCCCGAATAGCCTTCTATATTTTCAATTCTGGCATTAATAGAAATTTCTTCTCCAAAGATTTTTACTTTTTGCGCTCCGTCAAGAATACGTCTTCCTAAGGTTCCAGGAGCTTGATAACCTACAAATAGTATTGTACTGTTGCTCTTCCATAAATTATGCTTCAAATGATGTTTTATTCTTCCTGCTTCGCACATTCCGCTGGCAGAAATGATGATCACCGGTTCTTGCTTTTCATTTAACAGTCTGGATTCATCAGGAGTTCTTGTAAAAGTAAGGTTTGGAAAGTCTAAGGGATTATCTCCGTTTTCAATATATGCCCTTGCTTCTTCATCATAGCAGTCCAGATTTTTCCTAAATACTTCTGTTGCAGAAATTGCTAAAGGACTGTCTACGTATACAGGAACATGGGTAAGAAATTCCATATCATCTTTATATAATTCCCTATATTTATGAATTTCATAAATAATTTCCTGGGTTCTTCCAACTGCAAAGGACGGAATAACAACATTGCCACCCTGTGCAATTGTTTCCTCCATGATGTTGAGAAGATTCCTAACCTTATTTTCTTTTTCCTTATGAATCCTGTTCCCATAGGTGGATTCAATAATTAAATAATCTGCGCTTTCAATGATTTCTGGGTCCTTTAATAAGGGAATATCTTGATTCCCTAAATCCCCTGAAAAAACAATCTTTGTCTCAGAATTATTTTCATTGACCCAAATTTCTAAAATAGAAGAGCCTAAAATATGCCCTGCATCTGAAAATTTAATAGTGATATTGCCCTGTAAACAAACTTCCTGGTGATAGGATACCGGGCTAAAGAATTGTATGCAATCAAGAGCATCCTGGTACGTATATAAAGGTTCGATAAGAGGTTTGCCGGCTCTTTGCCTTTTTCTATTTTTCCATTCCACTTCGGATTCCTGAATATATCCGCTGTCTGGAAGCATAATAGCACACAAATCTGCAGTGGCTTTGGTACAAATAATTTTTCCTTTAAACCCATCCTTGCATAATTTAGGAATTCTGCCGCTATGATCAATATGTGCATGGGTCAATAGCAAATAATCGATTGAAGTGACGTCAAAAGGAAATTCTTCAAAGTTTAAGTCTTCTTCCTTATCATGTCCTTGAAACATTCCACAATCAATAAGGATGTTTTTGCCATTAGCCTGCATCCAATAGCATGAACCCGTTACAGTCTTAGCTCCCCCTAGAAAAGTTAGTTTCATAACATCCCCGCCCTTCTATATTTCTATAAAAGCATCACTCGTTTGAATTGAATGACATATATTATTCTATATCTCAACAATTCGACTTTTTTCTCTATAAATCCTTCATAAAAAGAAAAAAACCTTCTCTTTTATTATCATATTCCTTCAAGGGACTGGGGATGAATATTTTTACAAAAATCTATTTTTGCATCGAAATGACACGCTTATTCTTAACAATGTAGTCTACTCCAGAGATAATCGTAAATATAACTGCCATCCACATTAAAACAATTTCAATTGTATCAAAAACTGGAAGAGAGATATCGAGTAAAAATAACATGATCATAAACATCTGGCTAATTGTTTTTATTTTCCCCCACCAACTTGCTGCAATGACTATTCCTTCAGACGCAGCGACCGTTCTAAAGCCAGTAATGGCTAGTTCACGGCTCAGAATAACAATTACAACCCATGCAGGTAAATCTCCTAACTCTACCAGACTGACTAAAGCCGACGTCACAAGGAGTTTATCTGCAAGAGGATCTAAAAACTTGCCTAAATTTGTAATCATATTTCTTGATCGTGCAATATATCCATCCAACATATCTGTAAGAGATGCCAATGCAAAAATAACCAATGCAAGTATTCTTCTTTGAGGGTCAGGAATCCAATCTGTCAAAAGCACAGCTAAAAAGATAGGAATCATAATAATCCTTAAAAAAGTTAATTTATTCGCCAGATTCATCTACAATCCTCCCTACCAAATCATATTCATTTGCAGATGTTATAGAAGCTTTAATAAAATCTCCAGATAAAAGTTCTTCATCGGTATGAACAAATACCATCCCATCAATTTCAGGTGCATCTCGATAGGTTCGTCCGCAGTACTCATTTTCTTCCGGAAGCTTTCCGTCTATGATTACTTCCAAAGTCTTTCCCACGAATTGTGCAGATTTTTCTTCACAAATAGCCTGTTGAAGTTTCATAATCTTATCTTTTCGAAGTTCTTTTATTTTCTTTGGAATCTGTCCCTTCAATTTTGCAGCAGCAGTACCTTCTTCTTTAGAATATGTAAATACACCCAGTCTATCGAATTTCATATCGGTAACAAATTGTACTAAGTCCTCATATTCTTCATCGGTTTCCCCAGGGAAGCCTACAATTAGAGTTGTTCTTAAGCAAACATCAGGAATCCTATTTCTCAATTTGTTTATAAGATGAATAAGCTCTTCCTTAGTGCTTCTTCTTCCCATCCGTTTCAGAATTGCAGTGTTTGCATGCTGTATAGGCATATCCAAATAGCTGCATACCTTTTCTTCCTCTGCTATAACATCTATGAGTTCATCTGTGATCTCTTCCGGATAACAGTACAATAAGCGAATCCACTTCAATTCCTCAATTTTGCATAACTCCCTTAGTAACTGTGGGAGTCTTTTTTCTCCATATAAATCAATTCCATATCTTGTTGTATCCTGAGCAACCAGAATTAATTCTCTTACTCCCTGGCTGACTAAAGTTTTCGCTTCACTAATGAGGCTTTCAATAGAACGACTTCTATACTTACCCCTAAGCTGTGGAATAATACAGTAAGTACATTTATTGTCACAGCCTTCTGCGATCTTTAAGTAAGCAAAATATCCTGCAGTACTTAACACTCTTTGATAATCTTCTCTTATTGTTGTATTAATGTCGGAGAACTTTTGAATCTTTTTACCTTTCAAGATTTCTTCAACGACCTCAACAATACTTTCATATCCCGTAGTTCCAACGACTCCGTCTACCTCAGGAATTTCAGCTAAAATTTCATCCTTATATCGTTCTGCCATACATCCTGTTACAATGAGGGCTTTGCAATTGCCAGTCTTCTTATACTGAGCCATTTCTAGTATATTTTCAATACTTTCCTCTTTTGCATCTTGTATAAAACAACAAGTATTTACGACTATAACTTCCGCCTGACTTTCGTCAGATATCAGTGCAAATCCCGATTTTTGAAGTAAACCTAACATTACTTCGCTATCTACTAAATTCTTGTCACATCCTAATGAAACAAACGCTATTCTAATAGGCAATTTAATCTCCTTTCTAGTTCTGCATCACTGCAGCCTTTACACAATTTTTCATCAACATTGCAATAGTCATAGGACCTACGCCTCCCGGCACAGGAGTAATCGCTGAAGCTTTATCTTTACATCCTTCAAAATCGATATCTCCACACAATTTACCATCTTCTAAACGATTCACTCCTACGTCAATAAGTACCGAGCCTTCTTTTACCATATCCTCTTTAATAAACTGAGCTTTTCCTATAGCTGCAACCAATATGTCTGCTTCCTGGCATACTTTGGACAAATTCTTTGTACGAGAATGGCATGTTGTCACAGTCCCATTATTACCTAATAAAAGTTGAGATACCGGTTTCCCTACAATATTGCTTCTTCCTACAACAACACAGTTTTTACCTTCTATTTCTATATTCGTTCTTTTTATCAACTCTACAATTCCTGCCGGTGTACAGGGAAGAAATCCATCCGTTTTCCCGATTGAAACCAAACCCACATTGTATGGATGAAAGCAATCCACATCTTTTATTGGATCAATTGAAAGAAGTACTTTATTTTCATCTATGTGTTTTGGCAAAGGCAGCTGAACCAATATACCGTTGACTTCTTTTGTTTTATTTAAAACGTCTATAAGATTTAATAATTCTTCTTCTGTAGTCTCTTCCGGCAATTCGTAGGAAAAAGATTTAATGCCTATATATTCACATGCTTTTTTCTTATTATTAACATATACTTTGGATGCCGGATCGTTTCCAACTAATACAACAGCTAATCCTGGGAATATATTCTTTTGATTGAGTTCTTCCACTTCTTTTTTTAATTCATCCTTAATATCCTGTGATATTTTTTTCCCATCAATTATAATGGCACTCATGTTACCCCTCCTAGAACAATCCAGTAATTTGTCCTTTTTCATTAACATCAATATTCATTGCCGCAGGATATTTAGGCAATCCCGGCATAATCATTACATCTCCCGTTAAGGCTACAATAAAGCCTGCACCGGCTGAAACTCTTAACTCCCTTACCGTAATTTCAAAGTCAGTTGGTCTTCCCAGTAAGCTTGGGTCATCCGATAAGGAATACTGATTTTTCGCAATACATATGGGCATTTTATCCAAATTCATTTGAGCTATTTTTTCCATGTCTTTTTTAGCCTTGGAAGTAAACACAACCCCTTTGGCACCATAAATCTTTCGGGCTATAGTTTCAATTTTTTCTACAATCGTTCTGTTGTTGTCATACAATACTTCAAATCTGGAAGACTTTGTCTCTAAAGTTTCAATTACCTTTTGAGCCAGTTCAAAACCGCCCTGTCCTCCTTTTTCCCATACTTTAGAAATAGCAAAAGCACAATCCATACTTTCGCATTGTTCTTTAACATAGGCAATTTCAGCGTCAGTATCAGTCACAAACTCGTTTAGTGTAACCACAATCGGCACTTGATACTGCTTGATATTTTCTATATGTTTTTTAAGATTATCAAAACCTTTTTTGAGGGCTTCTAAATTTTCAGTACCCAGCTCATTTTTTGGTATGCCTCCATTATATTTTAAGGCACGAATAGTAGCGACTAAAACGACTGCATCGGGATTTAATCCAGCAAAACGGCATTTGATATCAAAAAACTTCTCTGCCCCTAAATCTGCACCGAACCCTGCTTCTGTCACTACAATATCAGCAAGCTTAAGCGCCATCTTTGTGGCTCTAATACTGTTGCAGCCATGAGCAATATTTGCAAACGGTCCTCCATGCATTAAAACAGGAGTATTTTCTAAGGTTTGAACCAAATTAGGTTTAATAGCATCCTTTAATAAAGCCGCCATAGCTCCGTTGGCTTTTAGATCTTCAGCAGTAACCGGTTCTCCGTTAAAATTGTATGCTATTATTATTTTTCCTAATCTTCTCTTTAAATCCATTAAATCTTCCGCAAGACACAGGATCGCCATGACTTCCGATGCAACAGTAATCATATAACCATCTTCCCTAGGCATGCCATGAGGCTTTCCGCCTAAGCCAACGATTATATTTCTTAATGCACGGTCATTCATGTCTACTGCTCTTTTCCAAAGAATCTGCCTTGGATCAATTTGAAGTTCATTGCCTTGCTGAAGATGATTGTCGATCATTGCGGAAAGCAAATTATGGGCTGCAGAAATAGCATGGATATCTCCTGTAAAATGAAGATTGATGTCTTCCATAGGAACAACTTGAGCATATCCGCCTCCTGCTGCTCCACCTTTTACACCCATACAAGGCCCTAAAGATGGTTCTCTCAAAGCAACAATTGCCTTTTTGTTCATTTTACATAGGGCTTGTCCCAGACCTACTGAGGTAGTCGTTTTGCCTTCTCCGGCAGGAGTGGGGTTTATTGCTGTTACTAAAACAAGTTTTCCATCTTTTTTATCCTTTAGCTTGTCCCATAAGGTGTCAGATAATTTAGCCTTATATTTGCCATATAATTCTAAATCGTCAGCATCGATGTTGAGTTCAGCAGCAATCTCAGCGATAGGCTTCATTTGCGCTGCTTGAGCAATTTCAATGTCAGTTTTCATATCTAAATCCTCCCACAATTACTAGAAATTATTTATTTGAAAACAGTTTTTGCTGTTTCTTATACACTATCAAAAATTAGATGATGTCGGCTCACTGCCTAATTTCATTTGTTCAAATTCTTCTTTTGTTATAAGGACTTTTCTAGGCTTGCTTCCTTCGTCAGGACCTACAATGCCTCTTTCCTCCATTTCCTCCATTATTCTTGCTGCACGATTAAATCCAATACGCAAATAACGTTGGATCATAGAAATAGATGCTTTTTCTTTCTCAATAACCATTTCTATTGCCTGTTCCAAATATTCATCTACTTCTTCTCCGCCGGAGGATACATTATTCACCGTAGTGATTTCTTCAATAATATCTTGATTGTATTCTGCTTGTCCAGACTGCTTTATGCTTTCTACAATTCTCTCAACCTCTTGATCGGAAATAAATGCTCCTTGAATTCTTACAGGTTTTGAAGAACCAACAGGATAAAAAAGCATATCCCCTTTTCCAAGAAGTTTTTCAGCCCCTACCATGTCCAATATTGTTCTAGAATCTGTACCGGAGGATACGGCAAAGGCCAGCCTGGATGGAATATTGGCTTTAATCACTCCTGTTATAACATCTACAGAAGGTCTTTGCGTAGCAATAACCAAATGGATTCCTGCTGCTCTTGCCATTTGTGCCAGTCTGCAAATGGCATCTTCTACTTCTCCTGGTGCAGTCATCATAAGGTCTGCCAACTCGTCAATGATGATTACAATCTGAGGCATGATCTCTGACGGATTTTGGTCATCAGTATTTTCATTTCTCTTTAAATTATTATATCCTTTAATGTCTCGGACATTGTTCTCTGCAAAAAGCTTATAACGATTGGTCATCTCCTGAACGGCCCAATTCAGTGCTCCAGCTGCTTTTTTAGGATCTGTAACAACTGGAATCATCAGATGGGGTATGCCGTTATAAATACTAAGTTCTACAACTTTAGGGTCAATCATCAATAATTTTACTTCATTAGGATTCGCTTTATAAAGTATACTCGCAATAAGCGTATTAATGCAAACACTTTTACCTGAACCCGTCGCTCCTGCAATCAGTAAGTGCGGCATACGGGCTATATCCGTTACAACAGAGTTCCCTGCAATATCTTTTCCAAGGGCAAAAGCAAGTTTAGAGGGAAACTTTTGAAATGCTTCATCTTCAATAACTTCTCTTAAGAATACGGGCTGTACTTCATGATTCGGCACTTCGATACCTACTGCAGCTTTCCCAGGAATAGGTGCTTCTATTCGAATACCGGCAGCCGCCAGATTAAGTGCTATATCATCTGCTAAACTAACGATTTTACTTACTTTAACCCCTTGACTAGGCTGCAATTCATATCTCGTTACAGTAGGTCCTCTGTTAATTTGTACTACTTTTGCTTCAACACCGAAGCTTGCTAAAGTTTCTTCTAATTTTTTTGCATTGTGAAGCATTTTTTTCTTAGAGTTAGATGTAATGGAGTAAGTATTTGCTTGTAATAATTCAATAGATGGAAATTGATAATCTACCGGTTTATTGATAGATGAAAGCATTTCCACTGAATCATCATAAGAAGAACTTTGCACATTTTCTGATTGGCTTTCTTTTGCTTGATTCTTTTCTTCGATTTTCTGAGCAAAATCCAATACCTTGATTTCTTCTACTGGTTCTACAATACTGCTTTTTACTTCTTGCGGTTCATTATCGGTATGTACGATTTCATCATCTTCTATTTTTATATTTGGCATAGATCGATTGTCTTTATTTTTAGCTTGAGAGTTTTTTCGAGTACGCTTTTCTTCTTGTTCCATTTGATAATGGTCTAGAATACCTTTTATCTTAGTGATACATTCTGCCATCCATTTATAAATGGATATAATGTCACCTACAAAAGATCTCCCGGTTAATAAAATTAATAATATGATAAATAAAGTAGCAATAAAAACATAACTGCCATATATACCTATCGTCTTAACTAAAACCTTCCCAAATACTGCACCAATTAATCCACCATTGTCCCAATCTCCGATTTCATAGTAATGTTTGATCTTAAGCCATGCATTCATTCCTTCTAATGGCTCATTAACCACATTTAAAATATGAACAAAAGTAGATAATAAAAACAGCATACCAAAAGATATGAGTATTTTTAACTTATTACTAGTATTTAGTTTTTTAAGCATCATAAAAATTCCTAAGATGCCAATCAATACAGGCAGGATATAAGCTCCTATCCCTAATACACCTACACAAAATTTATGTATTAACTTTCCAAAAAATCCGGCCTCATGACTATAAATGCCTATCCCAAAAAAAAGTGATATCGAAAAAATTAGGACGCCTTTTATCTCTTGCGACAATGCTCCCCCTATAGGAGACTTTACTTTATTCGTTTTGGATTTAGATGACTTTTTTTTATCTATCAATGGTCTTTTTCCCATAATTTCCAATCCCTTCTTTTAAATAAAAAGTGCTAGCATTTGCTAACACATACGAATAAATTATATCACTATTTAGATTATATTTCCATAGATTATATTGCCGGGTTGAATTTCACTGTTTAAGTAGGCATAGGGATCTGTAGAAATGATTCTTTGAATTTTAAATCCATTATCTTTCTCTAAACTCACTTGCAGTAAGTATCCTTTATACTCTTTTTCTTTGTATTCGTCTACAGAATTATTTTCATTTTGCATATCACTGAAAATTACTTCTTCAGGTATTATTGAATAAATCATTTGTTCTCCTCCTTTGATGTCTTAGCCTGATCGATTAACTCATATAATTTGTTTAAGGCTTCATTCAACCCACCTACTTCATCAATCAATTTCTCTCTTACTGCTTCTTCTCCTATAACGATAGTACCAACATCTTTTGCAAGTTTGCCTGTATCCAGCATTAATTCTTTAAAACGCTGCTGAGAAATATGCGAATTTCTTGCAACGAAATCTACAATTCTCTCCTGCATCTTATCAAAATATTCGAATGTCTGAGGAACTCCTATGACTGTACCGCTCATACGTACAGGATGAATAGTCATGGTTGCACTGGAAGCAATAAAAGAATAATTTGCTGAAACTGCTAAAGGAACCCCTATGGAATGTCCTCCTCCCAAGACAAGAGAAACCGTTGGCTTTCCCAGGGATGCAATCATTTCAGCAATAGCCAGCCCTGCTTCCACATCTCCTCCAACGGTATTTAAAACCACTAATACTCCGTCAATTTCATCATTGTCTCGAATCGCTACCAGTTGAGGGATGACATGCTCGTATTTTGTGGTTTTATTTTGTGGCGGCAAAGTAATATGCCCTTCAATTTGTCCTATAATGGTTAGGCAATGAATCTTTGGCTTATTTGAAGCCTTTTTTTCCTCCGGCAAAGGCATTTGTCCAAATTCTTTAATGGATTCAGTTGTTTCACTTTTCTTTTTTTCTAATTCATTAGGTGTCAATTCGTTACTCATCTTATTCTCCTCTTCAATATAGTATTTATTTTAGTATGGGTATATTGAAGAGAGTTCATTCAAAAACAAAGACTGAACTTAAACTTTCATTTGTTTTTCCATAATTTTACGGATGTCTTGAAAATTTTCAAAAGGTATGTATTCGATTTCATTCTTTTCGTACAACTGAATCAGTCTTCCTTTGGCAAAACGACAATCACATAAAAGACTGGGTTCGTAGTCGGGAGTGCTATCACCTGCATAATAAAGTTTAGAATATTGCTCTTTTAAATATTTAACGACTTTCTTTTTATCCAATCCATATCGTTCAGAATAAAATTCATATGTAGGATCTAGTTCCAAATGAATTCCGTTATCTTTAAATACTCCATAATTCGAATACACTTTAATATTATTGATTCCATAATGTCGAAGAAATAATTCAATATAGTAGGAGCTGCCTGCACTTACGATAACAAATTCTCCATTTAAACTATGAATAAAATCAATAAACTCTTTAATGTACGAATCCATAGGAATTTCTATAATATCCTTATAAATTTGATTTTCATCTTGTCCTATGTTTTGAAAAATTGTACTGATAAATTCAATATTGTTAAATTCTCCTTGTCTCCACCTATTATATAAATTCAATCCTTCTTCCTTCAAATATTTATCAATGATATGCCAGTAAAAATCTTTTTCCGTTATGGTGCCATCAAAATCTGAAATAAATACAAAATCCTTATTCATGTAATCATTCCTTATTTAATTTAAATCATTCAAAATTATTATGCCACATTCCCACAATAATGTCCAAATAAAATATAAAGAAGATCCCTAGTGGAATCTTCTTGGTTTTGAATTATTTGCTTAAATCGATAATAACTGGTTGAAGCTGTTCTCCCTTTAAAGCCTTCTGCACTGTCTTTAGAATTAAGCTCATATCTGACACAATAGAATTCGGCTTCTTTTCATAATTATCCTGACCCATAGGTACAAAATATATATTTTTTGTATTCATTAACATACCGATGTTTTTCATATTCATTCCCAAACCATCATTGGTTGCCAGTGCGATGACAACTGGTTTTTTATTTCGAAGTAAAGTTTTTGCAGACATCAAAACAGCTGTATCTGTTATTGCATTGGCTAATTTGGCAACAGTGTTGCCAGTACATGGAGCAATCACTAATATATCTATCATATTCTTTGGACCTAAGGGTTCTGCTTCAACAATGGTTTTAATGATTTTTTTACCTGTCATTTTTTCTATTTTATCTATATGTTCTTGTGCTTTGCCAAATCTCGTATCGGTTGTATAGGCATTGCCGGACATAATCGGAAACACTTCTGCACCTTCATCGATTAATTTTTGCATCTCCGGCAAAACTGTATCATAAGTACAATAGGATCCGCATAATGCAAATCCGACTCTCACACCTTTTAAACTGCTCATAAAATTACCCCCATCTCGCTATATACGTTGAATATCGTATCACGAATAATTAACGCTGCACTTTCCGGTGCGACTTTACCCGGTAAACTTAGGGCTAAAATAGCCTTGATGCCTAATTCGCTTGCTGCATTATAGTCAACCCCACCGGGCTTTGACGCTAAATCAATGATTAAGCAATCCTTCTTGACCGTTTTTAGCATCTCACGGTCTAAAATGAGAGAAGGAATCGTATTAAAAATAAAATCATAAGAACCTATTTTATCTTTTAAGTCATGAAGATGAAGGGATTGATAGCCATAGCTCTTTATATACGCTAAGTCCTGAGGATTCCTTGCTTCTACCGTAAGGTGTGCATCCAATCCTTTTAACTTATGGGCCAGTACCTTCCCACATCTTCCAAATCCTAAAACAAGACAGTGACTTCCATGAAGTGTAATTTCGCTATTTTCCATTGCATACTGAATTGCCCCTTCAGCAGTTGGAATAGCATTTAGAACCGCTAATTCTTCACGGGCAAGTAAATCTACTACTTTAAAATCATAACGATTTGCAATTCTTTGAATCTCTGGTGTAATTCGTCCTGCCATAAAAACTTTATCTTTTGAAATATGCTTAAACACATCTTCCAGCAAAATTGACTTCTCGTAATATTTAGTATATAAAGTAACGTTTTCCTGCGAACACGGAATTGGTCCAATTACAATATCTGCATTAGACACAACATCGGGAAGGGTTGTTGAAATGATTACGTTTTTTTCGAAATCTATCCCATTAAATCCAAAAACTCTGACTTCATATCCTTCTCTTGCTAAGAAATTGCTTAATTTGATTTGCCGTAAGTCTCCACCTACAACGGCAAATTTTATTTTTTGAAACTTCAATCCCAATCCCTCCTGCTAAAGCCCTATGGGGTTATTGATATTATAGTGTATGATATTTCATCTATATTTGGTGCTAGTCCAGCACTAACCCTTTAATGCCCAAAAAAGCATCAAAAAAAGGTCATATGAACATTTGTGTTCATATGACCTTTTAGATTCCAGTATGTCCGAATCCTCCGTCTTTTCTTTCACTGCTCTCCAGCTCATCGACAGGAATCCATTCTATTTCTTCAATTTTATTGATTACCATTTGGGCAATTCTATCACCCCTTTGAATAATAAAATCCTCATCTCCAAAATTAATCATAATAACTTTTATTTCTCCCCGATAATCTGCATCTATTGTTCCTGGAGTATTTACGAGACTAATTCCATATTTAAGAGCTAATCCGCTTCTCGGTCTGATCTGAGCCTCATATCCCTTAGGCAGTTGGATTTTTATACCTGTCGGAATCAATTTAATCTGACCTTTTTTTAATATTTCCCTGGTTTCTACGCTGGCATACAGATCCATACCTGCAGATTGTTTCGTCATATATTGGGGCAATGGAAGATCTTCAGACCCAGGAACCTGTTTAATTAAAACTTTTACTTTAGTTGACATAATGCTTTAATCTCCTCTAAATTAATGCTATCTAATTTTCCTACAATAGATGCGCTCATATTTGAAAAATCGAATAATTTGTCAATGAGGACTGCTACTCTCTCTTCCGTTACTGCATCAACTTTTTCAATAATTTCATCCGGCGTTCTAACTTTATTTAACATCAATTGAGATCTTCCTATACTGGACATTCGACTATTCGTGCTTTCCAATCCCATAATATAATTGCTTTTTAATTGCTCTTTAGTCTTAGATAAATCATTTGGGGGTATTTTATTTGTTTTAAGGGCTTGAATCTCTTTGATGATTAAATCTAAAACTTCTATTGTCTGAGAAGGATTCATTCCTGCATAAATAGTAAACAGCCCTGTGTCATTATAATTTGTTGGATAAGAATAAACTGAATAAGCCAGACCCCTATCTTCTCGAATCTTTTGAAATAGTCTGGAGCTCATTCCTCCCCCAAGTATTGTATTAAGGGTTATTAAAGTATATACATCTTCAGAATCTGAGGATATGCCTGGAAAACTCAAACAAGCATGGATCTGCTCAATATCTTTCGTCTTGGTTAATATTTGTGCCTTATATTGAGGATAGGTATATTCATAGTCATCTTTTTCATTAAAGTCCCAATTTGAAAACTTTTGCTCAATTTTATCCATCATTTCATCGTAGTCAAAGTTTCCTGCTACTGCAATAACTGTATTCTCAGGACGATATCTCTTATTAAAAAAGTTTTTTAGAGTTTTATGATCAAATGTGGCAATGGTCTCTGTAGTTCCAAGGATAGGCTCTCCTAAAGGATTTTCTTCCCACACAGCCTTTTGCATCAAATCATGTACCAGTTCTTCAGGAGAATCTTCATACATATTAATTTCTTCTAAGATAACTCCTTTTTCCTTTTCAATTTCTTTTTCTTCAAAATTTGAATTTAAAAACATATCGGTCAATATGTCTAACGCCTGATCAATGTGATTGTCCAAAGCCCTAAAATAATAACATGTATATTCTTTAGTCGTATAAGCATTCAGCTGGCCGCCAATTCGATCCATTTCATCCGCTATTTGTTTTGAAGTTCTGTTTTTAGTCCCTTTGAATAACATATGCTCAATAAAATGCGAAATCCCGCTTTCATGGATTCTTTCATGTCTGGAACCATTACGTACCCAAATCCCTAAAGCAATAGACCTTACAAAGGGAAGTTTCTCTGATACAATTGTAACGCCATTGGGCAATTTCTTAAGTCTGAACATAAGATTTCTCCTTTTCTAAGGATTTTTTACTTCATTATAGCCATTTTCTGAAAAACTATCCTCTTAAAACATTAATAATTACAATAAAAGCGTGCAATAGCCGCACGCACGTAGAATGAATCGATTTATCCTTGCATAATGTAGTAAAGATCTCATTTCAAACAAAACATAAACCATGAGGCTATGTTTATGATTCTGTATTCTCTTCTTTTTCAGGCTTAGGCAAAGTATCTTTTCTGGATAAATTAATTCTGCCTTGCTTATCTATTTCAGTTACTTTAACTAAGATTTCGTCACCTATATGAACAACGTCTTCTACATTCTTTACATGTTCATGGGCTAATTTGGAAATATGAACAAGACCTTCTTTTCCAGGAGCAATTTCAACAAAGGCTCCGAAATTCATAATCTTTGTTACTTTTCCTAAATATATTTCACCGGGTTGAATATCCTTTGCAATGCCTTCGATAATTGAGAGAGCTTTCTTTACTTTTTCTGAGTCTACGCCACAAATAAAGATACGTCCATCATCTTCAATATCAATTTTAACTCCTGTTTCTTCAATAATTTTATTGATTGTTTTTCCACGGGGTCCAATGATTTCGCTGATTTTTTCCGGATCAACATTGGTACGAACAATCTGCGGAGCATAAGGAGAAAGTGTTTTTCTAGGCTCTGAAATAGCTTTTAGCATTACTTCATCGAGAATATATGCTCTTGCTCGTTTAGTTTGCTGTAAAGATTTTTCTATAATTTCTTTTGTTAATCCTTGGATCTTTATATCCATTTGGATTGCAGTGATTCCCTTATGGGTTCCAGCAACTTTGAAGTCCATATCTCCAAAGAAATCCTCTAATCCTTGTATATCTGTAAGCAATACAAATTCATCATCATTTTCTCCAGTTACCAGTCCTACAGAAATTCCTGCAACAGGAGCTTTAATCGGCACACCTGCAGCCATTAAGGATAATGTACTTCCACAAACGCTGGCTTGAGAAGTAGAACCATTAGAGCTTAATACTTCAGAAACCAAACGAATTGCATAAGGAAATTCTTCTTCACTAGGTATAACAGGAAGCAATGCTCTTTCTGCCAAAGCGCCGTGACCTATTTCTCTTCTTCCGGGGCCTCTGGAAGGTTTTGTTTCTCCTACAGAGAAGGATGGGAAATTATAATGGTGCATATATCGTTTTGTGTCTTCTAAAGCATCTAATCCGTCTAAAATCTGTACATCTCCCATAGCACCCAAAGTTGTTACTGTTAAAACTTGAGTCTGTCCTCTTTTAAATAATGCGGAACCATGAGTTCTTGGAAGTATGTCAACCTCTGCACTAAGAGATCTAATTTCTTCTAGTGCTCTTCCATCAGGGCGCTTATGTTGTTTTAAAATCATTCTTCGTACGGTTTCTTTTTCGAACTTGTAAATGGCTTCATTAATATAAGCCTCATATTCAGGATGATTTTCAAGGAAATATGCCGTAATTTTTTCTGTAAGCTCCTTGATTTGTTTTTCTCTTTGTTGTTTATCATCAGTAAAAACAGCATTTTCCATTGCTTCATCGCCAATAACTGATTTTACTGTGTTATAAATTTCTTCAGGAATTTCATGTTTTTCATATTCGTGTTTTGGCTTCCCACATTCTGCTTGAATCTCTTCTATAAATTGTACAATTTTTTGATTTTCTTCATGTCCTCTAAAAATAGCTTCAAGCATAACACTTTCTTCTATTTCATCTGCGCCTGCTTCAATCATCATTACTTTGTCCTTCGTAGAAGAAACGGTTAAGGATAATCTGCTTACTTCTCTTTGAGCTGCAGTAGGGTTAATAATGATTTCCCCGTCAATATATCCAACATTGACAGAACCTGTAGGGCCTGCAAATGGAATATCTGAAATAGAAAGGGCAATGGATGAGCCTATCATTGCAGCTATTTCAGGACTGCAGTCTTGGTCAACAGAAAGTACGGTCGCCACAATAGAAACATCATTACGATAATCTTTAGGGAATAATGGTCTAATCGGACGGTCAATAACCCTAGATGTCAAAATTGCTTTTTCTGTGGGTTTCCCTTCTCTCTTAATAAAGCCTCCGGGAATTTTACCAACTGAATACAGTCTTTCTTCATAATCAACACTTAATGGAAAAAAATCTATCCCTTCCCTTGGCTTATCAGAAGCAGTTGCTGTAACTAAAACCACAGTATCTCCATATCTTACAATTGCAGCTCCATTAGCTAATTCTGCTACTTTTCCAATTTCAACGGAAAGTGTACGCCCGGCTAACTCTGTCGAAAATATCTTAGACATATAGTATACTACTCCTTCCTAATTAATCTTATGTATATTTAGTATTAAATATTGATGATATGTTTATGAAAATTATTTTATGAAATATAGTGTAAAATTGCTAAAATAATGGAGCGGATTACTCCGCTCCATACGGTTATTATTTTCTTATGCCTAACTCTTCGATAATAGTACGATATCTTTCGATATCTTTCTTAATAAGATAATTTAATAAACCTCTTCTTTGTCCTACCATTTTAAGAAGACCTCTTCTTGAATGATGGTCTTTCTTATGAGTTCTTAAATGCTCTGTTAAATGATTGATTCTTTCTGTAAGAAGAGCTATTTGAACTTCTGGAGATCCAGTATCACTCTCAGTTCTTCCATATTTTGCGATGATTTCTTGTTTTCTTACCTTATCCATTAAAATAATCCTCCTTTATTTTTTAACCCCTTTTGCTAAGAACAGGTCGGAGTTACCTAAATCCGAGCAAAGGTTATTTTACAAAAAGTATTATACCATTCTACATCTTTAATGTAAACTGTATTTATAAATTTCATAATAAAACAATTAAATTTATTAAAAATCAGCAAAATATGATTTTGCTAAATCCACATCTTTTCTCACTTGTTTAGTGAGTTCTTCAAAATTTGAAAATTTTTGCTCACTACGAATCCACTGGTAAAACTCTATTTCTACCTCTTGATTATATAAATTCTCATCAAAATCTATAATATAAGTCTCAATAACTTTATTTTTTCCATTTACAGTAGGATTGTAACCAATATTTGTAACACTATTATAATATTGATCTTTCCATTTTGTTCGAGTTATATACACTCCATTTGGGGGGTATAATCGATCTTCTTGCGTTGCAATATTAGCTGTAGGAAATCCTAGAGTATTTCCTAATTTTTTTCCTTCCAAAACCTTTCCCATAATGATATAGGGCACCTTTAGTAATTCATTGACTTTATTAATATTGCCTTTGGCTAATTCTGCTCTCACTCTGGTACTGCTGACAACTTCACCTTGATATAAAACAGGAGTTATTTCTATAACCGTTAGTCCCCATTCTTTTTCTCTTTCTTTTAAAAACTGAACATTACCTTGTTGTTTTCTGCCAAATTTATTATTGGAACCAATAACAATAACTTTAGTTTTAAGCTGTTTAATAAGAATTTCTTCAACAAATTCTTCCGCAGAAACATCTGCAAATTCTTTTGTAAAAGGATACTCTATATAGACGTCAATTCCCATTTGTTCTAGTCTGTGTTTTTTCTCAGATCTTGAGAAAATCATTTTTAATGACTGGGCTTTTTGTAGTACTGTTTGAGGATGGGGATAAAATGAAAAAACAATAGATTGATAGTTTTTATCTTTACTAACGGTTTTAACAGTTTCTATTAATTTTCTATGTCCTAAATGAATTCCATCAAAATTTCCTAATGTTACAACACTAGGAGTATTTTGAGAAATATTTAAATTTGATATATATTTCATTATAAAACCCCTTACAAAAATAGTTTCAGCGGTTTTAGGTATGATTCTGCACCTTCAATTACAACTTTATAAAGACCGATAAAACTTCCACGATAATTGTATACTTTAATAATATCTTGATCTTTTATTTCCTTCATATTACTGTTGATATAAGAAAAATAAATTCTATTGCCGTTGATCAAAGCCTTTTCACCGTTTTCTTTTATGGTTACGGAAGGATAGTCCTGGAACAATTCATCTATATTTGTAATAATGGTATCGAGCTTTTGTTGATCAATCAATTCCTTTAATTGATCTAATTTTATACTATTATTAAGATTAAAAATTCCAACTTCTGTTCTTATTAAACTGCCCATATGAGCTCCGCAGCCTAATAGATCACCAATGTCTGCACATAAAGTTCTAATGTAAGTGCCTTTTGAACATAGAATATCTAACTCAATCTGATCTGGAGGCATAAAGGAAGTAATCTTTATGTCATAGATATACACTTTTCTTGCTTTTCGTTCAACGGTTTTCCCTTGCCTTGCCAACTCATATAATTTCTTTCCATTCACTTTTATGGCAGAATACATAGGGGGAACTTGTTCGTATTTCCCAATAAAGGAGTTAACAATCTTTTCAATTTTATTTTTATCAAAATTAACTGGTTTTGTCTCAATAATATCTCCCACAGCATCTTGTGTTGTTGTAGTAGTACCCAACTTAGCAATTGCTAGATATCTTTTTTTCTGATCTGTTAAAAATTCTACAGCTTTAGTAGCTTTCCCTATACAGATAGGAAGAACGCCTTCTGCTTCAGGATCAAGAGTTCCTGTGTGACCTACTCTTTTTTGATGAAGCATTTTGCGGATAACAGCTACTACATCATGGGATGTGTATCCTTTTTCTTTATAGATATTTAAAATTCCATTCAATTTTATTTCTCCCTAAAACAATTCTTTTTGAACTATATCCAGAATTTTTTTCTTAGCATCAATTAAGTCAGTATTCAAAGAACATCCAGCGGCTTTCTTATGGCCTCCTCCTTGAAAGATCTGTGCAATTTTGCAAACATCTTTATCCCCGGAAGCTCTAAAACTTACTTTTACTTCATTGCTGTTCTTTTCATAGAGAAGAATAGCAACCAAAACACCTTCTATATTCTTCATAGAAGAAATAATCCCTTCTGTATCGTTAACGGATGCCCCTACTTCTTCCATTTCTTTCTTGCTTAAATCGCATACACACAACTGCTTGTCTTGCAGCAGCTCCATTTTATTAAGTGCCAAGCCCAACAATTTTGCAGATTCAATCGAACGAGAATAGAATAATCTGTCCATAATATCTGAAAACTCTATATTATATTTTATTAAATCAGAAATGATTTGATGGGTTAAGGCAGTTGTATTGCTATGCTTAAAGCCTCCCGTATCAAAGACAATGCCAGTATAAAGGGAAGCTGCTATTTCATCATCTATATTGATTTCAGATTGTTTAATGATTTTATATATGATCTCACAAGTTGAAGAAGCCTCCGAATCAACATAATTATAATCTCCATAATTAGGATTACTAATATGGTGATCTATATTTATGGTCAATGGGGCCTTCTCAAAATACTCTGCATATGCCCCAAGCCTTTGCAAATCTCCACAATCCAATGCAACAAAAAGCTCTAAAGGCTCATCAGCCGGATATGTGTTATAGATGTATTGCCTGCCCGGTAAAAAATTGTATTTCTCCAGATATTCTTCCATAAGAATAATAGGCTTCTTATTTATTTTTGCAAGTGCCAAGGCTAAGGCAGTACATGCCCCGATGGCATCTCCATCAGGGCTAATATGGGCTGCTAAAGCAATGTGAGTGTATTTCTTCAATGATTGAATAATATCGAAAGCATTCATTGAGAGTCATCCTCTGTATTTGAATTTACATCATGTATAAGCTTTGAGAGGCGAATGCCATATTCAATTGAATCATCCATTTTAAAGATTAACTCAGGAGTATTACGTAAATTAATTCTTCTTGCAATTTCTCGACGAATAAATCCGCTGGCACTTTTTAAGCCATCGATTACTCCTTGTTTCTGTTCCTCGTCTCCCATTATGCTAATATATATCTTACAGTATTTTAAGTCGTTGGTTGTATCTACGTTAAGAACACTAACCATCGTCTGATTAATCCTAGGATCTTTTAAGTCCTGTCGAATGATATCGCTTAATTCCTTTTTAATCTCTTCATTTATTCTTATCATTCTTGATCCTTTTGCCAATTTTATCACCTACGTTCTTGGTATTTCTTCCATTACAAATGCTTCAACAATGTCGCCTTCCTTGATGTCATTATACTTTTCAAAGGTTAATCCGCACTCATATCCGGTATTTACTTCTTTTACATCATCTTTAAATCTCTTTAAAGAACTTAATTGTCCTTCATATACAACAATGCCATTTCTAATAATACGTACTTTTGCATTTCTAACAAATTTTCCGTCTTGGACATATGCACCGCCTATTGTTCCCACACCTGACACCTTAAAGGTTTGTCGAATTTCTGCATGACCGATTACTTTTTCTTGGAATTCCGGATCAAGCATACCTTTCATTGCAGCTTCTATATCTTCGATTGCATTATAAATAATACGATATAATCGAATATCTACTTTTTCTGTCTCAGCAACAGACTTAGCTCCAGCTTCAGGTCGAACATTGAATCCAATAATAATTGCATTGGAAGCAGAGGCTAGCATAACATCGGACTCGGTAATGGCTCCAACTCCGCCATGAATAGTATGAATTCTTACTTCGTCATTAGATAAACGCTCTAAGCTTTGTTTTACAGCCTCTACAGAACCTTGCACATCGGCTTTAACAACAATATTGAGTTGCTTTACATTTCCAGACTGTATCTGACTGAATAAATCGTCGAGAGAAACTTTATTAGGTGTTGCTCTTAAAGATTGTTCTCTATTTCTTTCAGCCAGTATTTGTGCATAATGACGAGCTTGTTTATCACTTTCAGCTACATAGAAACTGTCACCTGCTGCAGGAACCTCTGACAAGCCAAGAATTTCAACAGGTGTAGATGGCCCTGCTTTTTTAACACGGCGGCCTTTATCATCCATCATCGCACGAATTCTTCCATAAGCTGAACCTGCAACAATAGGATCTCCCACTTTAAGCGTACCGCTTTGAACAAGCACTGTGGCTACCGGACCTCTGCCTTTATCCAGCTGAGCTTCAATAATGGTACCTCTTGCACGTTTATTGGGATTAGCCTTTAATTCTGCCATTTCTGCTACAAGTAGAACCATTTCCAATAAAGTATCTAAATTCGTTTTTGCAATGGCTGAAACAGGAACACAAATTGTATCTCCGCCCCATTCTTCCACAAGAAGTCCATGGTCAGCCAACTCTTGCTTTACTCGATCAGGATTTGCACTTGGCTTATCTATTTTGTTAACCGCTACAATAATTTGAACATTAGCTGCTTTAGCATGATTAATTGCTTCGATCGTTTGCGGCATTACACCATCATCTGCAGCAACAACCAATATGGCAATATCGGTTACTTGCGCTCCGCGCATTCTCATAGCAGTAAAAGCTTCATGCCCTGGAGTATCCAGGAAAGTGATTTTCTTTCCATTAATCTCTACTGTTGAAGCCCCGATATGCTGAGTAATTCCTCCAGCTTCTTTAGCTGTAACATTACTTTCTCTAATCGCATCTAAAAGAGATGTCTTTCCATGGTCAACATGACCCATAACAACAACTACAGGAGGTCTTTCCACAAGATCTTCTGGATTATCTGGTTCCTCTTCAAACATTTTTTCCTCTAATACTTCTTCCGCTTCTTCTTCCAGTAAGATGCCATATTCTTCAGCAACCTGTGAAGCTGTATCAAAATCAATTTCTTGATTAATAGCTGCCATAACCCCTTTCATCATAAGAAATTTTATGACTTCTGAAGGAGCTTTTCCTAATTTTTCAGCAAGGGTTTGAACAGTTATTTTATTCGGAATTTGAATCACTTGAATATCATCACTGTGCTCAACGGAATCTTGTTTTACTTCTTGTTTTACTTCTTCTTTCATACCTTTGTCCTTTTGATTTTTTGCCTTTTTATTTGAGTCATTCATCTTTTTTGTAGATTGCTCTTGTTTAGCAACTATATTAGCATCTTCTTCAACTTTTTCTTCTGGTATTTCTGTACTTTCGGATTCTTGTTTATCATTTGAATAATAGTCGACGATTAATTGTGCTTCGTCATCCTCTAACGTACTCATATGACTATGTACTTCCACTCCGAATTCCTTTAGTTTTTTAATAAGTTCTTTACTACTTATGTTTAACTGTTTTGCAATTTCATATACTCTAATTTTTGACAAATAGCCCACCTCCAATATTTCATACTTCTTCATTCTCTAGCAATTGCTTTAGCTTACGATAAAAATTTTCATCTATGACAGCTAAAGAAGCTCGCTGATCTTTTCCTATCGTATGTCCTAACTGTTCTTTTGAACCCAATTCATAGAGAGGGATATTCCTAAACTTACATTTATCTTTGAACAGCTTTTTTGTATTACTAGATGCATCTTTAGCAATAATGATCATTTTTGCCTTTCCGGTCTTGATTGCCTGTTCGCATTGAAATTCTCCAGATAAAAGCTTTCCTGCTTTCTGACATAAACTTAACATAAAAAAAATCGGATTATTCATTTTTATCTTTCAGCTCACTTTTCAATGCTTCATATATTTCACTGGGAACTGCCACCTTAAAAGATCTCTCTAAGCCTTTAGATTTTTGAGCTTTTAATAAACATTCTTCCGTAGGACAAATATAAGCTCCCCGTCCAGGCTTTTTCCCTGTAAAATCCAAAGAAAATTCACCTTCATTATTTCTTACAACTCTTATGAGTTCTTTTTTATTTTTCATTTCCTGGCAGCCAGTACATTTTCTAAGAGGAATTTTTCTTGTTTTCATATTTTCACTCCTCTCCAACTAAATTATTCTATTCGAATTATTCTAAATTCTGTTCGTCTTCTTTCTTTTCCTCGATAAATCCTATTTTTTTAGCCTGTGATTCACTTTTAATATCAATTCTCCAGCCTGTTAACTTTGCTGCTAATCTAGCATTTTGGCCTTCTTTTCCAATCGCCAGGGATAATTGATAATCCGGTACCACTACTTTGGTACTTTTATCTTCTTCATTAACAGATACTTCTAAAACCTTGGAAGGACTTAATGCCGCAGCAATGTATTCTTTTGGATCTTCACTCCATTGAATAATGTCTATTTTTTCTCCTCTAAGTTCATTGACAATAACATTTACCCGTTGACCGTTTTGTCCTACACAAGCTCCTACAGGATCTACTTCTGGGTCTTTAGAATAAACTGACATTTTCGTTCTTGAACCGGCTTCCCTTGCAATGCTTTTAATTTCAACTATTCCTTCGTATACCTCTGGTACCTCTTGTTCAAATAATCTCTTCACAAGTTCCGGATGGGTTCTCGATACGTTGATCTGAGGTCCTTTGGTTGTTTGCTTAACTTCTAAAACATAAACTTTGATACGAGAGTTAAAATTATATTCTTCTCCAACAATTTGTTCATTTGGAGGAAGAATCGCTTCTGTTTTACCTAAATTAATGATGACATTTTTTCTTTCTTTTCTTTGAATAATGCCCGTGATAATATCTTTTTCTTTTGTGATATATTGATTATATATAATTTCTCGTTCCGCTTCTCTTATTCTCTGAACAACAACTTGTTTTGCAGTTTGAGCTGCAATTCTTCCAAAGTTCTTAGGAGTTACTTCTATATCTACAATATCTCCAATTTCATAATTCACTTTTATCTTTTTTGCATCTTCCAGTGAAATTTCTAACGCATCGTTTTCAACTTCCTCAACAACTGTTTTTTGAGCGTAAACGGATACATCACCATTTTCTCTGTCGATGATCACCTTAATGTTTTGAGATGTACCAAAATTCTTTTTACACGCTGATACCAATGATGTTTCAATTGCCTCAATAAGCAATTCTTTATCAATTCCTTTTTCTTTTGCTAGCTGCTCTAATGCACCGATGAATTCGGCGTTCATCTTATTTACCTCCTCATTTAACATAAATATATCAGAATAAAATGGCCAATCGTATAATGGCAATGTCATTTCTTGAAAAAGATAATGTATTATTGTCTTCATCTATAATTGTGACAATATTATCTTTCAGTCCCACCAATTCGCCTCTATATTCTTTCTTTTTATTAAAAGGTTTATAAAGCTTTATATCTACAATTTCTCCTTTAAAACGTTCAAAATCAGAATCTTTTTTTAAAGGACGATCTAAGCCTGGAGAACTAACTTCTAAAATATAAGGATTTTCGATAGGATCTTCTTCATCTAATTTTGCTTCTAATGTTCTTGACACTAATTCACAATCGTCAATCGTAACTCCTCCTTCCTTATCGATGAAAGCTCTAAGATACCAGTTGGTTCCTTCTTTTACATACTCCAAATCTACTAATTCGAAATTATATTTTTCCATAATAGGTTCAAGATAAGATTGTACAAGCTGTTCAATCCTATGTTTAGACATATAATCATCCTTTCTTATTTCTTTCCCTCTATAATGATTGAAAACCCAATTATGTATCAAATCATGAAGCATAATAGTATTAATTGACTTAATACTATAATATATCCTTTTTATATAGTCTTCAAAAAAAGGTAATTTCCTATTCATTTGTTTCGCTTCACAAGCCTTTTACCTTATTACAATAGAAAGAGTGGGTTGCAACCCACTCTTTACAGTAAAATGCTTATTTGATATCCGTTACAAAGAATTATATCATTACTGATAAACAAATGCAAGGGAAAAACTCCTTGTATTTACAACATCTTACCTTATAGCTTATCAATTTCTTGAAGCAATGCTTCTAATAATTGATCTTCAGGTACTTTTTTAATAATTTCGCCTTTCTTGAAAATAAGGCCTACTCCTTTTCCTCCTGCTATGCCTATATCTGCTTCTCTGGCTTCACCTGGGCCGTTTACTACACATCCCATCACTGCAACCTTGATGTTTTTGTCCATGTCCATACATTTTTTTTCAACTTCATTAGCAAGAGTAATCAAATCTATTTCTGTTCTTCCGCAGGTAGGACAAGATATAAATTCTACTCCAAAAGATCTTAAACCGAGCGCTTTAAGTATTTCTTTTGCACATCTAACTTCTTCGATAGGATCACCCGTCAGCGATACTCTGATCGTGTCTCCTATTCCTCTGGACAAAATTGCCCCAATACCTACTGCAGATTTTATGGTACCGCTTCTTATTGTTCCTGCTTCTGTTATTCCCACATGGAGAGGATAATCCATTGCACTGGAAAATTCTTCGTAAGCTCTTAAGGACAATAAAACATTGGATGCTTTAATAGACACAACAATATCATAAAAATCAAGTTCTTCTAAAATATAAATATGTTTTTGAGCACTTTCTACCAAAGCTTTTGGGGTAACACCGCCATGTTTCTCCAGTAAAACCTTCTCCAAGGATCCCGCATTTACTCCGATTCTAATTGGTATTCCCCGTTCTTTTGCTGCTTTAACGACTTCTTTAACTTTCTCTTTTCCTCCAATATTGCCGGGATTAATTCGTAACTTATCAATACCGTTTTGTATGCAAGTTAAGGCCAATCTATAATCAAAATGAATATCTGCAACCAAAGGTATATGAATTTGTTTTTTTATTTCACGGATTGCATTAGCTGCGTCCATATCAGGAACAGCTACACGAATAATCTCACAGCCTACTTTTTCTAATGCATGAATTTGCTTTACAGTTTCAATAACATTTCTGGTGTCTGTATTACACATGGATTGTATAACTATGGGATGTTCCCCTCCGATTGGGACATTTCCTATATAAACAGTCCTTGTTGGTTTGCGGTATAAAGAGTCAGCGTTCAATTTTAAGCCTCCTAATAGCTAATGCGCTATAATTCTAATTACATCATTATACAATACAAAAACCATTAATACCATCAATAATGCAAACCCTATAAAATGTATTATACCTTCTTTTTCAACAGCAATAGGCTTACCTCTTAAAGCCTCAATGATTAAAAATACTAATCTGCCTCCATCCAGTGCAGGAACAGGCAGTAAATTCATAACGCCTAAGTTCGCACTGATTATGGCTGCAAAATATAATACATTTTGAATCGCAATATAGAAACTTGTTTTTAATCCGGACTCATAACTTTCTCCTATAATCTGAATAACGCCAACAGGGCCTGCAATCTGATCTCTGCTTACTTGTCCTGTAACAATTTGTATAAATCCAATTATTACTTGTTTTACAAGAAAGATCACCTGCCAAAAACTCTGACCCAAAATTTCAAATAAACTTGCTTCACCCTGATCTTTAGCTTCAAAACTAATACCTAAAAATCCCTGATTGGTATTTTCATCAATCACAGGCGTAATTACTTTCGTAATTTTTTCTCCATTTCTGGAAGCAACGATTTCTATTGGATTATCGCGAGTTTGACTGAGTATTAAACTGATTTCTTGTCTTATGTGAATTTTCTGTCCATCAAGAGAAATAATTTTATCCCCTGGCTGAAAACCGGAATTTGCAGCCGGAGTATCTGGTAATACATGATCTATTATAGTTGTGATATATCCGTTGGATCCTACAAGCCAGGCAATAATTGAGAAAGCTAAAACCAGATTCATAAAGGAACCTGCAAATATAACTGCAATACGCGTTCCAACTGATTTGTTGGTAAAAGAACGTTTGTCTTCTGAAGCAGAATCCTCTCCCAGCATCTTACAAAATCCTCCCATTGGAAGGAGGCGAATTGAATAGAGAGTTTCTCCATATTGCTTACTAATAAGCTTAGGTCCCATTCCAATGGCGAATTCTTCAACTTTTACGCCGCTTTTTTTAGCAACAATATAATGCCCAAATTCATGAACCAAAACGATTGCCCCAAATACTATAAGTGCAATTAAAATTGTCACTTATATCACCGC
This sequence comes from Candidatus Epulonipiscium sp., assembly GCA_012519955.1. Lineage (GTDB taxonomy): Bacteria > Bacillota > Clostridia > Lachnospirales > Defluviitaleaceae > Defluviitalea > Defluviitalea saccharophila. The sequence goes on from JAAYPH010000049.1 coordinate 54,946, forward strand.
CCTTTCGTAAATTCTCTCGCCCATTGATCTGCATCCAAGATATCCGATAATGTTGGATTCATTATTGTATTATGTGCTTCCATAGCTTTTTCAATCATTAAAGGAATATCCAAAAACTGAATTTCTTTTGTTAAGAACCGCTCTACTGCTATTTCATTCGCTGCATTCAATACCGCAGGCATAGAGCCGCCAATGGCAAGAGCATCATAGGCTAGCTGTAAACACTTAAAAATAGACAAATCAGGTTGTTCAAAGGAAAATACATTTCTTTTGGTAAAATCAACTTTTGGCCAATTATTTTTATAGCGCTTTGGAAAAGTTAAGGCATATTGAATGGGTACCCTCATATCCGGTTCACCGATCTGCGCCATAATAGAGCCATCTTCAAATTCGACCATAGAATGGATCATGCTTTGTGGATGAACTACCACCTCAATTTGTTTGGCTTCAACATTAAACAACCATTTTGCTTCAATAACTTCCAATCCTTTATTCATCATTGTAGAAGAATCCACAGTGATTTTAGCACCCATTGACCAATTTGGATGTTTTAGGGCATCTTCAACGGTTACACTTTGAAGATCTGCTAATGATTTGCCTCTAAATGGTCCACCGGAGGCAGTTAAAATAATTCTATGAATGGAATTTTGCTTATTCCCTTGTAAACATTGAAATATTGCAGAATGCTCACTATCTACAGGAAGAATACTAACGTCGTTTTTCTTAGCTTCTTCCATAATGATTTGTCCTGCAGTAACAAGAGTTTCTTTATTGGCTAAAGCGATATTCTTTTTTCTTTTTATCGCTTCAAAAGTCGGTATGAGTCCAATCGTTCCTACTACAGATGTAACAACTGTATCAATCTCTTCCATAGTAGATATTTCTATTAATCCATCAATCCCAGTTAAAACTTCAACAGAACCATTTAATCTTTTTTTTAACTCATATGCCTTTTTTTCATCCATAACGGCTACTTTTTTCGGATGAAATTCATGAATTTGTTGCTCAAGCAGCTCAATATTTTGGTTAGTTGATAACCCACATACCTTTATATCCTTCAGATTTCTAATGACGTCTAAAGTCTGCGTACCTATAGAGCCTGTTGAGCCTAATATTGAAATTTTTCTCAAAATATTCACCTCGTTTATCATTCAAGCAACTTCCTCATAAGTAGTTAATAAACTTCAAGGAATCTTGTGTAAAAGCCTTAGAAAATCAAATTGAGTACAATTATAGAATAATATACTAATGGTGCAGTGAAAAGTATGCTATCAAATCTATCTAATACGCCTCCATGCCCAGGAAACAAATTGCCGTAGTCTTTTATATTGACATATCTTTTGACTGAAGATGCTGTCAAATCGCCTAATTGTGATACAATCGCCCCAGTACCTCCTATTATAGAACAAATCGCTGGGAAATATATAATCGGAATTTCTGTAATATATGTAACAATGATGCCGTATATAAGTGATAAAAGTGATCCACCTACAATTCCGCCTAAGGCACCTTCTACAGTTTTTTTAGGGCTTAACTGAGGACAGAGCTTATGCTTTCCAATTGTGATGCCGGTAAAATATGCTAATGTGTCACTTCCCCAAGCGCTGATAAATATTAACCAGACAAAATATTCTCCATATTCAAGATTACGAACTTTTTGAACATAAAAAAATAAAATGCAAACATAAAAAAAGCCTATAAATGTAACGGCTACATCTATAATATTATATTTTTGATGAAAAAATATAATACTTAAAAGTAATGTAAATAAAAAACACATAAAAAATACAAAATACCACTCATCATAAGGAAACACAAAAAATGTAAAAAGCATAGTGTAAATATACCCAATATATTTTATAGGATGAGCTTTCTTCTCCATCACCGTATAAAATTCATATAAACCTACTAAAGTCATAACTCCGATTGCAAGTTTTAGAATCCATCCACCCGATAAAACTATTCCTAGTAACAGTGGAATTCCAAAAACCGCTGTTATAATACGCAAACGCAATAAAATCTCCTCCGAACCTTATATTAATCCAAAACGACGGTTTCTATTTTGGAATTCGTAAATTGCTTTATAAAGATCGTTTTCATCAAAATCCGGCCATAGCTTGTCACAAAAATATAGCTCACTGTACGCTATTTGCCATAATAAAAAATTGCTAAGTCTTTGTTCACCGCTGGTACGAATCAAAAGATCAGGATCAGGAATACTTCCTGTGTCTAAATACATAGAAAAAGTACTCTGATTAATAGAATCAATACTTAGTTTAGATTCTAAAATATCTTGCCCCATTCTTTTTATCGCACGGATCATTTCATCACGGCTTCCATAATTCAAAGCAATATGTAAATTTAACCCGTTTTTCTTGGAAGTCTTCATTTCCAGTTCACGAATTTGATCTTGAATGTCTTCATCTAGTTTAGTTTTATCTCCTAAAATATCAATCTTTATGTTGTTTTTGTCTGAATCCCGTAAGTATTTTTTTAAATAATTTCTAAGTAAATTCATTAAACTTTCTACTTCATCTTTGGGCCTTTGCCAGTTCTCAGTAGAAAAAGCATATACCGTTAAATGGGGTATCCCTAAAGCATCTGCTGCGTTTAATACTTTTTCTAAGGCCTTTGATCCCGCTTGATGACCATGGGTTCTTGATTTTTTTCTGTTTTTAGCCCAACGTCCATTTCCGTCCATTATGATTGCTATATGTTTTGGCAGACTATCTAAGTCAATCATCTGTTTATAATAACTTCCGTCCATCCTGACCTCCATAACGAATAAATTAACAAATACCCCTCCAGAGAAGGGGCATATGTAATAATTCTATACTGCAAGGATATCTTTACTTTTAAGTTCAACACGTTTATCTATGTCATTAATAAAACGATCTGTCATTTTTTGAATGTCTTCTTCGCAATCCTTTAAATCATCTTCAGTAATTTCTCCATTTTTTTGAACTTTTTTAAAGTGTTCAAGGGCGTCTCTGCGGATGTTTCTAATTGCCACTTTTGCTTCTTCACCTTTTTTCTTCACTTCTTTTGTGAGCTGTTTTCTTCTTTCCTCTGTCAGTTCAGGGAAGATCAATCTAATAACTTTTCCATCATTGTTAGGATTGATTCCAATATCCGATGTCATAATAGCTTTTTCAATTTCTTTTAGTAAAGAATTATCCCAAGGTTGAATTTGGATGATTCTAGCTTCTGGTACAGTAATATTTCCAACCTGTTGAAGCGGTGTTTGAACACCATAATAGTTTACAGTAATTTTATCAAGTATATGAGGATTAGCCCGTCCCGCACGAATAGTATTGAATTCCTCTTCCAATGTACTAATCGTTTTCTTCATTTTCTTTTCATAAACTTCATATGCTTTAGCATCCATAGTATTTCCCCCTTAATTTGTTATTAATGTGCCTATATTTTCACCAGAAACTGCCTTAATTATACTGTTGTCCGTATTAAGCCCAAAAACAAGTATGGGTAATTTTTGCTCCATGCAAAGACTTGCTGCCGTTCCATCGATGACTTTTAGATCCTTATCCAAAATTTCTTTGCAGGTTATTTGATCAATTTTCTTTGCAGCGGGGTTTAATTTAGGATCTGAATCATATACTCCATCAATATTCTTTGCAAATAAAAGAGCATCTACTTCTATTTCACATCCTCTTAATGCGGCTCCTGTATCAGTTGAAAAGAAAGGATGCCCTGTCCCGCCGGCAAAAAAGACGATTGTATTATTGGTTATGTAATGAATAGCACTTTCTTTTGTAAACACTTCTGTCATAGTACCTATCTGAAATGGGGTCTGAACAACTGCATTTAAGCCTTGCGATCTGCATATTTCCGCAGTATACAAAGCATTCATAACAGTAGCAAGCATCCCTATTTGGTCTGCTTTCGTTCTGTCCATTTCTTCACTGCTTCTGCCTCTCCAAAAGTTTCCGCCTCCAATAACAACAGCAATTTCTGTTCCTTGCTCAACCAATTTCTTTAATTGCCCAACTACAGACATTACTGTATCGAAGTCAAAACCAATACCTTTGGAACCAGCTAGGGCTTCACCGCTTAATTTAATTAAGATACGTTTAAATTTTGTCATAGGATTTTTCCTCCGCTATTAATGTATCATATTTTTTAATATTATTCCATATAAATTGTAAATTTTATATCCAAATATTAAGTAAAAACGTTTTTTACAAAAAAATTTATATTCATCCATAGAAAAGGGGAAACACATTGTGCCCCCCCAACTCTACTAATAAAATTATAAATTCATTTGTTTTGCAACTTCTTCTGCAAAGTTTTCTTCTTTCTTTTCTAAACCTTCGCCGGTTTCAAAACGAGCAAATGCTTTAATGGTGATATCTGTTCCAACTTCTTTTGAAACACTTTCTAAATATTTAGCAACAGTCATATCTGGATCTTTAATGAATTGTTGGTCTACTAAGCACATTTCTTTTAAGTTCTTTGTTAAACGACCTTCTATCATTTTCTCAACAATATTAGCTGGTTTACCTTCATTTAGAGCTTGTTGCTTTAAAATTTCTCTTTCTTTTTCAATAAAGTCAGCAGGAATTTCATCCCTTGTTATATATTGAGGATTAGCTGCAGCAATTTGCATCGCAACATCTTTAGCAGCTTCTTTTACTTTATCAGAAGTATCTTGGCTGCTTAATTCAACTAATACACCAATTCTTCCGCCACCATGAATATAAGATACGATTACTCCAGCTTCAGTTTCAAATTTTACAAAACGTCTAATATTCAAATTTTCACCGATAACAGAGATTTTTTCTGTTAATACTTCTTCTATAGTCTTAGAAGGATCTAAAATCCATGCTTCTTTCTTAAAGTCTTCAATAGAAGTTGTTTTTGTTATTGCAGCTTGTTTAGCAACTTGAGCAGCGAATGTTTTAAATTCTTCATTTTTAGCAACGAAATCTGTTTCACTGTTTACTTCTACTAATGTTCCAACTTTTCCATCTTCTGAAATATAGGTTACAACCAAACCTTCAGCAGCAATTCGTCCTGCTTTTTTAGCAGCTTTTGCTAATCCTTTTTCTCTCAAAAGTTCTACAGCTTTATCCATATCACCATTTGCTTCAGATAATGCTTTTTTACAATCCATCATTCCTGCGCCAGTCATTTCTCTTAATTCTTTTACCATTGTAGCTGTAATTGCCATAATTTGTACCCTCCAATAAAATTTTTTTATCATATAATGTATAGTCTGTAATTTTTATGTCTTTATTCACTGTATATAAAAGGCTTCAACCTAATAACAGGCTGAAGCCTAAAGGCTTATGACTTTATTCCTCTTCGGCAGTAACGGTATCTTGTACCCCTTGTTTTACTTCAATAACTGCATCAGCCATTTTTCCAACAATTAATTTAACTGCTCTAATTGCATCGTCATTACCTGGGATTACATAGTCTACTTCTTCTGGGTCACAGTTTGTATCAACGATTGCAATAATTGGAATACCCAAAATATGAGCTTCTTGGATAGCAATTCTTTCTTTTCTTGGATCAACTATAAAGATTAAGTCTGGAAGTTGAGTCATTTCTTTGATTCCGCCCACATTATTTTCAAGTTTTTCTTTTTCGTGGCGAAGTTTGATTACTTCTTTCTTTGGAAGCAAATCAAATGTTCCATTTTGCTCCATTTCTTCTAATTGTTTTAATCTGTCAATTCTTGAACGAATGGTTTTAAAGTTGGTAAGCATTCCACCTAACCATCTTTGATTTACATAGAACATTCCACAACGTTCAGCTTCTTCTTTGATAGAATCTTGAGCTTGTTTTTTTGTTCCTACAAAAAGCACATTTCCGCCTTCTTCAACAACATTACGAACTACTTGATAAGCTTCTTCAACTTTCTTTACTGTTTTTTGAAGGTCAATAATATAAATTCCGTTTCTTTCAGTAAAGATATACTCTGCCATTTTAGGGTTCCAACGTCTTGTTTGATGTCCAAAATGAACCCCTGCTTCTAATAATTGTTTCATTGAAATAACACTCATTACAATTTCCTCCTATTTTTGGTTTTACCTCCGAATTCGTCATCTTTCCGCAAGACCCATTGGGCACCATAGCGAAAAATCCGAATCGTGTGTGTTTTATTTTCACATGGAAGTATAGCATATTCTTCTAAGTTAATCAATATTTTTATTTCTTTTAATACTATAATTTTAGATATCTAAATTGCAATATTAAATGCAACAAATTTTGAAACCATATGATATTTAGAAGCAATTGCCTGTGGTTGTCAAGGGCGGAGCGAAGTGGAGTTCATTTTACCCTTGATAACCCTAGTACTAATA
>JAAYPH010000050.1 GCA_012519955.1 Candidatus Epulonipiscium sp.
CCGATGAAGAGCGCCAGGGCTTCACTGATTTGTTAGCCAGAGGGTTTACGGACACCTTTCGTTACCTGCACGGTGACGCGACCGGGGTTTATTCCTGGTGGTCCCAGCGGATTAGAACAAGTAAAATAAACAATTCCGGCTGGCGGATTGATTACTGGCTGGTTAGCAATCGGATTGCCGAAAAAGTAATTAAGTCCGAAATGCTTGATTCAGGGGCTAGACCAGATCACACACCAATTCTGCTGGAGATAGATTTGTAGCTTATTTTGTAGCTTATTCTATATTCAAAAACGAATTTTTTCTAATTAAATTCAGCAGAACAAATCAGCGAAGGCCACATCGAACAAATCTTAGTAGCCGGGTCTTAATCTATAAATAAGGCTTAAAACTACAGTGAAAATATATATAAAAACATTTCTTACATTTACCTGACACAATTTTTTTTCTATATATGCTAAATTATGATACAATATTACTAATAATAGCTAAAAATGCATAATGGGAGACTAAGTAGATATGAGAGTAGCGGATTTCTTTTGTGGTGCAGGAGGCTTTTCTGAGGGGTTCCGCCAAGCGGGATTTGAGCTCTGTTTTGCAGTTGATAAATGGGAACCGGCAATAAATACATATAAAGCTAATAAACCACAATGTCAAGTGATTCAAGACGATGTAATAAGGCTATCTTATTTGCCTGATGATGAATTTGATAAATTAATTCCTGATACGGAAATTATTATTGGCTCTCCCCCTTGTGTTGCGTTTTCTAATTCGAACAAATCCGGAAATGGGGACAAAGCCTTAGGAATTAAGCTCCTAGAGGCCTATTTGCGAATAGTTGCAAGAAAGAAATTCAAAAAAAATTCGATATTACAATATTGGGTTTTAGAAAATGTTCCTAATATACAAAAATATATAAAAAAAGAGTATCATGCTCGAGATTTAGGCTTAAATGGAGATTTTGTGTTGCATCCGTTACAACACGCATCTATCTACAATGCTAAATACTTCGGAGCACCAACTAATAGAAAAAGATTTTTATGTGGAGAATTTCCTCCCCTAGTTGCCACACACACAGAGGAATCAGTTGTTACTCTGGGCCAAATTCTAGACTCGTTGAAGTTGTCTGGGAGTCCAGAACAAATCATTCAAGATTTTAATTATCCGAATCTAAATTTACCTGCCGTGCAAGTTTCTGATCATAATTATGTTTGTGAATTACAGCCTTTCGAATGGAAAACGACTAAAAGATTAAAAGAAGATAGAGGCTATATGGGTAAAATGTCTTTTCCGGAAAATTTGAATTTGCCTGCACGAACTGTGATGGCAACTATGTCATCAAGCTCGCGGGAATCTATGATATTAGAACTGGGTAAGAATCGGTACCGCCTTCCTACAGTACGAGAAGCTGCATCAATGATGAGTTTCCCCATTGATTATAAATTCTATGGGGAATCAAAAGGCATAAAACATACTTTAGTAGGTAATGCTGTACCGCCAAAGCTTTCGTATGCTATTGCAAAAGCAATAGCTGTTGATGCAGGGAAACCAGTACCAGAATCATATATCCCAATTAAGCACGACACAAACATACCGTTTATCGACTTGAATGGTAAGAGATTCCCAAAGAAAAAAGAAAACCCCAAACGACCCTTAGCAAAATTCAAATACCATATACCTTATATGATTATCAATGCTTTTCGAGTAGAACTAACCAACTATCACTCGAACTTTGATTCTCAATCATTCTATTGGAATGCGGAAATACATTATAGCCAAGGGAAGAAAAGAGCAAGAAAATATGAGCCCCAGATTCCTTCAAATATGTGGGATGAAGATTTACATAAAAAAATTAATCTTTTTATCGCTGACAAAAAAGATTATATCTGCAGTTCTTTTAATGAATTTCAAAAAATATATTGTCTGACTTCAGCCGAACGCTCTGCTCAACGTTACTATGGACCATTCGAGTTACTAGAGTCAATAAAAACATTTATCATAAAAAACATAAGTAATAAAGATATGAGTCAGTTAATTCAAGTTTCATCAGAATTACCGAAGTTTCCAAAACCTATTTTATTAGGGTACTACATTATTAACCGTATGCTGGAATTAATGAAGTAAGCCCGTGAAAGGAATGATTAAAATGGCTAAAATAGGGGGAAACTTTCCTCTCACAAGAGCAGCACGTAAGAAATGTTTAGATGAAATAAAAAAAGGGAGCCCAGTTAGTTCAACTAAAGTGCCCGGAAAGGGAGTAAGGCTTGTATATCGTATCCCACTACAATGTCTATCATATAACCCCTATAATACAAGGTTCCTTGCACAAGCAAAGACTTTAGAACGTCGATTTGGGTGTAAGTTGAGTGATGAAAACATTGAGCATGTTCAAGAAATAGAAAAATTTATATGGAATGAAAAAATAGCGCAAAACAAAAGTACAATAGATTCTCTAATCAACCATGGGCAATTGCAACCAGGGGTTGTTACCGCAGACGGTATAATCTTAGCAGGTAATCGGCGATTTAGGCTTCTTAATGAAATTATTCGAAATCCTGACAAGTACGAAAGCCCGAGGAACACTAATATAGCTTTGCAATATTTTGAAGCAGTTATTCTCGATAATGAACAATTAAGTGAAAAGGATATCATAGACTACGAGTCTTTTTATCAGTTTGGAATTGAAGATAAGGTTGAATATGATCCTATCCAAAAATATATAGCAGCATTTACCCAAAAGGAAATGGGTTTTACGACAACACAAATAGCAAACCATTTTATGTCAATCACAAAAGGGAACAAAAAAGTAGTTGAAAAATGGCTTGAAGTATATGATTATATGGACGAATACTTACAGTATATTGAGGAAGAAGGTATATATACAGCTCTAAAAGGAAGAGAAGAGGCTTTCATTAATTTGTGTAATCTTATTAAAGGATATAAAACAGGGCGAGCTGGAAATAATATTTGGGCATATAACGATATGGACTTAAATGATTTGAAGAGGATTTTCTATGACTATATACGCTTGAATACACCTACTCATGATTTCAGGATATTTAAAGATATTTTTTCTGATGAAGAGCAATGGAAGAGATTTAGAGATAATGAGCAACGTATCTTTGAAGATGAGAATAATCATATTAAATCATTTGATGATTATCGTAAAAAGTACCCAGAATTAGAAGAAATAGAGATATCTAAAATTAGACATAATGATTATAAAAGCAAATTTGAAAAAGAATTAAATAGATTATATGGGATTGAAAATGGTAGAATACAAAGTGCAAAAGCGCAAGAATTACCACTAGACATTCTTAAGACAATACAGCATAAATTAAGCAAGTTGGAATCGGAGATATCTTTAAATGAAGATAATGCGATTTATGAATCTGAACCGTTTTTAGATGCAATTCGCGACATTCAAAAGCGAATTGGACGAATTAAGCAAAAGGTGGATTAACAGCTAATGAGAACGATAGAATTAAACATTAATAGTGATAAAAATATCTTTGTTTTGAAACCAATTGATTTTAGTTTTTCACAATTAAGAGGTCTAAATATCTATGTGAAAAGTATTAATAATGGTGTTCTTCGTGATGGTAATGTTGAAATACCTTTTGATAATGCTGATATAGATCGATTATATCTAATGATATTGGAGTTGTTCGCTAAGAAATTTGGTTGCAAGATTAATGCTAGTTATAATGCTGGACTGATGATTGAAGATGCTGAAACTGAAGCGAATAAATTTTTGGAATTCTCCAAGAAAGCGTTACAAATACGTAATAATGAAATTTTATTAAGTGATTTAGAAGAATTTATCGGTATTTTGGATGAAGACAGATTCAAGCGAACCCTTAAGCCGTTTCAACTATTGGCAGCATATCATTTGGCCTTCTCACAAAATGCGTGTAATTTTTCAGTTCCTGGATCAGGCAAAACAACGACAGTCTTAGCCGCATATGAGTTACTAAAAAATACAACAGATAAGATGAAAAAAATAGATAAACTTATGGTGATTGGTCCGCTCTCATCCTTTTTTGCATGGAAAAATGAATTTAAAGAATGCTATAAAAGGGAGCCGAAAGTATTAGAGATTAAGGCTGGTATTACTATTGAATATATTGAAGAAAGATTGCTTAGATCTGTTGTCGAAGAGGATATAATAATTGCAAGTTATGGGAGTATAGATTCAAGGAAAGATATATTAAAACGATTCTTAAAGGATAATCCTACAATGCTAGTACTTGATGAAGCACATCGAATTAAAAATGTCGAGGATGGTATTCAAAGTAATGCAGCATTATCATTAGCACCCTATGCAAAAGCACGTGTCATATTAACAGGAACACCTGCAGCTAATAGTTATGTGGATTTATACAATCTATATAAATTTATATGGCCATCTCATAACATAATTGGGTACTCTATTCCTCAGCTCAAGGCAATGAGCCAAAGAGACAATGACAGCAGAACAAAAGACTTACTTAATAGAATTTCTCCATTTTTTATAAGGGTGAAAAAATATGATTTAAATTTACCAGAGCCAATATTTCATAAACCATTATCTATCCCTATGTTACCTATTCAAAGAGTAATATATGATGCAATTGAGAAAATGGCAATTAAGACATTCGAAAATACCTCTTTATCAGATTTTTTTCGTAAAGCAGCTTTAATAAGATTAAGACAAGCCGCGTCCAATCCAAATTTACTGAATAAACCATTAGATGCTTATTTAGAAAATGAGGACGAAATAGAAAACCACTCGATTCCTTTAAACAATAACATTTCTGTGGGTCCTGATATTCTTTCACTCATAAGGACTTATAATGAAAAGGAGATACCGAGTAAATTTATTGCAACAAAGGATCTTGCAAATAAAATAATTAATCAAGGCGGGAAACTATTAATCTGGTGTGAGTTTGTTGATACTTGTATAGACTTACATAACTACTTAATAAAAAATAATATAGATAATAAAATTCTATATGGTGGTACTCCACAGGAAGAGCGAGAACAAATAATTATTGATTTTCACCAAAATGATGAACTACCTGTAATTATTGCAAATCCTCATGCAGTAGGTGAATCAATATCTTTACATAAGGCATGCCATAATGCCTTATATCTTGAACAAGGTTATAATGCTGGTATTTATATGCAATCAAAAGATAGAATCCATAGAGTTGGCCTTAAAGAAACCGATGTTACAAATTATTATTTTATTCATGCTGAAGATAGTATTGATTCTATAACATATAATCGAGTCATAGAAAAAGAAAATCGTATGCTTAAATTAATTGAGAGCGAAGAGATTCCATTACTATCTAAGAATTTGGATTTCATAGAAGATACAGAGGACGATATTAAGGCTATTATTAGAGGGTATTATGAGCGTAAATTACAAAGTATTTAAGAAACTGTTATCAATAGATGAATTGTTTGAGTTATATAGTCAAATCGGGGATACTATCTTAACTCATATTGATATTGAAAATATCAATAAAGATAAAGAATCGAAGAATAACTCAATTCAACTTTTAATTGATACTCTGTTGATTGCATATGATACAGAATCTAAAGTGTATTATAAAAAATCAGTTATTCATAATAAAACATCATTTATTTCAGATTTATACAAAGTGATGTTGAATTTATATAAAGAAGCATTTTCTTTCATTAATGAAGTAGATATTTATTATGACGAAAATGAAGTTCAATACTATACAAACCGCAATTTTATTTCATTAGATTTATCAGGATTACTAATGCTCTTAAATGGTATGGGATTTATTAAAGTTAAGGATAAATATATATATTTTCTGGATAAAAGTTTACTAATTAATGATAGAATTAAAAACAAGCAAAGGAAAATAAGCTTACTAGAACTAAAAGAACAATTGGATAAGCAGGAGCAGTTGGGCAATGAGGCTGAAATCGTAGCAATTGAGTTTGAAAAAAGCATATTAAGTCTTAACAATATTGATAAGGTGCCTGAGCATGTATCACTATATGATGTATCAGCAGGATACGATATTGTATCATATATGGCAAGTGATTCAAATGTACCAGATAAGTTTATTGAAGTAAAAAGTTGCGCAGATGAATCTCTTCAATTTTACATTTCAAGGAATGAACTCGAGGCCGCTAAGAGCAAAAGGAATCATTATTTCCTATATTTACTTAATAGAAAAACAAATAAGTTTACTGTCATTTGTGACCCTTATTCAGTGTTTTTTGAAAGTGAAGAAGTAAATTGGGCTATAGAATCACAAGTTTATAAGATACACTCCATTGCTCGCTAATTATCAGTTTTAAAGGGCTCTTTTATAGAATATGTTTTTACCTACCGATAGTGCCAACTACACAGTGGATGGGGAATCCCCTTGGAATCCTTTTAAATTGCATGAAAAATATGGTATAATTTAGGTGCACCTGTTATATAAAGGTGCACTTTATTTTATTTTGAGGGAATATTAAAGCGATAATGTATTATTGATAAGAAAAATAGTAAGCGTCAAATAGTGTTTTTGGTACAATGAAAACCAAGCATTCCGGAACTTAAAAAACCCTGCATAAAATGGAAAAACTCCATTGCGAGCACCCCTAAAAAATAATACCCTTTTAGGTGTTGAATCTAAAGGGGGTATA
>JAAYPH010000051.1 GCA_012519955.1 Candidatus Epulonipiscium sp.
GATGATGTATATGTAATAAAGGCTAGCGGGTATGAAGCAGGACGTGAGATTGAATATGTGTATGCTCAAAAGAAAACTAAAGATGAAAATGGAGAAGAAATAAAAGTCGACGATACTTCAAAAATGAAGTCTTTTGAAGGTGCTTTAATTTCGAGAGACATTATTGAACGGGAGTATTTTGAAACTGAGTTAATGTCTCTTAATGAGCTAATCGAAAAGTCTGCATTACTTGAGTCTGAACTGGATGAAATGAGAGAAGAAGAATCAGGTGACGAAGGCTTGCTTATAAATGCTTTGAATGAAAAAGGTGACGGTATACCTAAAGCAAATCTGAATAAACAAATAAAAGAACTTGAAAGTAAAAAGACTTCTGAAGTAATAGATGACATTACAAAGCTTATTGAATTATTTGATTCAGGCAGTAACTCAGAGATGGAGAAAATCGTCAAAGCTAATAGTGTGCTGAAGACATATGAGCTTAGAAATAAGAACGGTTCATTCGGAAAGGCTAAGCTTAAAAATGCATTAAAAGAAGCAAATGACAATGCAATAATGCCTGAAACATATGTCGAGGAATATGATGCTCTTCTTTCCTATCAAGCTAAGTTAACTGAGAAAGAAGAAGTTGATAAAGCGATTAAAGAAGCTCAGAAAGAACTGGATGATTTAGTACTTGCTAAATATGGAGAACTAACGATTGATGAAGTAAAGCATTTACTCTTTCACAAAAAGTGGATGGCAAGGCTCGAAAATGACATTATTGATGCGATTGACCAGGTTCTGAATTCTCTTGCCTCTAAGGTTGTCTTAATTGCCAAACGCTATGAACACACTTTAGGAGAGATTGAAGAGACGACAAATCGGTCAAAAGCTAAGGTGAAATCCGCCTTAGAAAGGATGGGATACACATGGTAACTTATCCTTATGAGTGGAAAGAACTTTCTTTTAAAAAAACAATTAATTCAGTTCCTTTCAATATTTACTTGAAGCAACCTAGAATTTCAGGTGAATTTATTGTTGTTCAACAGGGTGACTCGCCAATTGCTGGCTATGCTAATGGAAGTCCATATAGAGATTATAAAAAGGTTGTATTATTTGGGGATCACACATTGTCGCTTTACAAACCATCAACTCCTTTTTTTGTTGCAACTGATGGAATTAGAATTTTATCTTGTAAAGAGAATATAGACAGAGACTATTTATATTATTTTTTGCAAAAATATAAACCTGAATCTGAAGGGTATAAGAGACATTTTTCGATACTTTTAAGAATGGATGTATTTTTACCTGAACTCTCAGAACAACAAGCCATCGCTTCAGTATTATCAGATTTTGATGAGCATATAGACAATCTGTCTGAACTAATTGAAAAGAAAAAAGCGATACGAGACGGTGCTTTGGAGGATTTGCTCAGTGGTAGGACAAGACTCGATGGGTTTGATGGTGAGTGGAAAACCGTTTCTTTTAATCAAGTAATTAAACCAAAAGCTAGAATTGGATGGCAGGGCTTAAAAAAAGATGAGTATTTGAGAAGTGGGTATAGCTATTTGATTGGAGGTACAGATTTTCATAATGGAACAGTTAATCTAGACAACATATCCTATGTTTCAAAAGAACGCTACGATATGGACTCAAATATTCACGTTGAGTCCAATAATGTTCTCGTAACAAAAGACGGAACAATTGGGAAAGTGGCATTGGTTCCAAAGTTAGATAGACCTGCAACTCTAAACAGCGGGGTATTTGTATTCAGAACAACATCGAGTCTACTTCCAATTTTTCTCTATAGAGTTTTACTATCTTCGGTTTTTAGAGAATTTATTAATACATTGTCTGCAGGTTCTACAATAAAGCATTTATATCAAAAAGACTTGAGTAATTTTGAGTTTATAATACCTCAAGATACCAAGGAACAAGAAGCAATTGCTGAAGTTCTAACAGCTATGGATGATGAAATAGAATCTCTCGAAACAGAAAAAGAAAAAATGATGCAAATTAAAGAAGGTGCAATGGACGACCTCTTAACAGGCCGTGTGCGTCTTAAAGTATGAGGAGGTAAAGGCTATGTCTGTTGATTTA
>JAAYPH010000052.1 GCA_012519955.1 Candidatus Epulonipiscium sp.
ACTTTCATCGACTTATCTTTCCAGATTTCTTTAAATTGCTTAACTAAGTCCGATGCTACTATCTCCTTCCCGTTAAATTGAATAAATAATTCTTCTTTCATTGCTATCTCTCCTTATTCTTAAATAAAAACAATAAATTTTGTATTTGTTTAAAATTTAATGTACAAATTTTCCTTTATTGTATTACACACCTTTTTTTTTGTCAAGTTTATTTAAAAAATAAAGGCACTTCTCTGAACTCTCAGAGAAATGCCTTTATTTTGATCTGTGCATCTACAAAATAATACAGATTAAACCGCCGCTTCCTTCATTAATGATTTTTTGCAATGTTTCCTGAAGTTTCATTTGGGCATCTTCAGGCATACGATAGAGCTTATTTTGCAATCCTTCATTCACTAGTTCATGAAGAGACTTTCCAAAGATATTGGATTCCCATATTTTTTTCGGATCCGTTTCAAATTCGCTCATTAAATAATTTACTAGTTCCTCACTTTGTTTTTCTGTACCAACGATTGGAGATACTTCAGTTTCAATATCAGCACGAATTAAATGAATTGAGGGCGCGCTGGCACGAAGTTTTACTCCAAAACGGTTTCCTTGCTTTACAATTTCCGGTTCTTCCAGTTTTAGTTCATCCAGCATTGGTGTAACAACGCCATAGCCTTTTTGCTTCACTTCATGCAGAGCATAGGCCACTTTATCATATTCTCTCTTCGTATCAGCCAGTTTGCGAATGAGAGCAATCAATTGATGTTCTCCTTCAATTTCCATTCCGGTTGTTTCAGATAAAACTCTATAGAATAAGTGATCGGCAGTGGTTAAATCAATTCTAACAATTCCTGTCCCTAAGTTCGTTTTTTCTTGATATACTTTCTTGATAAAATCATAATTCTTAAAATCATCCATAGAGGCTTTTAATTCTCTTAGACGATAAACGGGATACATGGTGTCTTTTACTGCAGAAATCAATTGTTTTTTCATCCAGTGATCTGTATCCAGTGCTTCGACCCATTTAGGAAAGACGAATTGAATTTCTTGAATGGGGAATTCATATAAAACAGTTTCCATGATTCTATTGATATCATCCATTTTTAACTGTGCACAGTTGCAGGTGATGACAGGAACATTATATCTTTCCGATAGTTCTTGGTTTAATTCCTGAGTCTGGGGATCATAAGGCCTAGCAGAATTTAATAATACTACAAAAGGTTTATTAATGGCTTTTAATTCACTGATTACTCTTTGTTCTGCTTCTTCATAATCATTTCTTGGAATATCTGTTATGGTTCCATCGGTGGTCACGACAATACCAATGGTGGAATGATCATTGATTACTTTTTTTGTGCCTATTTCTGCCGCTTCGATAAAGGGTATTTCATACTCATACCAGGGGGTATGAACCATTCTGGGATTTTCACCTTCTAAGTGACCTGTTGCACCAGGAACCATATATCCGACACAATCAATCATGCGCACATTAAAATCCAGTTCATCATTTAGAGTAATCGTAACGGATTCATTCGGAATAAATTTAGGCTCCGTAGTCATAATGGTTTTTCCCGCTGCACTTTGAGGAAGCTCATCTTTAGCTCTTTCTTTATTGTAATTGTCAGGAATGTTGGGTATTACAAGCAAATCCATAAATCGTTTGATAAAAGTCGACTTTCCTGTTCTAACGGGTCCAACGACCCCTATGTAAATGTCTCCGTTCGTTCTTTGGGCAATATCTTGATAGATGTTATAGTTTTCCATATTGCATCCTCCTAAATAGAATTGATTATTGTATGGGTACATTTTAAATATATGTCTAAAAAAATGTATTATTACAATCAATCAATTCTATAAAGAAAAAAGATGAGTAACGATTACTCATCTTTCCATGATACAGAATGGGACCAATGAACTTCTTCCATTAGATGTTCAGTTCTCTTATCTCTTAGCATTAAATCAACAACCGCTTCCTTTGGAGACTTGCCTTCAAAAAGTACTTCAATCGTTTGTTTGATAATGGGCATTTCCACATTATATTTTTGTGATAAAGCATAGGCTGCCTTTGCGCTATGTACGCCTTCTACTACCATTTGAACTTCCGCTAGAGCTTCATCCAAGGATTTGCCTTTTCCAATTAAAATTCCGGCACGGCGGTTACGGCTGTGCATACTGGTACAAGTAACAATTAAATCTCCGATGCCTGATAGACCGTTAAAAGTTTGGATATCTCCGCCCATAGCAACTCCCAGCCTAGTAATTTCAACCATACCTCTTGTCATAAGGGCTGCTTTAGTATTGTCTCCAAATCCTAATCCGTCAACAATTCCTGCGGCTAAAGCAATAACGTTCTTTAAGGCACCTCCTAATTCCACTCCAATTAAATCTGGATTGGTATACAGTCTAAATTTAGGTGTCATAAAGACATCCTGCACGAATTCAGCTACTTTTCTTGATTTGGAAGAAATAACGCAAGCTGTAGGAATATCTTTTGCAACTTCTTCAGCATGACTGGGACCTGACAAAACAGCTACAGCACACTGAGGAGTAACTTCCGAAATAACTTGGGACATTGTAAGAAGCGTATCGTTTTCCAATCCTTTAGAAGCATTGACTATGATCTGGTTTTCTTTTAAATATGGCGAAAATTTCTCCATATTGCTTCGGATAAATTTTGAAGGTATTGCTATGAGTACAATACTCTTATCCATAAGTGCTTCTTTATAATCAGAAGTCAAATGAATATTATTTGGAATCAGTACTCCAGGAAGATAAGCTAAATTTTCTCTGGATTTTTCAAGTAAGCGTTTTTCTTCTTCCTGAAAACACCATAGGGTAACATTATGTCCATTTTTGCTTAGTAGTATTGCCAGGGCTGTTCCCCAGCTTCCAGCTCCCATAACCGCGATGTTCTGTGTCATTATTGTTTCTCCTCCACTTTCTTATTTGAACGCTGTCCTAACTTGGATTCTTTGCCTGAAAGCAGTCGTTCAATATTTGTTCGATGTCTGAGTAAAGCAGAACCCATTAAAAATACACCTAAGATCATTAATTCATAATTTGTTTTCCAAAAGATTGAGAATAAAATAGGAATGGAAATTGCCATCAGAATAGAACCAAGGGATACAAAGCGGGTTATAAAAATAACCACTGCCATAATAACTGCACAAATGATACCGATTCTATAGTCAAAAGCTAATAATATTCCTATAGTCGTAGCAATTCCTTTTCCACCCTTAAATTTTAGAAAAACTGGCCAGTTATGCCCTGCTACAGCTGCTGCACCCGCATACAGTCCGGCAGCAACTTGATCAGGAAAAATCAATTTACATATAACTACTGCAAGGATTCCTTTTAAAAGATCGCCTATGAAAGTAATGATTCCCGATTTCCACCCCATTACCCTGATGACATTGGTCGTTCCGGCATTACCGCTTCCGAATTGGCGTATATCGATTTTTTTCACCGTTTTTCCTAAAATATAAGCAGTCTGAAAGCAGCCAATAAGGTAACCGATTACTATACAAATAATCCTAAACATATCTTTACTCCTTTCCTTGCTTTTCTCTAACCATAAAACGCAAAGGAGTTCCTTTAAAGCCAAAAGCCTCTCTTAGTTGGTTTTCAATGTATCTTTCATAAGAGAAATGCATCAGTTCTTTATCGTTTACAAAGAGCACAAAACTAGGAGGTCGTACGCTTACTTGAGTCATATAATAAATTTTTAGGCGCTTGCCTTTATCCGTAGGAGGCTGGTTCATTGCCATGGCTTCATACAATACGTCATTTAATAAACCGGTACTGATTCGAAGGGAATGATTTTGAGCAACCAATTTAATCATTTCAAACAATTTATGAACCCTTTGGCCTGTTAATGCAGAAATAAATAATTTGGGTGCATAAGGCATATAGCTCAGTTTGAATTCGATGTCTTTCAAGTATTTATTCATTGTTTTATCATCTTTTTCTATTTTATCCCATTTGTTGACAACGATAATGGCAGCTTTCCCTTTTTCATGAGCAATTCCTGCAATTTTAGTATCCTGCTCTGTAATCCCTTCAGATGCATCAATCATCAGAACTGCAACGTCTGCTCGCTCGATGGCAGCAACTGTTCTTACTATACTATATTTCTCTATGTCTTCTTTAATTTTATTTTTTCTTCGAACGCCAGCTGTATCGATGAAGACGAATTTATCTTCTCCAATTGTTACAGGAGTATCAATTGCATCCCTTGTAGTTCCCGGAATATCGCTAACAATAACCCGTTCTTCACCCAGTATTTTATTAATCAGTGAAGACTTTCCTACATTTGGTTTTCCAATTATTGCAACCTTAATGACTTCATCTTCGTACTCCGATGTTTCTTGTTCTGGGAAATGTTCAATCACTTTATCCAGCATATCCCCTAATCCCAAGGGCTGTGCTGCAGATATTGGAATTGGATCTCCCAATCCTAAGTTATAAAATTCATATACATCCATATTGTTTTGAATCATGTTATCCACTTTATTTACGGCCAGTACCACGGGCTTATGAGATTTTCTAAGCATATTGGCTACTTCATGATCTGAATCCGTAAGCCCCTGTTTCACATCCACAAGAAAAATAACCACATCTGCTGTTTCAATGGCAATTTCTGCTTGTTTTCTCATCTGACTTAAAATGATGTCATCAGAATTCGGCTCTATTCCTCCAGTATCAATTAATGTAAATGAATGATTGAGCCATTCTACGTCTGCATATATTCTATCTCTCGTAACACCGGGGGTATCTTCCACAATGGATATTCTTTCTCCGGCTAAACGATTAAATAAGGTTGATTTCCCTACATTTGGTCGTCCTACAATAGCAACGATAGGTTTACTCATTGGTATTCTCCTTTATATTTAGTATTCCATTTATAAATTCTTGACCAGAAGTTCCCACTATGGTTACTGGAATATCTAGTTTCTTTTCCAAATCCTCTGCATACATATCATCCAGCAGGATTGTATCGTTATTACGAAAAGCATTTTGAGGAAGCAATAATCGACTTCCTAATTCTTTATCCTTTAATTGGCTTAAAATATCTTGACCGGTAATAAGGCCTGCAACGGTTATTCGCTCACCAAAAAAGTAGTTGATAATCGGATAAATACGAACTGTCAGATTAGAATATTTTTGCTTTAATCTTTCAACCAGTTCACAAATAAAGGGATAGGTTATTACTCCGGTGGCAATTGAAACATCTATATCCTCTTCCAATGCTTCAGGAAGCGTTTCATAGTATTCTTCAAACTCATGTTTCATCAAAGCCAGCATACCTACTCCGTTTTCAATCTGAGGAAAATCTTCATATTCCTCAAATTCAGGGATTTCCAGTTCTCCCGTTAAATAAAATTCATCGGCTGCATAAATAAATGTGTTATTATATTTCTTCTTGAAATAGTCCTGCCATTTATGAATGATTCTAATAACTTCTCTGGCATCTTCTTTTTCAAAAGGGATGAGTGGATACAGTTCGTGGCGAAATTTTGAAATACCAACCGGAACTACGGATGTACTTTTAATTCCGGGTAAAAATTGCCCTAAATCCTTTATGGTTTTATCCAGAATTTCTCCATCATTTAATCCCTTACATAAAACGATTTGGCAGTTAACGTCAATTCCTGCATCAATAATTCTTTTAATTCTTTCCAGGATGTTTCCTGCAAATCTATTGTTCAACATTTTTTTTCTAACTTCCGGATCGGTTGCATGAACTGAGATATTCATTGGAGATAACCGGTAATAAATGAGTCTTTCAAAATCCTTATCATTCATATTGGTAAGGGTAATGTAGTTACCGTATAAAAAGGACATTCTCCAATCATCGTCTTTAAAGTATACTGTTTTTCTCATATGAGGCGGAAGCTGATCAATGAAGCAAAAAACACATTTGTTTCTGCAAGGCTTTAACTGATCCATTAATTCATTTTCAAAGATCAACCCTAAATCTTCATTGATTTCTTTTTCTATTTCAAATTCCCATTCCTCTGAAGATTGTTTTCGAACTAACACTGTAATGAAGTCATCCGATAAAAGGTATCGATAGTCAAAAACATCTTCAATTGATTGATTATTTATGGCAAGGAGTATATCTCCTTCTTCTATTCCCAGTTCTTCACCAATACTACCAGGAAGCACTTTTGTAATTTTATGTTCTTTGTATTTTTCCAATCTAGCACAACTCCTGCAAAATTAATATTCTAGTATAACTTTATTATATCCAAAATAATGAATTTATCAATTCAAATTGTTGTATTATGGCGACTGCTTTAATTCAATAATTGCAGCCAAACTTCCTCTTTTGCCATTATGCCCCCTGTGAGAAAAGAAAATATCTTTATTACATTTCGTACATAAATCCGTGACAGTAATATTAGAAAGAGTTATGCCACTGTCACCCAATACTTTTTTATTGGCTTCCCACAAATCAACGATATATTTATTATTTTCTTGGGGATATACGATATTGTCTGCATTTGGAAAGGCTGCTTCAAATTCTTTGGCTACCGGCTCATCCACTTCAAAGCAGCATTTTCCTATGGAAGGACCTATGCCAACTAAAATATCCTCAGGATTAGAGTGAAATGTATCCATAAACACTTTAATCATTTCTAATCCTATTTTATTGACGGTTCCTCTCCAGCCTGCATGGGCAAGTCCTACAACCTTATTCACGGGATCTAAGAAAAAGAGCGGAACACAATCGGCATATAAAGTAACCAAAGGTAATTTGGTCATATTCGTGATCAAACCGTCAATTCCTTCGCTTTCACCAGACGTATAGATTGGTTGATTAGGATTTTCTTTAGTAATGACTTTTATGTTAATGCCGTGAACTTGATTTGAGAAGATGAGATTCTCATAGTTAACATCAATAGCACTGCATAAAATTTGATAATTTCTTTTTACATTTTCATCATCGTCCCCTCTTCCAAATCCTAAATTAAGGGATTCAAAAATCCCTTTGCTGACACCGCCCAATTTAGTACTAAAACAATGATTTACAAGATTGGTTTGATCGAAGGAAGGAAAAGTAATATAAAACAGGTTAGATTTTTGATGAATGGATAAACTTCTCGTACGATCGAAATACATTCATACTCCTCTTTCTTTATTTAGTTTGCATAAAAAGCATTTTTAATTAATGTCATCTTCAGATTCGGATACCTTCCCAAAATCTCAAGAACATCAAAACGACAGGGCCGATTCCATAAATTATACTTTTTTATATACCATAATGCAACCTTAGAAATTGTTTTCTGCTTATAATAATTTACAGCTTCTCTTGGATATCCATGGGAAAGATCTTTTCTATATTTAACTTCTACAAAAACTAAATATTCATTTTCCTCCGCAATAATATCCACTTCTCCTATTTTACATCGAAAGTTTTTTTCCCGGATTTTTAAACCTTGTTTTTGCAAGAAATCAGATCCGATTTCTTCGCCCCAGCTTCCAATGTTTCTTTTATTATTCATTTTTCATCTTCTCCTGCAGCTCATCAAGATTTCCAACAAAAACAAGGATCTCTGCCACGACCTCATACAATTCGGGAGGAATAAAATCTCCGATATTGAGTTGGGTTAAAAGGTTGACCAATTCAGGATTTTCATATACAGGGACATCTTCTTCAATAGCCTTGTTAATAAGATTTTCTGCAATGATCCCTTTCCCCTTAGCTAAAACTTTTGGTGCCATGCTTCCTTTTTCATAATGGATAGCCGCCGCTTTTTTTACTTCCTTTTTCATACACTACACCCTCATATCAAATGAATATCTTTTAGGTTCTTCTTTTATATTCGAAGCATTTTCGGGAGATTTTATTATATTAAAACGTTCTTTTAACCGATGAAAAGTAATTGATTTTAAATGATAACCTTTATTGTGTAAAGCATTCATTAAACGTGGAGTATATTTTTGAAAGATTCCTTCAAACTTTTCATTTTCTAATCTAAATTGACAATATACATCTTTCCCGTTTTTTTGAACAAATGCTTCCACATACCCCAGGTTTGCTAAATCTAAAGCAATAAGAGCGGATATAGAATGAGCATCATTTTTCTCATTTTTCTTTTTGCGAAATATATAAAGATCTGCCTGGGAATGATGATGATCTATTCTGATCGGAATTTGAATATAAGATTCATATTTATTCAGCTGATTCATAAAATCCAAGTTATCTTTAATTTGTTCTGAAACTTCTGCAATTTCTTTCCCTTGTGGAGATTCCATTTTATGAGCTATATCATTTACGGAAAGAACATATTTGTATATTTTATTAAAGACTTCTTTCAGATTATCTTGATTTTTTAAATTTTCAAGGGGTATATGAAGCTCATTTTTTATAATATTTATAAATTCCTTGATTTTATCAGATAGAATATCTTCTAAGCCTTCTTTTCCCTTATTTGTATCAGTCAATAATTTTAAGGTGTTTTTAAAGAAGTTAGATACTTCCTTATCATTAGTAAGTATAGACCTGATTTCTTCATTTAAATCTTCAGCAGAAAAAAGCGTAGTATAATCATTTTTTAACATATTTTCTAATAAAGACTCAGGTCGATCTTTTAGATACGTTAATACTTCAATTTCTTTTTCTAAGGTTATTAACTCATGGGTTGATTCGCTCATATGTTCAGAATCCAAAGGTGGATTTATGGAATACTCAGATTGTTTTGCTTGGGTTAATGATTTTATGAATTCTAGCTTGTGCGAACCATTTTCCATGTTTTCTATTGTGTCCAATAATTGATTCACTTGTTCCCCAATATTTTTATTATGTTCAATATATCCATTTAATTGAAGAATGTTTTTTTCATCGATTTGCATTTCATTTTTTAGCAGGAATAATACTTCTTCTAATGAAATATTAGGATGATTTTTAATCTGATGAAAAATTTCTTGAAGACTATTGCTGTCTATAGGCAGTTGATTTTCCAATAAACTTTCTACCAGCTTTACATTCTCCTGGTTCACAATCAGTTTTGCAGCATTTAATGCATCTAACACAACATTTAACTTTGGATCTTCATTTTGGTTCTTCAGGATTTCAATTAAAATCTGATCGTTTGTATTGGATTGAACTTTAAAGAAAATCATTTGCCCAATTTTCATTTCAAGCAATTGGTTTTGCAGCTTTGCTTCTATGGAAAAACCATCACTAAGCTTCAACAAGACTTTTCCATGCTGAATATCCGTAATTTGAGCTTTGAAAATCTCTCCTTCGGATAGTTTGTAAAAAGATTTTTCTACGGATGAAATATGTTTTGTCGGTATTGATATATCCTTAAACGGGGTTACTTTCATAACCATCACCTCAAATTAATAATAAAGCTGCTATAAATGCATTCTATCATAAAAATAAATCATAATAAATTGCTAAATAAAATTAAAATAAGACTCATAAAAAAAGCCCTCCTTATTGTAAGGAGAGCTTTCACTAATTAGTGTATATCAATCTTTCTGCGATTAGTCTTTCCTTTATTTAATTTAGGTAAAACAACTTTTAATACTCCGTCTTTAAAAGAAGCGTCTATTTTGGTTTCATCTACATTATCTATATAAAAACTTCTTTTAAATTCACCATAATGTCTTTCTCTTCTAACATAATTTTCATTTTTATCTTCAATCGCTTCATTTCTTTTTGCACTAATGGTTAAGTAATTATTACTAAAGTCTATATCTATGTCTCCCTTTTTAATTCCAGGCAAGTCCGCTTCAATTTGGTAATCATCATCGGTTTCTTTTAAGTCTACATTGAAATTTCCCTGCATGTAATGCATTGTTGGAAAAAAGTCATCCTCAAAGAAGTTCTTAAAGAAGGGTGAAAAGAAGTCATCTTTTCTGTTCAAATGATTTCTTCTAAAAGGCATCATTTCAAACATCATATCTCCTCCTTATAATTGATATTATTAGCACTCGTGTCTATTGAGTGCTAATAATATTTTACAAAATCCATATTTTTTTGTCAAGGCTCTTAGTAGAAGGAATTAAATTTGTACATAATGTATTTCATTACCACGGTTTTTAAGGTATTTATAAAAATCGTCATAGGAAATGACCACGGTTGCTGTATTGATATTAGGGTGAAAACACAGTAGATCAAGCCCTACGATATCTTGATCAATCACTACTTCTACGTGGTGATCGAAGTCATAAATTAATCCAAAAGGACTTACTGAGCCTGGCTTTAATTTCAAATACTTGTACAGTCTTTCATCCGAGGCAAAGCTTAAACGGGTAGAAGGAATTTCACGTGCCAATTTTTTTAAATCTACGGTTTTTGAACCGCTGACAACGACAAGATAATGTTGATTGCCCTTACTGTTTCTTAAGAAAAGGTTTTTGCAATATTCTCCTCCGATACTTATATCTAAATCCTTTATATCTTCCATAGTATAAGCCGGAGCATGTTCGTATTTTTTATATTGAATATCCAGTTCTTCTAATAACTTATAGACAGTTAAAGCTTCCTCCATTTTGTTTACTCCTTTTGAATATAATAAAATTACTTTAAAAAATTCTGCGTAAAACTTCTTCGATGAATAGGACACAATCCTTTTTGTTGAATTGCTTTAATATGAATTTCTGTACCATAGCCTTTATTTTTGATAAAGTCATATTCCGGATAAAGTTCATGATATGCGTCCATTAGTCTGTCCCTTGTCACTTTAGCAATAATGCTGGCAGCAGCAATGGATATACTTTTGCCGTCTCCACCAACTATTTTTTCCTGCGAAATCGAGACATTTGGAAGATTATTGTTTCCATCTATTAAAAGTATGTCTGGAGGGATTTCCAATTTCTCCACAGCTATTTTCATGGCTTTATAGGTAGCTTGCAGGATATTTATTTCATCGATGGTTTGAGGATCAACAACCCCAATTCCTATAGACAGGGCTTTCTTATGTATAATTTCGAATAATTCTTCTCTTTTAGAAGGAGACAATTTCTTTGAATCATTAATGCCTAAGATACTGCAATTCTTAGGAAGAATAACCGCACAAGCCACTACAGGGCCCGCTAAAGGACCTCTTCCTACTTCATCTATACCAGCAATAGCTTTATAGCCTTTAGAATAATAATTATTTTCATATGTATTTAATTCTTTTATTCTATTTAATTCTAAAATATAGTCATTATATTTTTTTTCATATCTTTTTACCAAGTTTTGCACACCTTGTCTGGAATCTGATTTTAATCTTTCCAAAATGTTAGGAAGTTCCTCGTAAGAAACTTCCTTTAATAGATCTGCAATAGATTTAATTGATGATATTTGAGTCATATTAATCTCCTTATTCAATCCAAAAAAGTCTATTCAAAGAAAATCATGAGGTCTCAATCTCTTCTGGAGCCTCAAGAGTAAGATTTCCTAATTTGCCTGTTCGCAATTCATCTAAAACTACCAGTGCAGTGCGAGGATAATCTACTTCCCCTCCGGAAATTAAAAAACCTCTTTTTTGACCTATTTCTGTTAATAGCTCCATCGGTGTCTTTGATTCAATATCTGTAAGTTTATATCTACTTTCTAAAGTATTAGGAAATTTGCTGGATAAAAGCTTAAGTAATTCTAATGATAATGTATGAGTATCTAATATTTCTTGCTTTATTGCGCCTGTAAAAGCTAATTTCATTCCAACATTCATATCTTCAAATTTAGGCCAAAGAATTCCCGGAGTATCCAAGAGCTCAAAATCTTTTTTGATTTTAATCCATTGCTTCCCTTTTGTTACTCCAGGTCTGTCTCCAGTCTTAGCACTGGATCTACCAACCAATTTATTAATAAAGGTTGACTTTCCAACGTTAGGTATACCGACAACCATTGCTCGAATAGGTCTAAAAATCCTACCTCTTTCTTTGTCTTTTTCTATTTTTTCTTTTAATAATTCCCGTGCTGTTTTATCTACATCAGAAATACCTTTTCCAGTGACTGAGTTCACAGTAATGACACCATAACCTTTTTGTGCGAACCAAGAGATCCATCGCGAAGTAGTATTGGGATCTGCCAAATCACTTTTGTTCATTACCAGTATTCTCGGTTTGTTTCGGGATAATTCTTCGATATCTGGATTCTTGCTGCTAAATGGTATTCTTGCATCTACCAGTTCAATAACAATATCAACTAATTTTAAGTTTTCAGTGATCAGTCGTCTCGTTTTTGTCATATGACCGGGATACCACTGTATGTTCATTTATTATCACCGTCTTTAGTATAGATTAGATTATTCTAGAAATCCAAAACTTTTAAGAGGCCAAATTCTTAGCCCTGCCTTGGCAAATATTTTGTCCTTGCTGATTGGTCCAATATATCTGCTATCTTGGCTGACATTTCTATTGTCTCCCATTACGAAATAGGAGTCCTCAGGTATTTTAAACGGATAGTCCAATATTCCTTTTATATTTGTATCCATGGGTTCATTTAAAAAATCTTCTTCCAGAGGTTTTCCATCAATAAATACTTTCCCGTCTTTTAAATCAATTACTTCTCCCGGCAATCCGATGACTCGCTTGATAAGATCGATATCTTCGTGGAACACAACGATATCTCCCCGTTTAGGCTCCGTAAAATAATAGGATAATTTATTTACAATAACATGGTCATTAATTTGAATGGTTGGGATCATTGAACCTGAGGGAATAACTGTATGGGCTAAAACAAATTGGCGAATTAGAAGTGCTATTACTATTGCAATGAGGATATCCTTCCCCCAGCTGAGTGCTTCCTGTGCTAAATTGAAAGAGTCGTTTTTTTCTTCCATTTGATCATCTCCTAATCCTTTATTCTATAAACCCAATCAAATTAATTGGCCAAATTCTCAGTACCGCTTTCCCACTAATATAAGACAGTGGAACTAAGCCGACATCTGTATATCGACTATCAAAACTAATGTTTCGATTATCTCCCATAACAAAAAAACTGCCTTTAGGTATGACTATGGGAAAAGTGATATTGCCAGTTTTTATTGCATCCATTGGTTCAAGAATATATTTTTCCTCTATCTTTTGATCATTTAAATAAACTTGACCATCTCGTATATCTATTTTGTCTCCTTCAATGGCTATTATTCTCTTAATAAAATGCTGAGAGGGATTTTGAGCATACTTAAATGCTATAATATCCCCACGCTTAGGCTGCTGAAATCGATAAATGAATTTATTTACAATAATTGCATTTCCGTCTTGCAATGTAGGTTCCATTGAATCTCCGATGACTTGCGTATTTTGAAAAATAAAAGTAGTAATGAATAGTGTAACCCCTAAGGCAACCAAGATATCTTTTAACCAATCAAAAATTTCTTTTAACAACTTTCTATTAATTGCGTTCATACTCCCCATCCACTATTCATAAATTAATTTATTTTACCATTCCAAATTCATTTAATGGCCATATCCTTATAACTGCATGACCAATAATTTTTGATTTTTCTATTGTGCCGACATCTTGATATCTGCTGTCGGAACTATTGTTTCTATTATCACCCATAACAAAATATGTATCTTCAGGAACTACAAAAGGAAAAGCAATGTCTCCCCTTTGCTCCATTGTTTCTAAAATATAGTCTTCTTCTAAAGGCTTGCCGTCTATATATACAGTATTGTCTCTTATATCAACTGTTTCACCGGGTAAGCCTATGATTCTTTTTATATAATGCTTTGAAGGATCTCCTTTATAAGGAAAAACAATGATTTCTCCTCTCTCAGGATTCGTAAAACGATATTCGAATTTATTGACAATTAGTGCATTGTTTTCATGTAAAGTTGGTTCCATGGATGGACCTATTACTTTAGTATTCTCGAAAATAAAGGTCCTAATGAATAATACTATGGCTAATACAATAACTATTTCTTTGATCAGTTCAATAAACTCAGACATTAAAGAAGGTTTTTTTGAATTGTTTTGTTTTTCTTCCATAGTTCGCCACCTTTTTCATACACAAAAAGGGACTCTTGAGTCCCCTTTGGTATTAGATAAGTTCTTTTACTTTTGCAGCTTTTCCTACTCTGGAGCGGAGATAATTTAATCTAGCTCTTCTAACTTTACCTCTTCTTACAACTTCAATTTTATCAATGTTTGGTGAATGGAGAGGCCATGTTCTTTCAACACCTACACCATAAGAAATTTTTCTTACAGTAAAGGTTTCACGGATTCCTCCATGTTGTCTTTTCATAACAATGCCTTCAAACATCTGTAATCTTTCACGATTTCCTTCTTTTACTTTTGCATATACACGAATAGTGTCTCCAACATTAAAAGGAGTAATATCGCTTTTTAACTGTTCGTTTTCGATTGCTCTAATGATCTCGTTCATAAGTACCCTCCTTCCATCTTAGACGTTCATGCCTACATATTTAGACAGCGGACCGCCCGTACTCACAATTAAGAAGTATAGCATAACATAAGTGGAATTGCAACGGTATTTTTATATATTATTGCAAATTATTCATTTTTAATTGATTAATAGAGTGTATTTCTTCAGGACTTAGATCGGCTTTTTCTAACAAATCCGGTCTTTTTTGCCATGTACGTAAAATGGACTGCTCTCTTCTCCATTTTTCAATTTTGGCGTGATGACCTGATAGTAATACTTCTGGAACTTTTCTGTCTCTAAAAACAGGAGGTCTGGTATATTGGGGATATTCTAACAGATGATTTGAAAAGGATTCTTCTTCGAAAGATTCTGTTTTCCCAAGGACTCCTGGAATTAATCTGGATATGGCATCTATAACCACCATAGCTGCTAACTCTCCGCCAGTGAGGATATAATCTCCAATAGAAATTTCATCTGTAACAATTTCATCAATCACCCTTTGGTCTATGCCTTCATAATGACCACACAGAATAATTAGATTTTGTTCTTTGGCCAATTCTTTTGCTATGGATTGAGAAAAGGTTTTTCCTTGAGGAGACATATAAATAACCCGTGGAGAAATGCTATCTTTTGAAATGATGCTTTTATAAGCATCATATATGGGCTGAGGCTGCATAACCATTCCCGCTCCGCCGCCATAAGGATAGTCATCTACTTGGTTGTGTTTATTCCCTGCAAAATCTCTAATATTAATGCATTCAATATTAATTTTGTTTTCAGATTGAGCTTTCCCAATGATACTATGAGACATAGTAGCTTTAATCATTTCAGGAAATAACGTAAGAATATAAAAATTCATCAGTCTCTCAATCCTTCCAATAATGATACAGTCATTTTGCTGTTATCCAGATCTACATTCAATATGCATTCTTTAATAGCCGGTATTAGCAACTCTTTTGGTTCCCCTTCTTTTTTTACAACGTATACGTCATTGCTCCCTGTAAAAATGATATCCGTTATTTTCCCCAAATATTCGTCATGATTGGTATATACCTCTAAGTCATACAAATCTCCAATGTAATACTCATTTTCCTCTAAGGGAAGAGCAAGTTCTCTTGGGATTTTTATGATACTATTTTTTAAAGCTTCTCCCTCATTCATGGAAGATACTTCTTTGAGCTTTAATATAACAAACTGTTTATGATACCAGACTCTTTCAATAGTATATTTTTTAAGTTCATTTCTGTTTTCAATATATATATCCTTTAACAACTCAAAACGCTTAGGATCGTCTGTTGTGGGAATTACTCTCACATCTCCTCGAACCCCTTGAGTATTAACAATTTTGCCGATTTCTATATAGGCAGACAATAATAACCCTCCTTAAAAGCCCAGTTCAAAAAAGGTTAGGAGATATTACCCCCTAACCTTTTATTTATTGTAATATTTCAACGACTACTCGCTTATTCTCGCGTGTTGCAGCCGCCTTAACTACTGTACGAATTGCTTTAGCAATTCTTCCTTGTTTTCCAATAACTTTTCCCATATCCTCAGGTGCAACTTTTAATTCGAGAATGATGGAACGTTCTCCTTCTATCTCATTTACTTCTACAGCTTCGGGATGATCCACTAAAGCTTTAGCAATCATTTCAACGAGATCTTTCATTATTTACACCTCCGCAACTCTTTTGACTATTGGAGTACATTAGCTTTTTTAAGTAAAGCTTTCACTGTGTCGGAAGGTTGAGCACCATTTTTAAGCCATTTTTGAACAAGTTCTTCATTTACTCTTAATTCCATTGGTTCTTTTGTTGGATCGTAGTATCCAACTTCTTCAATGAATCTTCCATCTCTTGGAGATCTTGAATCTGCTACAACAATTCTATAGAAAGGAGCTTTTTTTGCACCCATTCTTTTTAATCTCATTCTAACTGCCATTACATTTTCACCTCCTTAACAAGATATAAAGCAAAATATATTACATAAAAGGAAGTTTGAATTTTCCTTTTTTGCCTTTTGTCATATCAGAGAATTGCTTCATCATTTTCCTCATCTGTTCAAACTGTTTAATCAGTCGATTGACTTCCTGAAGATCTCTTCCACTTCCGGCAGCAATTCTCTTTTTTCTTGAGCCGTTTAAAATGGATGGATCTTTTCTTTCTTCTTTTGTCATTGATTTTATAATGGCTTCAACATGGGCAATTTCTTTTTCATCAATATCAATATCACCTAATTTTTGTGCATTCATACCAGGAATCATACCCAATATTTGATTTAATGGGCCCATTTTTTTAACCTGCTGCATTTGTTCTAAGAAATCATCGAAATCAAATTCCATTTTTCTAAATTTCTGTTCCAATGCAGAAACCTTTTTTTCGTCAAAGCTCTGCTGAGCTTTTTCGATAAGGGTTAAAACATCTCCCATTCCTAATATTCTTGAAGCCATTCTATCAGGATAAAATGGTTGAAGATCTTCCAGTTTCTCTCCTAACCCAACATACTTTATTGGCTTTTGAGTAACTGAGCGAACAGATAATGCTGCTCCTCCCCTGGTATCTCCATCCAATTTGGTCAATATGACTCCGTCAATTCCTAATTTTTCATTAAAACTTTCTGCAACATTAACAGCATCCTGACCAGTCATAGCATCTACAACAAGAAGAATTTCCTGAGGCTTTACAACAGATTTGATTTCTTCTAATTCATCCATCAGCTTTTCATCAATATGAAGACGACCGGCGGTGTCGATGATCACAATATCATTACGATTGTCTTTTGCATATTGCAAAGCAGCTTTTGCAATTTCAACCGGCTGCTTGGAATCTTCTATAGAAAATACGGGAATACCAACTTGAGAGCCTACAACTTGAAGCTGTTTAATCGCTGCCGGACGATAAACGTCGCAAGCAACCAGTAAAGGTTTTTTTCCCATTTTCTTTATTTGACCGCCTAGTTTACCGGAAGTAGTTGTTTTTCCGGCACCCTGCAAACCTACCATCATATATACGGTAGGGGGATTATTAGAAAAGGTCAATTTGCTTTGAGTACTTCCCATCAAGTCAATTAACTCTTCATGTACAATTTTAATCACTTGCTGCCCTGGCGTTAAACTTTCTAAAACATCATGTCCAACGGCTCTTTGTTTAATTTTATCAATAAATGATTTAACTACTTTGAAGTTAACATCTGCTTCAAGCAATGCTAATTTTACTTCTCGCAGTGCAGCATTAACATCCTTTTCCGTTAATTTCCCTTTACTTTTTAGCTTTTTAAAAACATCTTGAAGCTTGTCAGACAAACTTTCAAAAGCCATGGATCAAGCCTCCCAATCATTCATCTAATATTTTATACGCAATATTTTTCATATCTTGAATTTGTGATTTGATTTTCTGCGGGTTATTAAAGTCCCTTTCCATTTCATCCATGATTTGAATCATTTCTTTAATACACTGTTTATTTCTAACAAAACGGTCAACCAGATGCAAGGTTTCTTCATACTGAGATAAAATATTTTCGGAGCGTTTTAAAGTGTCATAAACCCCTTGTCTGCTGATTTGAAGTTGTTCAGCAATCTCAGCTAAAGATAAATCGTTTTGATAATACAACTCAAATATATTTTTCTGTTTGTCAGTTAATAACTCTCCATAAAAATCATAGAGAAGAGTGATTCTTAAAATATCATCCATAAGATCACCTAAGAATTTTTGTTCGAGTGTAAAGTAAATATCCTTTACGTGACTATTCTATAGAAAAAGCCTTGCTTTGTCAAGTACAAATTTTACAAGGAATCATTATTTTCTTCAGCAAACAGGGCTTTAGCAAATTCCTGAGGATTAAATGGCTGCAAATCATCAATGCCTTCCCCTACCCCTATATATTTTACGGGAATATTCATTTCGGAATTAATCGCAATGATAATACCGCCTTTTGCTGTTCCATCTAATTTGGTTAAAATAATTCCTGTAATATCTGCCACTTCTTTAAATAGTTTAACCTGCTGCAATGCATTTTGACCGGTTGTTGCATCCAGAACCAGTAAAACCTCTTTACGTGCTTCAGGATATTCTCTGCTGATAATTCTAAATATTTTTCTTAACTCTTCCATCAGATTCTTTTTATTATGCAGTCTTCCTGCAGTATCGCAGATTAAAACATCAGTTTTTCGAGATTTTGCTGCCTGTACAGCATCAAATATCACCGCTGCCGGATCTGAATTTTCCTGATGGCGAATGACATCAACACCTGCCCTGTTTCCCCATACTTCCAGTTGATCTATGGCTGCTGCGCGGAAAGTATCTGCTGCCGCCAGAAGAACTTTTTTATTTTGCTGTTTCATATTATGAGCTAATTTACCTATGGTCGTTGTTTTACCTACTCCATTAACACCTATAACTAAAATTACTGTAGGACCTTCATCAACATGAATTTCATGATCTCCTCGTTCTAGAAGACTTGAAATCTCCTCAATAAGAAGTTGTTTAAGCTCCGAAGCATCTGTAATTTTTTGCTCTTTTACCTTAATCCTTAAACCATTAATAATATTAAGGGTAGTATCTACACCTATATCTGCCATAATAAGTGCTTCTTCTAACTCCTCAAACAATTCCTCATCAATCTTTTTAAAAGATTTAAGGACTTGATCAATCCCTTCCATAATATTACTTCTTGTCTTGGTTAAACCTTTTACTAATTTAGAGAAAAAGCCCATTTTAGGTTTAGGACTCTCTTCAGTTACTTCTTCACTGCTAACAGCTTCACTGAAATCTGATTCTGAAAAAGAATCATTTTCTATATCGCTGTCCATGTCAGCATCTTCAGAGATTACATTTTCTTCTTCACTTTCGGCGGCATCATTTACTTCTTCTTCCTCATTTTCTGTATCTTGAACTTCTTCAGCATAATATGAGGCTTCGTTTTCATTTTCTGTTTCTACATCTGCTTCAAGCAAAACCTCTTTTTGTTCTTCTTGATTTTGAGTTTCATTGTTTTGTTCATTGTGGCTTTTGTCTTTTCCAAACCATTTTTTGAATAATCCCATGATTTCACTCCTTATTAACTTGCTTCTTCATTCTCCTGTACATCAGAAAGTTTAACTGAAAGTAATTTTGAAATGCCTTGTTCTTGCATGGTCACTCCATACAAGGTATCAGCGACCTCCATGGTTCCTTTTCTATGGGTAATAACGATGAATTGTGTTTGATCGCCAAATCTTTTTAAATAACGGGCAAAGCGATTAACATTGGCATCGTCTAAAGCAGCTTCTATTTCATCCAGTATACAAAATGGAGAGGGCTTCATTTTTAAAATCGAGAACAATAGTGCGATAGCAGTCAGCGCCCTTTCCCCTCCTGATAAAAGCATCATGTTTTGGAGTTTTTTACCCGGGGGCTGAGCGATAATCTCAATGCCTGACTCTAGAACGTTATCTTCCTCCGTCAACTGAAGATAGCCTTTGCCTCCTCCAAACAATTCTCTAAAGACTTCATTAAAGTTAGAGGAAATTACAGCAAAATTCTCTTTGAACTGCTTTTCCATAGAAACTGTTAACTCTTGAATAATATTGCGCAGTTTTTGCTCAGCATTAAGAATATCTTCTCTTTGAGCGGAAAGAAATTCATATCTTTCCTTTACTTTTTCATACTCATTGATTGCATCTAAGTTGATATTACCCAGGTTTCTGATTCGAGCATTATATTCAGAGGACAATTTTTTCATTTGGGTCATAGAACCCATATCTTTTTTATAATTTAATGCAGAGTTATAAGTCTCTTCATATTCTTCCCAGATACGATTAAATAGATTATCCTGCTCTAATTTAAATTTTGTCTTTTTATTTTCTATGCGATGCATTTCCTGCTGAATGAGCTCAATGTTTTTTGTGGTATGCTCAATTTTTTCTTCAAATTGTTGAAGGTTTTCCAGACTTTGCTTTTTAGATTCCTGCAAGCCATTTTGGCTGTCTGTTTTCTCTTTTAAGGATAAATTTAAATCTTCTATCTTACTCTTGTTTTCTTGAATTTCTTTTTGTTTTAATTCTGTTTGTTCATAACAATTTTTTATTTCTTCTTCTTTTTTCTGCTTTTCTACTATTAAATTTTGAATTTCATCTTCTATTCGTTTCATATTTTCACTGATGTGATCATTATTTTGTTCTAAAGAAGAAATCTGAATTTTAAGTTCCGTAATGCTTTGAGTTAAATCTTCTTTTAATGCCCGTTCGCTTTGAATATTAGATTGATGGGTATCTACTTTACTATGGATCTCTTCAATGTCTTTTTCAATGTCATTGAGCATTTTATTTTTTTCCGATAGTTTAACCAACAGATCTTTATACTGAATATCTAATTGTTCTTCTTCTAATGCAAATTGCTTCTTCGTATCTTCTATATGTAAAAGCACTTCTTTGCACTGCTGTATTTCATGATTTCTTGATATGATCTCAATATTGAGTTCTTGAACTTTTGATTTTTTATCTTCAATAGTGTTTAAATTTTTATTTTTAATCTCTTCATACTGAGTCAAATTTTTTCTTGCTTCTTCTAATTGGTTTGTTATTTCATTCAATTCACTGGTTAATTCTCTTAGTTCCCTTGATCTTGAAAAAATACTGCTTGTTTTCTGGTAGATGCTTCCTCCGGTCATAGACCCTCCGGCATTCAATACATCTCCGTCTAAAGTAACTATTTTATATTTATGGTCATACTTTTTGGCAAGAGCAATTCCGCAGTCAAGATCTTTTACAATAATGACTCTGCCTAACAAATAGGAAATAACATTATGATAAATCGGTTCATAGCTTATAATAGAAGACGCAATGCCAAGGACGCCATCTTCTTTTAACAGTTGTAGTTTTTCTTTTCCCAATTCTTTTTCTTTGATTGCAGAAAGAGGTAAAAAAGTAGCCCGGCCTAATTGATTTTTTCTTAAATACTCAATTACTTTCTTCGAAACTTCTTCAGTGCTGGTAACAATATTTTGCATACTGCTTCCAAGGGCAACTTCAATGGCTGTTTCATATCCTTTGGGAACTTTAATCAGTTCTGCAACTACGCCGCAGATCCCCTGCCAATGTTGGGGATTTTCCTGCTTTAATCGTAAAATATTTTTAACGCTTTTATTAAAGCCTTCAAATTCTTTTTCCATTTGTCCTAGAATCTGCTGTCTGGATTTAATCCGATGCATTTTTTCCGTTAAGTTGCTAATACTATTGGATTGCTGACGGATTGCTTCAAAAATATCTTCATTATGTTCCGTTAATTCATCTATGTCATTTTGCAAAGCATGAATTGTACTTTGCTTGTCCTCATACATCTTATTGAGCGCTTTTAGATGAACAGTTTGTTCTTTGTATTGAGTTTTAATGCGGCTTTTTTCTATTTCAATTTGGCTTCTGCGATTTTCGATTTGTTCCAAAAGCCCCTTCATTTTTTGTATATTGCTTTTTAACTCTGAAGATTGATTCATTTTTTCAATGATATCAGATTTAAACCGCTCAATTTCCGTTTCACTCGTTGATAGTAATTTTGTGAGTTCGTTAAATTGAGCTTCCTTTTCTTCTAAAATTTCTTTCTTGCTATTTAATTCTAAAGTGAGCCCTTTAACTTTAAATGAAAGCTGTACTTTTTCTTCATCTTTTTGAGTCATCTGGACTTGTATTTTGTCACATTCATTTTGAAGTCTAGTGATATCTTGGTTCAAATGATGAATATCTTGAAGAATTGCTTTGTTATCCCCTTCTATTTTTTCAATGAGCGTTTTAATATCTAAAATATTGTTTTGAATTTGGAAGATTTCTTCTTCAGTCTGGTCTATTTCCTTTCGAATTCTGGCGTATTCTTCTTTTTGTTTAGTGTGAAGGTCCTTTTGACGCATTAATTCTTCTTCATTAATAGAAAAAGATTCTTCTAAAGAGGATAGTTCTTTTCTTAAAATATCTGCTTCTTCAATAAAGATATTTAAATCAATCGCTTTGAGCTTTTCTTTAATACTTAGGTACTCTTTTGCTTTTTCTGCTTGAACAGATAAGGGTTGTATCTGTTTTTCCAATTCGGAAATAATGTCTTCTATACGTATTAAATTCTGTTTTTCTATTTCCAGCTTTTTTTCTGCTTCTAATTTTCTATTTTTGTATTTTACAATTCCCACTGCCTCTTCAAATATGAATCTTCTATCCTCCGGCTTACTACTGAGTATTCTATCAATCTGACCTTGTCCAATAATGGAGTAGCCTTCTTTCCCCACACCTGTATCCATAAATAATTCATATATATCTCTTAAACGGCAGGAGGTCCCATTGATAGAATATTCACTTTCTCCAGACCTATACACCCTTCTTGTAACACTTACCTCACCAAAAGAAATGGGGATCTTTCCATCAGAATTGTCTAAAGTAATAGTCACTTCAGCAAATCCAAGGGGTTTTCTATTTTGAGTCCCTGCAAAAATGATGTCTTCCATTTTTGCTCCTCTAAGGGTTTTTGCACTTTGTTCTCCTAAAACCCATCGAATAGAATCTGCAATATTGCTTTTTCCGCTTCCATTTGGTCCAACTACGGCACTAATACCTTTATTAAAGTCTAATTTCAAGGTATCGGCAAAGGATTTAAAGCCTTGTATTTCTAACCTTTTTAAATACATAAATTTCACCTCATAAACGAATGGAGTGCGTTAAAGGCTGCATTTTGTTCCGCTTCCTTTTTACTTCTGCCTTTTCCTTGACCAAGTACAGCACCATTATGTCTTACTTCAACAAAGAATTCTTTATTATGATCGGGACCAGTTTCATTGATGGTATGGTAATCAATTGGAGAGGAACTGGTTTTTTGAATTTTTTCTTGTAAAAGAGTTTTATAGTCCATATACATATTATTATTTTTAATGAACTCAATGGATGGAATTAATATCCTTTGTACAAATTCAATGGCACTTTCCATTTTTCCATCAAGGTAAATTGCACCCAATAAAGCTTCGAAGGTATCTGCTAAAATGGAAACTCGTTCTCGTCCACCGGACAATTCTTCGCCTTTACCAAGATAAATAAAATCCCCTAGATGTATTTTTAGGGCGGCATCTGCCAAAGATGGTTCACATACTATGCTTGCTCTTAGCTTCGTTAATTCCCCTTCTGGCATATAAGGATATTTATGAAAAATATAGTCACTGATAATTAAATCCAAAATGGCATCTCCGAGGAATTCTAATCGCTCATTATTTGGAAGATTATGTTTTTTACTTTCGTTGGAATACGAACTATGGGTTAAAGCCTCCATGATCCAGTTTTCATTCTTAAATGAATAGCCGATAATTTTTTCTAAATCCTCAATTTTTCTGGGATTCGATTTTTTCATTATTTCTTGCCTCCATAAATAATTTATACAATAATAAAAGTCCCTTTTAGAGGACTTTTTATTCAGAAGCAACTGCATTTTTAATATATTCTACTGCATCTCCTACAGTTGAAATTTTTTCAGCATCTTCATTTGAAATTTCCATATCAAATTCTTCTTCTAATGCCATAATAATTTGAAATATATCCAAAGAATCTGCACCTAGGTCATCTTGGAAAGATGTTTCTTCGGTAATTTCTGATTCTTGAATATTAAGTTGTTCAGCTATAATTTCTTTCACCTTTTTAAGTATCATGTAATCACCTCTTCCAGAATTTATACTTTGATAATAGTATATACTCATTAAGCCGTCAATATGAAAATGTATTATTGATTTATTTTTTGTTCAATTTGCTCTACAATCTTTTGTTCTTTGAATTTGACTGCCTGACGAATTGCACTGGCAATTGCTTTTGCATTTGAACTTCCATGGGCCTTTACAACTAATCCTTGAAGTCCCAACATAGGTGCTCCGCCGTATTCGGTGTAATCAAATCTATTTTTCACCCGCTTAAAAGCTGATTTTGATAGCAGAGCGCCAATCTTTGAAGAAGTACTTCTCAAAAGCTCTTCTTTTATGATATCAAATAAAGAAAGCCCAAATCCTTCTGTATATTTTAAAATAATATTTCCTACAAATGCATCACATACAACGACATCTGCTTTTCCATAAGGAATATCCCTTGCTTCAATGTTTCCTATGAAGTTAAGATCTAATGCTTCAAGTAGTGGATATGCTTCTTTGGTTAACTGATTTCCCTTTTCTTTTTCTGCGCCTACATTAACCAATCCTACTTTAGGGGAGGCAATGCCCATAATATTCTCCATATAAATCGAACCCATTTGAGCAAATTGAGCTAAATAAGAAGGCTTTGAATCCAT
Organism: Candidatus Epulonipiscium sp.; assembly: GCA_012519955.1. GTDB lineage: Bacteria > Bacillota > Clostridia > Lachnospirales > Defluviitaleaceae > Defluviitalea > Defluviitalea saccharophila. The sequence goes on from JAAYPH010000052.1 coordinate 24,596, forward strand.
ATTGGCACCACAATCTATAAGCAAAGAGAAGCCTTTTTTATTAGGAATTAAGGGAGCAAGTGCAGGGCGTTCTACTCCTTTAATACGTCCTACAAGAAAAGTGCCTCCTGCAAGAAGGGCTCCGGTACTTCCGGCAGAGATAAAAGCGTCTGCTTCTTTTTGCTTTAAAAGATTCAATCCTACAACCATGGAGGAATCTTTCTTCTTTCTTATGGCAGTTACAGGCGATTCTTCCATTGTGATTATTTCAGAAGCATGAATAATAGATATTCTCGACTGGTCATAAGAATAATGACTTAACTCATTATTAATTTGATTTTCGTCTCCAACTAAAATCACTTTGATGTTAAACTGTTGAGCAGCTTCAACGCAGCCTTTTACTATTTCATGGGGAGCATGGTCGCCTCCCATGGCATCCACAGCAACAATTGTTTGATCTGACATACTATCCTCCATTCTGTCCTTTGGACATATATTAGGAAGTAAAAATAAATGTTTTTATGTACAATAAAAGACAGCCAAAGCTGTCTTTTAGTCTTTATTATTCTACGTCTAATACTACTCTTTTATTATATGTTCCACAAGCTTTACATGCTCTATGTGGCATCATAGCTTCTCCGCATTTTGGACATTCAACCAAATTTGGTGCAGTTAATTTCCAATTTGCTTTTCTTTTATCTCTTCTAGCTTTGGATGTTTTTCTTTTTGGTACAGCCATTTCTACACCTCCTTATCATTCTCAAAACTACTATAATAGAAAGCACTTGAAGTGGAAGATTATTCTGAATCCTTAAATAAGGTCTTTAGAACTGCAAAACGTGGATCTACATCGTGTTCACTGCAGTCACACATACCCTCATTGAGATTTTGTCCACACTGAGGACAAAGACCTTTGCATTGTGTATCACATACTGTTTTCATGGGTATGTTCAACAAAATAGCGTCAATTAATATCGGCGTTAAATCTATTTCACTTCCACTATTAATTGTATGAATTTCTTCTTCATCGATTGATTCGCTGCTGAACTGCTCTTCAATATTTATCGATAAAGAGGTTTCCACTGGTTTTGTACAACGATCACAGTACAATTCTAAAACAGTCGAAAGACTACCATTCAAATAAAGTACTTTCCCATCATTTACTAATGTACCAGTAAAATTAATAGGCTTAAGGAGCTTTATTTTTCCAGAACTAGACTCAATGAAATTGATCTTTTCTTCAAAAGATAATTCCATAGTTGAATCAGGAATTTTAATGATTCTCGACACATTTACTATCATTATATCACTCCTGCAGGCTCACTCTTGATATTATACATACAGGGATATTATTTGTCAATAAATTATTTTTTGAGTAAATTCTTTGTCTCACGAGCAATCATCAATTCTTCGTTAGTAGGAATAACCAATGTACGAACCGTTGCTCCTTCTGCTGTAAAATCTCTTTCTATGCCTCTGCAGTGATTTTTTTCTTCATCAATTTTAACGCCAAGGAATTCTAAGTATTTGCATACATCCCTGCGAACTTCATGATTGTTTTCTCCCAAACCTGCGGTGAATACTACTGCATCAAGACCGTTCATAGCTGCAGCATATGAACCAATATATTTTGCAACCGTATAATTAAACACGTCCATTGTAAGTATAGCTCTTTTATTGCCTTCTTTAATTGCATCTTCGATATCCCTGAAATCGCTGGATATCCCTGATAAGCCAAGTACTCCTGATTTTTTATTTAATAAATTGTCGGCTTCTTGTGAAGTAAGGTTTTCTTTTTCTTCTAAGTAATTTACAATCGCAGGATCGATATCCCCGCAGCGTGTTCCCATAACCAAGCCAGCCAAAGGAGTAAAGCCCATACTTGTGTCAACAGATTTTCCATACTTTACCGCACATACGCTAGCGCCATTTCCTAAGTGGCAAGTAATAATTTTTAATTCTTCAACAGGTTTTCCAAGGATTTCTGCTGCCCTTTGTGCTACATATTTATGAGAAGTTCCATGGAATCCATAACGTCTGATTTTATGTTTTTCATATAATTCGTATGGTATTGCATATAGATATGCATAGTTAGGCATACTTTGATGGAAAGCAGTATCAAAAACAGCTACCATAGGAGTATTTGGCATCAAATGTTCGCATGCTTCAATACCTATTAAGTTTGGTGGGTTATGTAAAGGAGCCAATTCGCTGCACGCTTCAATAGCTTTTTTAACTTCTTCATCTATAATAACAGATTCGCTAAAGTTTTCTCCACCGTGAACAACTCTGTGTCCAACAGCAGATATTTCATCCATACTTTTAACAACTCCGTAGTTTTCATTGGTTAAAGCATCTAAAACCATTTTTACTGCTTCTTTATGATTAGGCATGGGGGATTCAATGATGATCGTTTCCTTATTAAAAGGAGTATGTTTAAGTCTAGAACCTTCTATGCCGATTCTTTCGCATATACCTTTTGCATATACCTTTTCTTCTTTCATATTAATTAATTGATATTTAAGAGAAGAACTTCCACAATTAATTACAAGAATATTCATCGATAATCGTCTCCTTAAATAAATGTACAAAAATAATTTAAAATATTTGATATTACTTTTTACTCGGATAATTGAGCTTGAACACAAGTAATTGCAACAACACCAACGATGTCTTCAGCAGAACATCCTCTTGATAAATCGTTAACCGGTTTTGCAATTCCTTGAGTAATTGGACCATATGCTTCTGCTTTAGCTAATCTTTGAGTTAATTTATACCCAATATTTCCTGCGTCTAAATCTGGGAATATAAGAACATTTGCTTTTCCAGCTACAGTGCTTCCCGGTGCCTTACTTGCACCAACACTTGGTACGATAGCTGCATCAAGCTGCAATTCTCCATCTAATTTTAAATCCGGTGCTAATTCTTTTGCGATTTTTGTAGCTTCAATTACCTTATCTACATCAGGATGGCTTGCACTGCCTTTTGTAGAGAATGAAAGCATACCTACAACAGGTTCTTCTCCTACAAGAGCATTAAAGGATTTTGCAGAACTTAAGGCAATAGCCGCCAATTCTTCAGCATTCGGATTAGGAACAAGTCCTGCATCGCTAAAAATAAATGTTCCGTTTGCCCCATATTCACAATCAGGCACAACCATTACAAAAAATGAAGATACTAATTTGGTGTTTGGTGCTGTTTTTAGTATTTGAAGAGAGGGTCGAAGTACATTAGCAGTAGAGTTTACCGCACCGGCTACCATTCCATCAGCAATACCTTTTTTAACCATCATTACTCCAAAGTAAAGAGGGTCTTTAAGCAGTTTCGCTGCCTGTTCTTTGGTCATGCCTTTACTTTTTCTTAATTCAACCAATGTGTCAATAAATTCTTCCATATGAATATATTGCTCAGGATCAACAATTTCTGCACCAGAAATATCTAAGCCCTCTGCTTTTGCTAAGATAGTTTCTTCATTTCCAACTAAAATGACATTAGCCAATTCTTCTTGTAATATAATTTGGGTTGCTTCTAAAGTTCTTCTTTCTAACGATTCTGGCAAAACTATAGTCTTTTTATCAGCTTTTGCTTTTTCCTTAATAGATTGTAAAAAGTCCACAATATTACTCCTTTCAATATTATTCTTTTATCTATTATAAACAACTTGCTTATTGTATACAATAGCCTTATGCAAAGTTTAGCACTTTTTTTAGTTTTTATACTTCTATTGACATGAATTATTATGCATAGATAATAAAAATATAGTAAAATAGGTTAAAATCATTCAACGAGGAGTATTTCAATGAAAATTGTAGGTTTAATCACTGAATACAATCCTTTTCACAACGGGCATTTATATCATCTTCAAAAATCTAAAGAAGCCACCGGAGCCGATTATACTGTTATCGTTATGAGCGGCAATTATGTACAAAGGGGAGAACCGGCCATAGTGGATAAATGGACCAGGACAAGCATGGCCTTGAGGTGTGGTGCTGATTTAGTTATTGAACTTCCAGTTGTCTATGCCACTTCCAGTGCAGAATTCTTTGCCTTCGGTGCAGTATCTGTTCTTCATAATACTGGCATTGTAGATTCTATTTGTTTTGGCAGTGAGCATGGTAATTTAATGTTATTATCACAAATAGCTCATTTTTTATGCGATGAATCGAAGGATTTTCAAGAAAATCTTAAAAAGCATTTATCCCAAGGGGTTCCTTTTCCGACAGCAAGAACTCAAGCTTTGTTCAATCTTTTATGCGAAAGGGATGTTTTAAAGAGTGATGAAAATGAAATTAAAGCATTCTTATCCTCTCCGAATAACATTTTAGGCATAGAATATCTTAAAGCACTAAAAACTTTAGGCAGCTGTATCAAACCTTATACCATTCAAAGAATAAAAGCGCCTTATCATTCAACGGATATTGAATCCTCCATTGCATCTGCGACAGCCATAAGAAATACTTTTAAGAACAAATCTGTGCAGGACTTAAGCAAAGCAATGCCAGAAGAAAGTTTTGACTTATTTATGAAGGCTGTAGATCTTGGGACAGCTCCTATATATTTTGATGATTTTTCATTAGATCTTCAATATATACTAAGGACGACTCCTGAAGAAAACCTGCGTCTTTTTAGGGAAATTACCGAAGGTTTAGAAAATCGAATTCTTGAATATGCCTCGAAAAATTTCTTGATCAGTGACCTCGCTAAAGCTGTCAAAACAAAGAGATATACTCTCACAAGAATTCAAAGAGCATTAATGAATATTGTTCTTCAAATTTCTTCTAGGGATTTTGGGGAATTTCAAAACAACGGCGGCCCCCAATACATACGGATACTAGGTTTTAGAAATACTGCCCGTCCTTTGTTAAAAGAATTGAAACAATGTTCTAAGCTTCCTATTGTCTCAAATTTCAAAAAATCTTACAAAGAGTTTAAAGGGCTTCCCAAAAAAATGCTGGAAATAGAATCAAAGTCAACGGATATTTATAGGCTTCATGCTCCCAATCCTTCCCAAAGATTAATTGGCACAGAATTTTCTTCTCCATTAATTATTTTGGATCAATGAAATATATATATATAAACAAGTTTTCAAAAATATATTTAAACTAGTTAAGTGAAAACATATGGGGGGAATTTTCATGGGGGCACAGAAAAATTCTTTAAAAGGATCAACTCTTTTTTTTATTGCCATTGTTATTTTCACAGTGGTAGGAATAATCATTTTTCCTCAGGAGGTTTTTAATGCTTCAAAAAAAGGACTTTTGTTGTGGTTTAATACAGTATTTCCTTCTTTGTTTCCTTTTATGGTAGGCACCTATCTATTGATCGAATTAGGGGTTGTCCGTTTTATTGGCATATTGTTTGAACCCATCATGCGTCCACTTTTTAATGTTCCAGGGGTTGGAGCATTTGCATGGGTTATGGGACTTACTTCGGGTTATCCAGTAGGTGCTAAAATCACGGCTGATTTACGCTCAAAAGGGGAAATTACTCAAGTAGAAGCCCAGCGTTTAGCTGCCTTTTCAAACAACAGCGGCCCCCTGTTTATCTTGGGAGCCGTATCCGTAGGAATGCTTTCAAATCCTGGTGTAGGAATGTTTCTTTTAGGAATTCATTACTTGTCTTCTTTTTCAGTAGGGCTTTTGTTTAGATTCTATAAAAGAGACAATGCATGCAAAAACAAAAGCTCTAATCACCTTTTTAAAAGAGCTCTAAAACAGCTTATATTGGAACAAAAGAATCAGTCTAAAAAAATTGGTGCTATTCTTAAAGAAAGCATTATTCACTCAATGGATTTAATTGTTCAAATAGGAGGCTTTATTATTTTATTTTCCGTTATAGCCGAATTGTTAAAAGTATTTTCAATAATGAATCTGTTTAACCAGGTATTATCCCCTATTTTCTCATTTATTGGCTTTGATAGAAATCTAATAAATGGATGGGTTCTTGCAGTCATAGAAATTACAAATGGAATAAATATGATGGGTTCATCCTCTTATCCGTTGGACCAGCAATTAATTCTTGTCAATTCAGTAATAGCATGGGGAGGAATATCCATTCTGATGCAAACCGTTAGTGTCATCAGCAATTCAGATATTAAAGTTTCCGTTTATGTCTTGGCCAAATTCATTCAATCCGTCTTTGCTATTATTTATACCATTCTTCTTTATCCTCATATAAAAGCTTTTCAAACCCATTCAGTGTTTAATACTTTTCAGTACTTTAATCCACAGGGGCATTTTTTACAAACATGGACGTACACGTGCAGCAGCTTATGCATTTTGTTTGTCATACTAAATCTTATTACAAGAAAAAAAGCGTGCAAAAAGCACACGCACTGCTGATTATTTTTGTGTGTTTCCTTTTAGTTCTTGTCGATTTTCATAAATTGTGTTGATGGTTTGGCCTAAAGAATTTTCAAGTTCCGATGTTTCTTTATGTATCTTTTCTAAAGTTTGCTTAATGTTATTTTCAACTAAAGATAAAATTTCATCGGCATAATCTATAGCACCTAAACGCATTTGTCTTGAATTTTGTTTTGCTGTTTCGATGATTTCTTCTGCTTGCTCATAAGCTCTCTTTGTAATTTCATTTTCATCGACCAGCTTAGCTATTCTTTCATCAGCTTCTTTCATGATGCCTTCTGCTTCTTTTTGTGCATCAATTAAGATTTTGTTTCTTTCTTCAATGACCCATTTGGATTGTTTAATTTCATTAGGCAACTTTAAACGGATATCCGTAATAATCTCTAAAAGTTCATCTTTATCAACCATTACTTTCCCTGTAAAGGGTACCGTACTGCTGCCGTCTAAAATATCCTCCATTACATCTAATAACTGTAATATGCTATCCATATTATCCCACCTCACCTATATTTTGTGCGTAAAAACTCTGCTACTTTCGGCGGAACTAAAGCATCAACATTCCCGCCAAATTGTGCAATTTCTTTAACCATACTGGAACTTAAAAATGAATACTGTACATTGGTTGCAAGAAAAATCGTTTCAATATCACTGTTTAAATATTGATTTGCCTGTGCCAATTGGAGTTCATATTCAAAGTCGGTTACGGCTCTTAGTCCCCTAATAATGACATTGGCATTTTTCTGCTTTGCAAATTCAACCAAAAGGCCTGAAAAAGATTCTATACTAATATTCGGCAAATCGTCTGTTACACTCTCCAACAGCTGAATCCGTTCTTGAAGTGTCAAAAGAGGTTGTTTTCTAACATTGCACAATACTCCTACAATTAAATAATCGACAACTTTAGAAGCTCTTTTTATAACATCAAGATGCCCATAAGTAACTGGGTCGAAAGTACCGGGATAAATTCCGATTTTCATATTTGCTCCTCCCGTAGTTTTAAGAAAGTCATCATAGTAGTCTTATAGTTTTTTTCTTTCCATAATTGGAACTTGTCCAAGTTAGTAATAGGTTTTTCTGAAGAATGCTCAATAATAATATAGCCGGAATCATTTAATAAGCCATAATCAGCGATTTTCATGATTGTCTCACCAATAATATCCTGTGCGTAAGGAGGATCCATAAAAATAATATCAAAGGTTTCTTTTTTTTCTTTTAAAAGATCTAATCCTGCACTTACACTACACTGAAATACAGCTCCTAAATGATTTAACTTTGTATGTAAAAGATTTTCCTCTATAATTTTTTTACATACGGAAGACTTATCAATAAATACTGCTTTCTTTGCTCCTCTGCTTAATGCCTCAATACCAATGGCACCAGTTCCGCTAAACAAATCAAGAAAGGAACAATCATACAAATCCGGAGATATAATATTAAATAAAGATTCTTTTATTTTATCTGTTGTCGGACGGGTTTCTAATCCTTTTGGAGCTTTTAACTTGTGTCCCTTCGCACTGCCTGCAATAACTCTCAATATGGTCCCTCCAATTATATACTACAATGATAGAATAATACTTATTTGTAAAATTTACAAATATCAACAAAATATCTTTCTAACTTATAACTATAATTTTATAATAAACTGAATAAATGTCAATTATTATGTACATAATATTATTGAATCCCCTTAATATTCTTCTTTTATTTCTCCTCTCCCTTAAAATGCACTGATTATTCACTAATCGGTGTATTTTTTATTACAAAATATTGAAAAAGGAATGACAAATGTCATTCCTTTTTCAATATTTTATATTTATTTATTGATTAAAGATTTGTATGACCTGCCATTTGCTGTTCTTGTTGTTCAATCATTTTTTTAACCATATATCCACCGATAGAACCAGCTTGAGCGGATGTTAAATCGCCATTATATCCTTGTTTTAAAGGTACTCCAATTTCATTTGCAACTTCATATTTGAATTGATCTAAAGCTGCTCTAGCTTGAGGAACTGCTTTTCTATTTCTGCTTGCCATAATAAAAAGCCTCCTTTAAAATTTAGAGATGATTTTGTACCATTTTTTTATTAGGTACACTAGTATTATGTGCAGTTTTTTGTCGAATATAATTGTAAAAATTTAGAACTACTATAAAGAAAGATCTTTTATTTTTTCATTAAAAAGCTGATTCACTTTATTTTTTAATAGTTTATGCTCTTCTCTTTCCAAATAAGGATCCATATTTAATGCCTCAAGACATGCTTCTTGAGCCTTTTTTAAAATAGAAATGTCTTTGTATAAATTAGCAATTTTCAAATCTGGAAGTCCATGCTGCCTTGTTCCGAAAAATTCTCCCGGCCCCCTAATTTGTAAATCGGTTTCTGAAATTTCAAATCCATTATTTGTTTTTTTCATGACTTTCATCCGTTCCATTGTAACTTTACTTTTAGAATCGGTTATTAAAATGCAATAGGACTTAAACTTCCCTCTACCAACTCTTCCTCGCAGCTGATGAAGCTGTGCTAATCCAAAACGTTCTGCATTTTCTATGAGCATAATGGTTGCATTGGGAACGTTGACACCTACTTCTATAACTGTAGTTGATACTAATATGTGAATTTCCCCATTTAAAAATCTTTCCATTATTTTTTGTTTCTCTTTAGGTTTCATTTTACCGTGCAAATAGCTTATATGATATCCTTCAAACTCATGTTTGATTTTCTCCGTATATGAAAGAACCGATTGTAGTTCTTGTTCATCAGATTCTTCCACCATCGGGCAAATGATATAAGCCTGCCTTCCGCTCATCAGTTCTTTCTTTATAAACTGATAAACTCGATGTCTGTAAGAAGAGTCTACGCTGTAAGTGTCAATTTTTTGTCTTCCGGGAGGCAATTCGTCAATAATAGAAATATCCAAATCTCCATACAGTATAAGTGCTAAAGTTCTTGGAATCGGAGTTGC
>JAAYPH010000053.1 GCA_012519955.1 Candidatus Epulonipiscium sp.
TATTATTTTGGGATTATTATTTAAAAATGAAGCAAATGTATATTGTTTTGGATGATTTTTGATTTTAGTAGTGAAAAACAGAATTTAATATGATATTATGAAAAAAGCAAATACCTATCTATTGAAAAACCGGAAGTTCTCGGGAGCATATCAAACTGCTTAGTATTTCCGTTTTATACGTATTACAAACAAACCTGTTACACAGATACCGTTTAGCAAGAACATTTTTTGCTAATCATTGAAGATGTAAATCTTAATAGTCTTAATACAAAAATAACTTCGGATTTTCAAACTAAAGCCAAAAATCCGAAGTTATATTTACGTATTGCTAATAATCAAGGGTTTGAATAACCGCTTAATGCACCACTAGCTCCACCTTCAAGAACACACCTTAAGCCTAAATTTTTAGCGTATTCGGTTTCTCCGAAGAAAGAGTACTCAGTTGAAATAATATGTTTTTTAGGGAAATCCCTGACTAATTCCTTTGTAGTATTTACAATTTCATCAGCAGTTTCACGCTGTTCAGTTTCACTCATTTTTATAGTATATGTTGTGTCATCAATTTCATAAGGTGCATAACAGCCATAGTATTGATAATATATAGTATCAAAATATTTACAGTTAAATATAGTTTGTAACTTGCTTCTATTTGCTGGAGTATCATATGTAATCATATTATGAATTCCAAGGGAAACGTTTTGGTCGTTTTTCAAAATGTCGGATTTCATAATTTTAGCAAAGCTACAGATTTGATTTGGGTCTGTCCAATATTTATCAGCTTCTAAACCCAATACATAATGAGTCACAAGCCTTTTTCCATTATAAATATAAGAGCCAACATCCGTTTCGAAACTTTCCCAGAGTGCTTTGACTTTTTGTTCATCGTTGTAGTCAAAGTAATCAACAGGATCAATGCTGCTAGCCATAAGCCATATTACAGGGTTGATTCCATTTTTTCTACACTCAATAAGCCACTTTTTCCAATTTTCTTTGTCAGAAGGGTTGTACAATACTTTATTTGGGTCTATTCCTACCCAAGCAGCACTTGAAATTCCACCATGTGATGAACTATAGTTAGTATCGTTAATTATGTAAATGTTAATAGTATTGTAGCCATCTTTCACAATATCATTTATAATACTTCTTCTGCTGTATATAGTATGATTTTGTTCTCCTGATTTTTTATTGTTAACATTTTCATTATCCTTAGTGTTTTGACACATAAACTGGTGAGTATTCTGACGACCGTAATTCTTTAAGAAGGCTCCTGTCATTATTTTTGCTGTTCTACATTCTTTAATTCCATAAGTCTTATAGTGGTTATAAGCAGCTTTGTAATCATTTTTAAAAGCATCTCTCAAATCTTTATATCTACTCAGGTAGTATTTTGCATCAAATTCGTGAGAACCTCCATCGCGACCTTCAGCAATTCCATGATTTAGCCAGTGCATAATAATTTTGTCATAATCATTTCCATACTCTTTATAAACATCAGGGTTTTTTAATATATATAAATCATAGTCAAAAATCTTTTTATCCAATTCGTCATAGCTTTTGATGATTGCTGAGGGGGTAGAAGTTCTAGCAGTAGTTTTAATAGGAGTAATAGTAGGTGCGGGAGTACGGATTGGAGTTGGGGTATGACTTGGAATAGTCGTAACTATAAATTTTTCCCATCCGCCTATTGAACTGCTTCTTGCGATTAAAGGTTTGCTCCCTGCATTTTCTGCACAGACAAATTTTCCATTTGCATTTGCTTGAAGTGTTATTGTACCGTCCTGATTTTTTACAAGCAGGAATAATTCCCAGCCGTTTATAGCAGACCTGTTTGCAATAAGATTACCATTACCTGAATTTTCGGCTGATACATAATACGCTGTTTTTCTTGCTTGCAGAGCTACATATCCATTACCTTTGTCCATAAATAAAAATTCCGTTGTTTCGTCAGAACTTGTTTTATCTGCAACAAGTGTTTCATTCTGATAGGACACAAACTTATTGTTTGCAACAGCTTTTAACGTTACCAATCCTTGTGGCAAATTAGCAGTATTAGGAGGTTTAGGAGTAGGAGTATGAGTAATAATAGGAGCTGATTTAAATTCGGAATTTGGGTGTGCAATTCTTTTTTCTTTAATTCCATGTGTTTTATAATGGTTGTAGGCTGCTTTATAGTTTTGTCCGAAGGCAGCCTTAAGGTCAGCATACTTGTTCAGATAATATCTGGCATCAAATACCGACGAACCTTCTCTGCCTTCAGAAATCCCATTATTAAGCCAATGATTTATTACAGAATTGTAATTTTTACCAAAAGCATTGTAAACATCTGGATTTTTTGAAAGATACAGATCAAAATTAAAAAGCTGTTTATCAATTGAGTCATAGGCGTATGCAGGGAATGAACCGAGCAAACTAATAAACACTAAAACTACCAAGGTAATGCAAATCTTTTGTTTCACAAAATATCCCTCCAATTTGTTAAATTATGAATACAAGCACATTATATATAGTGATAACTTTTATGAACAGTTCTAACTTTTTTAGTACTTTACCGGAATCAGGGGTTAAAAATTAGTATAATATGTTTTAATGTTGTAAAAGACTGGAAAGTGCTAAGGATGCAAAGCATCTGTCGAAGGGAAGAATAGGGTTCCCTAGCAAATAAGAACAGTCATGAGCAAAGCGAATTTTCTTGAAGTATAGGAATTTATAAAAATCCAGTTAAGAGGAAAATGAGTAAAAAAATGTATAAGTGGAAAATTAGATGACTAAGTGATAAACTAAATGAATGATAAACAAAGTGCAAAATACAATATCAGCA
>JAAYPH010000054.1 GCA_012519955.1 Candidatus Epulonipiscium sp.
CTCCGTTCTTGAATACATACATTTTATAATCGTCTAAATCAACATGAATAAAATATGGATTTTTATTGAGATGAAGGGCTGTTTCATAAAGATGGAGAGCATTGTAGCGATAGTAAATCATATCCGATAAAACTAAACCCAAAAGTACGAGCAGCAGGATTTGAAGCTTAAAGGATTTCATAAACTCCCCCCTGATTGGGTATGGTTGAACATTATATGATATGAAAGCGATCAGCATCATAGAACTAAAAAAGACCAAAATCAGAATTTGGCCTTTAAAAAATGTTTACTTTTATTTTAATTATATTTTTTAAGTATTCGTATATCTGTTCCGATAAATTTCAACGCTTTATAGTTTCCAAACACCCTGGATACAATTCTTTCGGAATATTGCTTTTGCCAGTCATTAGGAGAGAGGTTTGTAGAGATTATGGTAGGCTTTCTGTCAAGGAGCCTTGCATTGAGACAGTTAAAGAGTTCTGCTCCGGTAAGGGCGGTATTAAATTCTGTGCCTAAATCGTCAATAATAAGCAAGTCCACCGTAAAAATGGCGTCAAGATAGGCCTTGGAATCTTCATTTTCTTCTTTACGAAATCTTTCCTGTTCAAAAAGCTTAAAAAGCTGAAAGGCCGTTAAGTAAAGTACGGTTTTTCCGCGATCTAAGAGGTCTTTTGCAATACAGTTACATAAAAAAGTTTTCCCGAGGCCGGGATCTCCGTAAAAGATCATATTGTTGAAGGTATCATCAAATTCGTCTACAAATCGGATGCAATGGCTGTAAATATTTTTAATGTTTTCTCTCGGAGAGATATTGGCCTGAGGATGAATTTCATCGGAGTAATAACCAAAATTAAAGTTTTCAAAATTCTCTACGGACAAGATATCCTTTAAATTGGATTGGTCATAGGCTACATCAATAAGAGCCTGCTTAAAGCAGTGACATGGGGAATTATTAATATAACCCGTATCCTTGCAGTCGGAGCAGCTATAGGAAGGCTCTAAATAATCTTTATCATATCCATTAACGTATAAAAGCTCTGCTTTTTCAATGACTAAATCTAAGTTCCGCTGCTCTAAAGATTTGATCAATTCATCCGCTTTTTCAGGATACTGCAAAACAAGCTTTGAAACCTCTATACCGGTAGAGGAAAGGATTCTATCTATCTCAGCAATCCTGGGGATTCTGGCATATACTTCTTCCTGTCTGGCTTTTAATCGCCTGTTTGACATGTCCCTTTTGATTTCATAATCCCTCAGGATTTTTTTGTACTGATTTTCTTTTACCGTCATCCATATCACCTGCCTTCAGAAAGCTGTTTACTAAGATATTCTCTTTCTAACCGTTCTAACTCATCAAAATCCCAATTCCTTTGCTTAAAGTTTACGAATTTACTAGGTTTTGAATAATAATCCGCTGTTTGAGAATCACTGGAATTAGAACCATTTTGCATAGTTTTCTTTTGAAGATATGCAGCGTCTAATTTTTCAATGTCTTCCAGGGATTTCACTTTATTTTTTGCCCAACTCTTTAATATAGAATCGGTATACTGAAAGCTTGGTTTTTGAGTTTGAGCAATGGTTCTTCTGCACGCCTCTAAAATAATATCTAAAGCAAAAGTACTGATCCATTTATCCATACATTCAATCTCAGAAGGGGCAGGGTCTCTATTGGTCAGCCCAAAGCATTTCATGATTTCCCTGTAATCGTTATTAAATACTTTCATTCTGGCTTTGGCTTTTTCAACGGTAGTAATCCCTTCTTCTACCCAGGTAATGGCCACCTTCTCGATATATCGAATGCTTCTATGGTTATTAGAGATGCAGTGCTCCAATAAAAGTTCTATCACATCTAAAGGCAGTCTTAGCCAATCGTATAAGCTATATAAAATCTTTAAATCGTTGTGATTTAACATTCGCCCTAAATATCTTTCAGCAATCTTAAAAAGCTGACTGATTTCAGGATTTTTCATGTAAATTGTTAATTCTTCCGGGCTATAGTCCGGCTTTGATTCTAAATGAATATGTACGTTTTTATTTTCAACAGCAGCGTTAGGAAGCTCAACTTTAGGATTCGGTTCCGTAGAAGACACTGGCATACGATAGGCAATATAAATATTATCGTCATCATGCCATTCAAAATCCATCAGGCCTTGCTCTTTCCAATATTGGAATGCCTTTATGACATCCGATTCTAATAAGTCCAGTTTTTCTGCCATTTCTTTCGAGGTGAGATTGTGTTGGCAGTGGTAGCAAAAGCGATAGCCGTATAAATACACTTTAACAAAATTTCCATTTGCTTTTGGCATATAGGTATCAATAAATTCATTGGAAATTGGTGTTGTGGATAATTCTAGATTGTTTTTAATATTTAGAATCGCCATCACTATCCCTCCTTTCAACAAGGTCCATTGGTACTGCTATTATACCATATTCTTTTTGGAATGTTTATAAAAGAAAATTTAGACTTCTATAATTCTATACACATTCATTATGTTAATAACTTTGTGGATAATGTGGATAAGTTAACACAATACCCGTATATTTTTGGATATAAAATTCCCAAAAGGCTAAGCTTTTGGGAATTAAAACTAATGTAAAAATATAGAATTTAGGCTTTTGAGATGAAAAATTATTCACATGATATTCTTTGAGGTTCTGTTGACAATTCTGTGGATAATGTGGATAAATTGGTTCCTAAAAGATCTTCGCCTATTATATTCACATCTCCAGCTCCCATAGTTATCAACAGATCCCCTGGGATACAATTTTGTAAAAGAAAATTTTCTATGGACTCGAAATCGGAGAAGTAATATGCTTTTTTACCTAATTTTTCAATTTCTCTTTGTAAATCCTTTGAGTGTACTTCACCTAAATCTTTTTCACGGGCGGCATAAATATCTGTTAAAATGATGTGATCCGCTGCTGTTAAGGCTTCGGCAAATTCCTTTAAAAATGCCTTAGTTCTTGAATAAGTATGGGGTTGGAACACACACCATAATCTATTGTGGGGATAACGATTTGCCACGGCCAGGGTAGCTTTTATTTCTGTGGGGTGGTGGGCATAATCGTCCACGACGGTAATCCCTTTTAGATCCCCTTTAATCTCAAATCGCTGATGGGTGCCCACAAATTTTTTTAATCCATTTGCCATATCTTCTACGGATATATCTAATGCATGGGCACAGGCACAAGCGGCAAGGGCATTATAAATATTATGAATACCCGGTACACTTAAAGAAATTCTGCCCATGTTTTTTCCTTGATAAAATAAATCAAAGCTTCCGCAGGCTTTTTCATTATAGGAAATATTGGCGGCAGTCCACATCACACGACTGGCATCGGTACCAAAGGTGATTACCCTGCAATTCACTTCATCCAGTATGGCATGGATATTTTCTATGTCGCCGTTAATCACCAATGCGCCCTCTCTGGGGATTCTTTTTGCAAAAGCAGTAAAGGATTTCATGATATGATGAATATCTTTAAAATAATCCAGATGATCTTCTTCGATATTTAAAATAATGCCTATGTAAGGATAGAATTTAAGAAAACTATCACAGTATTCACAGGCTTCGGTAATAAAATAATCAGAATGGCCCGTACGGATATTTCCCCCTATGGCATCTAATATGCCTCCTACGGATATGGTAGGATCTTTTTTAGTTTCCAATAAAATATGGGATAACATAGAGGTTGTTGTAGTTTTTCCGTGGGTTCCGGAAACTGCTATGGCATAAGGATAATTCTTCATAATCTGGCCAAGGAATTCTGCGCGGTCCATCGTAGGGATATTCTTTTTTCTGGCTTCCATAAGCTCAGGGTTATCTTCTTTAACAGCTGCCGTATAAACCACGAGGTCCAAATCCTCTTTAATATTTGAAGGCAAATGCCCTAAATGAAAGTCAACTCCCAGTTGCTCCAAATGACGGGTGATTTTGGAGTTTTTCATGTCAGAACCGGATACTTTAAACCCCTTTTTTACGAGGATTTCTGCCAAGCCGCTCATACTGATACCGCCAATGCCTATGAAATGGATCTTTTGATTGGTGTTTTCAAAATTAATATCTAGCATAGTGCACCTCTATTCGTTTATATTATAGATTTATATTAAAACAAGAATGAATAATTTATTCCACAAAACCAAAAATTGATTTTAACATGGATTATTCTAAATATAATATTATACTACATTATTATTCCAGAAAAAAGTAAAACTTGAAACCGAATATTTTATCAAAAAAGACTTAAAATATTCGGCAATTTGGTGTATAATGATAAGAACTATACCATTTTAGTAAATGGAAGGAGTTCAACAGTGAATCGAATTAACAAAAGTGAACGAATAGGAACCATTATAAAAATTCTTACGGAGAATCCACAGAAGATTTTTACTCTTAATAAATTTGGAGAGTTATTTGAGTGTGCCAAATCCACTTTAAGTGAAGACATTGATATTGTAAAAAATATATTCAATAAGTTTGAATTAGGTGAAATTGAAACCGTAGCGGGAGCTGCAGGGGG
This sequence comes from Candidatus Epulonipiscium sp., assembly GCA_012519955.1. Taxonomy (GTDB): domain Bacteria; phylum Bacillota; class Clostridia; order Lachnospirales; family Defluviitaleaceae; genus Defluviitalea; species Defluviitalea saccharophila. Next base: position 4,522 of record JAAYPH010000054.1, read on the forward strand.
CGTATTTTATAAACCTGTGATGACAAAAGACAAGATTAAAAATTTCTGCGAAGAACTCTGTACAAAAATTAATCAAATCGACAGGATTATTCCTGGAGGCTATATCTATTTAAATGATCTCATTTATTCACCAGAGATTGGCTATACTATGGGAAAAGCCTTAGCCAGTTTTTTTCAGCACCTTGAGTTTGATTATATTGTTACCATTGAAACAAAAGGTATTCCCATTGCCCTAATGACCGCAAGAGTATTAAATAAACCTTTAGTTGTCGTAAGAAAGGAAGGGAAACTAACAGACGGAACAGCGATTCATATGAATTATTTAACGGGGTCTTCAAAAAGAATCCAGACCATGTCCTTAGCCAAACGCTCTCTGCCTAAGGGGTCAAAAGTCATTTTTATTGATGATTTTATGAAAGCAGGGGGAACAGCCAAAGGGATCGTAGACTTGATGAAAGAATTTGAATGCGAAGCTGTTGGAGTCGGGGTTTTAATGGCAACAAAAGAGCCAAAAGAAAAGCTGGTGGAAGATTACGTTACCTTGCTGGTTTTAGAAAAAGTAGATGAAGAAAAAAAAGAGATTATCGTAAAATCATCCTTATAGACGGCCTTTTAGGCCGTTTTAACATAATAGTTATAAATTTTCAACAATTATGGATTGCTAAAATATAACAGTTTGTGATATTATATATATACTAGAAACTAAATATATATTGAGAAGGGGAAGTGGGGGACTATGCACAAAAAAGAGATTATTTCCATGCTTTTAGCAGGAGGACAAGGAAGCCGTCTTGGCATACTCACTAAGAATCTTGCAAAGCCTGCAGTTACTTTCGGAGGGAAATATCGAATTATCGACTTCGCCTTAAGTAATTGTATTAATTCAGGAATTGATACCGTAGGCGTTCTCACTCAATATGAACCACTACGCTTAAATCAACATATAGGGATAGGTATTCCTTGGGACCTCGATAGAAAGTCAGGGGGCGTTACGATTTTATCTCCCTATGTAAAAGAACAAGAAGGGGCTTGGTATTCGGGAACAGCTAACGCTATTTATCAAAATATCAAGTTCATTGACAATTATAATCCTGAGTATGTACTGATTCTTTCAGGAGACCATATCTATAAGATGGATTATAGTAAGATGTTAGATTACCATAAAGAAAATAACTGTGATGCAACCATTGCCGTATTAGAAATTCCGATAGAAGAAGCCCATCGCTTTGGAATTATGAATACCGGAGACGGAGATCGCATCGTTGAATTTGAAGAAAAGCCCAAAAATCCTAAGAGCAATTTAGCGTCCATGGGCATTTACATATTTACATGGAAAAAATTAAGACAAGCACTCATTGATGATAATGCGCGCCATGAAGACAGCGATTTTGGAAAGCATATTATTCCTACGATGTTAGAAAATGAAGATAGGGTTTATGCGTATCGCTTCAGAGATTATTGGAAAGATGTAGGAACCATCGAATCTTATTGGCAAGCCAATATGGAACTTATTGAAACGCTCCCCAGTTTTAATTTATATGAAGAGTTCTGGAAGTTTTATACCAATTTAGATGACCAGACACCTCAATATATTGGGGGAGAAGCAGAAGTTCAAAAGAGTATTATCTCGGAAGGCTGCGAAGTCTACGGAGAAGTCATCAATTCCGTATTAGGGCCTGGAGTAATTGTAGAAAAAGGCGCTGTTGTAAAAGATACGATTGTAATGGCAAATACCGTAGTAAAAGAAGGTTCTGTACTTGATCGCTGCATCGTAGCTGAAAATTGCATCATTAATGAAAATGTTAGAATAGGAGAAGGAGAAAACATACCTAATGAAAAGAAACCAAGCATATATAACACAGGTATTAGTGTTGTAGGGGAAAACACTACGATACCTGAGGGCGTATGGATTGGTAAAAACTGTGTTGTATATGGGGATACAACACCGGAGCATTATGACAACGGAAGATTAGAGTCAGGATCTTCTCTGATTCTGGAAGGGGTGGAAGCATGAGAGCGGTTGGAATTATCTTAGAAGGCGGAAAAAGTGAAAAGCTAAAGGATTTACTTGTAAAAAGAGCTATTTCGGCTATGCCCATAGGCGGATGTTATAGAGCAGTAGACTTTACTCTTAGCAATATGGCTAATTCGGGAATCAATAAAGTAGCCGTTATTACCCAATACAACTGCCGTTCCCTTTTAGACCATTTATCCTCTGCAAAGTGGTGGGATCTAGGAAGAAAACAAGGAGGACTTTTTGTTTTCTCACCTTACATCTCCAATAATAATCCTTTCGGATATCGTGGAACTGCAGATGCCATCTATAGAAATATAAGCTTCTTAAAGAAAAGTAACGAACCCTTTGTAATCATCGCATCTGGGGACGATATTTATAAAATGGATTATAATAAAGTGCTTGAATATCATCAGCAAAAACAAGCGGATATTACCATCGTATGCAAGGATTTAAAAGGAGAAGATGTATCCGATTACGGCGTTATGAATCTTGATGAGGATTATAGATTAAAGGAATTCGAAGAAAAGCCAATCGATCCTCAAAGCAGTATCATATCTTTAGGCATTTATGTGATACAAAGAACCCTGCTGATTAAGCTTTTAGAAGATATCGTATCCGAAGGTCGTTTTGATATTGTAAACGATATTATTGTAAGATACAGAAGAAAACTTAAAATATACGGATATCCTTTTGAAGGATACTGGAGAAGCATCAGAACAACAGAGTCCTACTTTGATGTAAATATGGACTTCTTAAAGAAAGATGTAAGAGATTTATTCTTAAATCAATATCCGTATATTGCAACAAAAGTAAAGGACGAACCACCTGCAAAATACAATCCAGGAGCTTGCGTAAAAGACTGCTTGGTTGGCGGAGGCTCCATTATAAACGGATGTGTAGAAAGTTCTGTTTTATTTAGAAAAGTCTTTACAGGTACAGATTCACATATTAAAAATTCTGTTATCATGGAAGGCACATATGTTGGAAACAACTGCAAGATTGAATACGCAATCTTAGATAAAGAAGTTGTAGTTTCTGACGGAAGAGAGCTTATCGGTACGAAGGAAAAACCGATTATTTTGAAAAAAGGTAGCGTAATTTAGCCTAAGTTGTATTATTAAGTAAAATTAGAATATAGAAAACATATTGATATTTGGATAAATCTGTTATATAATAAGGTCATATATGGAAACGGGATCTGGGGGGTTACTCTAGGACCGCATCATGTTACAGAGAGGAGTTCACATATGGAAATCACAGATATTCGTGTACGTAAAATTAACAAGGAAGGTAAAATGAAGGCAGTTGTTTCTGTTACTTTTGATAACGAATTTGTTGTGCATGATATTAAGGTAATCGAAGGCGATAAGGGTCGTTTTATTGCAATGCCCAGCCGTAAGACGATTGATGGAGAATTTAGAGATATTGCTCATCCAATTAATTCTACAACCCGTGATAAGATCCAAACAGCTGTTTTGGAAAAGTATGAAATGGTGCTTCTAGCAGAATCAGATGAAGTTGAGGACGAAATTGCTGCCGATATCGAAATGTAATGAGTAATTCAAAGGACGGTTCCTTTCGGTTTTTAAAACCATAAGGAGCCGTCCTTTTTGATTATATAGGAAATTCCTATGCAATAAAAAGCCTTTTGGGCAGAATGCACACTCGCGCATATTGTATTTTGTTGGCTTTCTTATTGAAAATTTATTATAAACATGAGAAAATGTAGGGGATATTATGAAACAAGGAAGGGATAGGAATGAGTATTTCAGATACAAGGGGATTATCAACAATCATACTGGCTGCCGGGGAGGGCACCAGAATGAAATCCAAAAAATCAAAGGTGCTGCATAAAGTACTGGGCAAAAGTCTGATACAACATGTGATCAATGCTGCGAAATATGCAGGAAGTGAAAAAACTTGCCTTGTCATCGGATATAAAGGAGAAGAAGTAAAAGAAGCTATCGGAGATGGTGTAGAATACGCAGTCCAAAAAGAAAGACTGGGTACTGGCCATGCAGTAATGCAGGCAGACTATTTTATTGGAGAAGAAGGGGATATCCTTGTATTATATGGCGATACCCCACTGATTACCGGAGAAACTTTAAAAAATATGATCGAAACCCATAGAAAAGAACAAAATGGTGTAACCATTTTATCGGCTATCGTAGAAGATCCTACGGGCTATGGAAGAATCATAAGAGACGAAAGTGGAAACTTTGTAAAAAATGTTGAACACAAGGATGCTAATGAAGAAGAATTAAAGGTAAGAGAAATTAACGGAGGCATGTATTGTTTTCAGGCAAAACTCTTAAAGGAAGCCTTAAAGGAGCTTACTAATGATAATGTTCAGGGAGAATATTATCTTACGGATACTCTTCATATTATTTTATCTAAGGGCTATAAGGTTAATGCAATGATTGTTAAAGATACCAATGAGATATTAGGCGTTAATTCAAGGGCGCAGCTTAGTGAAGTAACCCAGATTATGAAAAGACGCATTAATAAAAAATTTATGGATGAAGGAGTTACTATCATAGACCCTGAAAATACCTATATTGAACCGGATGTTTCAATTGGAATAGACACCATTATATATCCTGGTTCTATTATCCAAGGGGAAACGGTGATTGGAGAAGACTGCATTATAGGGCCAAATACAAGAATAGAGCATGCAAAGATAGGCAATGATGTAAGTATTGAATCCAGCGTTGTTTTAGAGAGCGAAATCGGTTCAAGCACCACCGTAGGACCCTTTGCTTATATCAGGCCGAACAGCAAAATTGGAAGTCATATAAAGATTGGTGATTTTGTTGAAGTAAAAAATTCTACTATAGGCAATAATACAAAAGTATCCCACTTAACTTATATTGGAGATGCCGATGTGGGAGCGAACGTTAATTTTGGCTGTGGAACAGTTATTGTAAACTATGATGGTCGTAAAAAACATAGAACAACGATTGAAGACGGAGCATTTATAGGATGCAATACGAACCTGGTTTCTCCCGTTACCGTTCATAAAGAAGCTTATACAGCAGCAGGATCTACCATTACGGAAGATGTACCTTCAAGGGCTTTAGGAATCGCCAGAGCAAGGCAGATCAATAAAGAAAATTGGGTGGATAAGAAAAATAATCGTTAGGATAGAAATTCCTTTGTAAAATATAAAAGATATGATATAATTATGTCGAAATTAGGGGGGGCGTAAATTACCGATATTCTAAGGAGGCCTTTTTTCATGAGGAGCGCTAGCAGCGAAATCAAGATTTTTTCATGTAATGCACACCATGAGTTAGCAGAAGAAATTGCAAGAGAGTTAGGACTGAAGCTGGGAAATGCAGAAGTCGGACGATTTAGCGATGGCGAAATTTCAGTACGCATCGATGATAAGGTAAGAGGAGCAGATGTATTTATTATTCAGCCTACATCCGCACCGGTGAACGAAAACCTGATGGAATTACTTATTATGATGGACGGACTTAGAAGAGCTTCTGCAGGAAGAATAACGGCAGTTATTCCTTACTACGGCTATGCAAGACAAGACAGAAAAACAAGAGCCAGAGATCCAATCAGCGCAAGATTGGTTGCAGATTTGATTCAAACAGCAGGAGCCCACAGGGCACTTGTAATGGATTTGCATTGTGCTCAAATTCAAGGGTTCTTTAATATTCCTGTAGATCATTTAGTCGGAATGCCTTTATTAACTCGATACTATACCGAGAAGTTCGGCTCACTGGATGATTTTGTTGCTGTTTCCCCGGACCTTGGAAGCGTGGGAAGGACTAGAGCCTTTGCGTCCAAATTAGAAATTCCTTTGGCGATTATTGACAAAAGAAGACCTAAAGCGAATGTTTCAGAAATAATGAATATCATAGGAAACATAGAAGGCAAAAAAGTGATCTTAGTAGATGACATGATTGATACTGCAGGAACCATTACCAACGCAGCCAATACTTTAAAAGAGAGAGGTGCTGCAGAGGTATTCGCTTGTTGTACCCATCCTGTATTATCCGGACCCGCTATAGAAAGAATAGAAGCATCCGCTATTTCTGAATTAGTTGTACTTAACACGATTAAACTTCCAAAAGAAAAGAGAATTCCAAAATTAAGAGAGATTTCTGTTGCACCTATTATGGCAGATGCTATTCATAGAATTCATGAGGATTTATCTATCTCTAAATTGTTTGACTAAATTAAAATAAATATTTAAAATATCCAAGCCCTAGTATTACTAGGGCTCTTTGCTATTGAAAAAAACGGAGGGAAAATCAATGTTTGCAGTTATAGGATTAGGAAATCCCGGAATGCAGTATGAAACAACAAGGCATAATGTCGGGTTTGAAGTGATTGAAAGATTAGCCTATGAAAATCAAATTCAAGTCAATAAGAAAAAACACCATGCATTAATCGGGGAAGGAACGATTGCCGGACAAAGAGTCGTTTTGGCAAAGCCTCAGACTTATATGAATCTTAGCGGTCAAAGCGTGATAGAAATTATGAATTGGTATAAGATTGACACCAATCATATAATTATAATATATGACGATATAAGCCTGCCGATCGGACAGATAAGAATTCGTACCAAAGGCAGTGCAGGAGGACATAACGGCATAAAAAATATTATAGCTCATTTAAATTCCCAGGAATTTCCACGAGTGAAAGTTGGCGTAGGAGAAAAACCTCCGGGATGGGACTTAGCCGACTATGTATTAAGTCGTTTTACAAAGGAAGAAATCATAGAAATGGTAGAGAGTATTAAAATCGCTTCAGATGCTGTGGAAACCATTATAAGAGAAGGCAGTGCCTCTGCCATGAATAAATTTAATCAGCGGATAAGGGAGTGACGACTTGAAAAATACTGCTTTTAGCGGAATGATACAACCGCTGCTTGAATTGGAATCTTATCAAAAGTTACTAAACAATTTAAATAATCACCATTCCCCTATACTGACAACAGGCATCATAGACTCACAAAAAGCCCATCTGATTTATGCTCTGCAGACTCATACAGACAGACCGGTCATTATTCTTACACATAACGAAATGAAAGCAAAAGAAATCTATGAGGACATGCAGTTTTTTATAAAGGACAATATATATGTTTATCCTTCAAAGGACCCTCTTTTTTACAGTGCAGATGTTCACAGCATAGATATCGTAAGACAGAGATTAAACGTTATAAAGGCATTACTGGATCAAAAAAATCCGGTGATTATTTTATCGGTTGAGGCTTTGTTAGACAGGCTGGTTAGAAAAGATGTTTTTAAAACCTTTATTATAAATCTTTCAGTAGGAGATATAGTATCCACTGACGAACTTACCCGTCAATTGGTTTTGATGGGTTATGAACATGTAGAATTGGTAGAAAGCCCCGGGCAGTTTGCCATCAGGGGAGGCATTATAGACATTTATTCCGGGACCTTGCCCCATCCCTATAGAATAGAACTCTGGGACGACGAAATAGATTCTATAAGACAGATGGATCCATTGACCCAAAGATCTTCTGAAAAGTCAGAACAAATAGAGATATTTCCCATGAGAGAACTGGTATTTACAGAAGAAGTAATTCAAGAGTCTATTGTCCGTATAGCAGAAGAAAGTAAAAAGCGCCTTAAACAGATGGAGAAAAAAGGTCTTATAGAGCAGAAAGAAATTTTATCTAAAACAGTAGATGCATTTTTAGAAAAGATAAAAAATCAAAAGACTTTTCAAGGCATAGAAGGATATGTCAGATATTTTTATGAAGATACGGTGACTTTGACAGATTATCTGGACAAAGAAACTTTATTTATTATAGATGAACCAGTCAGGATCAAGGAAAAGTGCTTTAAAACCATTCAAGAGTTTGAAGAAAGTATGAAGGGAAGATTAGAAAAAGGCTATATTCTTCCCCGCCAAATGGAAACCCTGTTTAGATATGAAGATGTTTTAGACAGCATTAAAGATTTTGACACTATTTTAATGACCATGCTGACCCATACCATAAAAGACTTCACAATCAAGGAAAGCCTGCAGTTTCCGGTTAAATCCATCAATTCTTTCTATAAGGAGATGGATATCTTAGAGAAGGATTTGACCTTCTGGAAGCAGAAAAATTGCCGAATTCTTATTTTGGCAGGACCCAGAAGCAAGGGAGAGAGGCTGCAAAAAGAACTCTCCGAAAAAAATATTATTAGTACCTACAGAAGTGATTTATCGGAGCCTATAGAGAAGGGACAAATTATCATTTCCCACGGAAGCCTTCATAGGGGCTTTGAATACGGAATGATTGATTTTGTTATTATCTCTGATAAAGAAGTCTTTGGGGAAGAAAAGAAAAAGAGAAAAGTCAAAAAGAAACCCAAAGGTTCAAAAATCGAAAGTTTTACGGACCTTTCCATAGGGGATTATGTGGTTCATGAAAACCATGGTATTGGTATTTATCAGGGAATTGAGAAAATCGTCGTAGATAATGTCAGCAAAGATTACTTAAAGATTCGCTATGCGGATAGTGGAAATCTATACGTTTCTGTCAATCAAATGGATTTGATTCAAAAATATATAGGTGCAGAAGGCAAAGGACCTAAGCTTAACAAGCTTGGGGGAAGCGAATGGGTAAAGACCAAGGCAAGGGTTAAAAAAGCAGTGGTGGATTTAGCCAAAGAGCTTATTGAACTCTATGCAAAAAGACAAAACAACCGGGGATTCAGATACAGTCCTGACACAGTCTGGCAAAAAGAATTTGAAGACATGTTTCCTTATGAAGAGACCGGTGATCAGATTACTGCCATTGAAGAAGTCAAAAAAGATTTAGAAAGTGATAAAATCATGGAACGTCTTCTTTGCGGAGACGTTGGCTATGGAAAAACAGAAGTAGCCATACGGGCTGCTTTTAAAGTGGTTCAGGACGGCAAGCAGGTAGCTTATCTTGTACCTACCACCATTTTGGCACAGCAGCATTATAATACCTTTGTGCAAAGGATGAAGGACTTCCCTGTAAAAGTGGGGATATTATCCCGTTTCCGTACTCCTAAAGAGCAAAAGGAGACCATTGAGCAGTTAAGAAAAGGCATGATTGATATCATTATAGGCACCCACAGACTCTTATCCAAGGATATTGTATTTAAAGATCTAGGACTACTCATTATAGATGAAGAGCAGAGATTCGGAGTTACCCATAAGGAAAAATTAAAATATCTGAAAGAAAATGTAGACGTTTTAACCCTAACGGCGACCCCTATTCCAAGGACTCTTCACATGAGCCTTGTAGGCATCAGAGACATGAGTGTCTTAGAAGAGCCCCCGGAAGAAAGGTATCCTGTACAAACCTATGTCATGGAATACAATCCGGAATTCGTAAGAGATGCAATTCATCGTGAGCTTGGAAGAAACGGACAGGTATATTATCTGCACAATCGTGTAAAGAACATTGATAAAATTGCAGCCAAAATTCAAGAGATGGTACCGGAAGCTGTGGTATCCTACGCCCATGGACAGATGAGCGAAAGAGAATTAGAAAATATCATGATGGACTTTATCAATGGAGAAATTGATGTTTTGGTTTGTACCACGATTATAGAAACCGGTCTTGATATACCCAATGTAAATACAATTATTATCCAGGACGCAGACTATATGGGGTTATCCCAGCTTTATCAATTAAGAGGCAGAGTGGGGCGTTCCAATCGAATTGCCTATGCTTACCTTATGTATCAAAAAGATAAGGTGCTGCAGGAAGCAGCCGAAAAAAGGCTTCAGGCCATTAAAGAATTCACAGAATTCGGTTCAGGCTTTAAGATTGCCATGCGGGATTTAGAAATCAGAGGGGCAGGCAATCTGCTTGGAGAACAGCAGCATGGCCATATGGAAGCGGTAGGATATGATTTATACTGCAAACTCTTAGAAGAAGCTGTTCGGGAAGAAAAAGGAGAAATCCTGCAGGAAGCCTTCGAAACATCCATAGAATTAAATGTCAATGCGTATATCCCTGCCAGATTTATCAGCAATGAAATGCAAAAACTAGAAATCTATAAAAAGATCGCCTCCATACAAACCGAGCAGGATTATTTCGATTTGCAGGAAGAAATTGAAGACAGATATGGAGACCTTCCAAGAAGTGTTCAAAATCTGTTAGAAATCGCCCTTATAAAATCTGAAGCCCATGCCTTAGACATACTATCCATTGCTCAAAAGGGAAATAAAGTAAATTTTACCTTCAAAAAAGATGCCCGTATAGATCCTATAAAGATTCCGGAGCTGCTTAGTAAGTACAATAGAAAATTGACTTTTGCAGCTGCTGAAAACCCTTATTTCATATATCATGTATCCGATGAAGAAAAAGAGACACTTATCAGATATATTAAGAATTTATTACAGGATATGAAAGGTTTGAAGTTAGAATAAAATTCTTTTATAATATAAAGTAATGGGGAAATAATTATACTTAAGCCATATATGAAATGGGGTTTGAGAAATGGGCTTTAAAAAAGGAATGACAGCGATATTATCCATATTGATAATTGTAGGTGTTATGTTAACTGGCTGCTCCAATAAAAATGATTATGTAGCAGCCATTAATGACGGAAAAGTAAGTGTAGAAGAGTATAAAGTCTATTTGTGGCGAATCAAACAGGTATACCAAAGTATAGGGCAAGAAGATATTTGGGAAACAAAATTTGATGGTAAGCCGGCGGAAGAAGTGGCAAAGGAAAGAGCCCTGGATTCCATTAAATCTATTAAGCTTCAGGTTCAGGAAGCCAAAAAGATGAAGCTTTCTTTAACTGACGAAGAAAAAGAGCAGGTAAAGGCAAGGGCAGGTATCCTTAAATCGGAAATCGGCGAAGAAGAAATAAAGAATATGGGTATTTCAAACACAACCATCGAAAAGATCGCAGAAGAAAACATCCTCAGTCAAAAGTTATATGAAGCGATTACAAAGGATTTTGTTGTCAATAAAGAAGAGTTCGAAGAATTTTTCGAGCAAAATAAAGAAAGTTTAAAGCAGGTAAGAGCCAAACACATTTTATTAAAAACCCATGATATAAAAGACGGCAAATTAGAGGCCCTTTCGGAAGAAGAACAAGAGGAAGCTTATAAGAAGGCACAAGAAGCTTTAGAAAGGGCTAAAGCAGGAGAAGACTTCGCTGCTTTAGTACAAGAATATTCAGAGGATGAGGCCTCCTTACCTTCTGACGGAGAATATGTCTTTGGAAGAAATCAAATGGAACCGGCTTTTGAAGCTGCATCCTTTGAGTTAAAGGTTGGGGAAATCAGCGACTTGGTTGAAACAAGCTACGGATATCATATTATAAAGTTAGAAGAAATTATCGAACCGGACAAGGAAGAAACAGAGCAAAGCTATTATGATTTAGAAAAGCAAAGCTTTTATCAGTCTAAAGTACAAGAATGGATGAATCAGGCAACCGTCGAGATTAATCAAGAAGTTTGGGACACAATCAAAGTAAAAGAATAAGATTAAAAAACGAGGAATATTAGGAGCGGTCAGATAGGGATTTATAATTCCTGAAAAATTCGGCATAGTCGTTGATATTCGGCTATGCCGTTTTTTCGTTTATTTTGGTAAATCGATAGCGCCAATGCAGTTATAAAAAATTTGAA
>JAAYPH010000003.1 GCA_012519955.1 Candidatus Epulonipiscium sp.
GTTTCCACGAAATATTTCACCTCTTTGTATTAGGGGGCAGTATATGCCACTTTTGGTTCATTCTTAATTATTTATAAAATAATTTATATATGTCAAAAATGATCGAAAAAGCAAAATTAATTTTCTTTTGAAAATGTTTAGAAAAAATGTTATAATAACATTAGTGATTGAATGGATTGTAAATAAAAGGGAATACTATTTAAAAAAAGGAGGAGTGCGTATGAATTTACAAATGGTTGAACAAGAAATAGCCAGCACTTTTAGCACCTATGAAACATCTATGGAGAAGCGAATCAGATATATCTCAGGAATGAAGCACTTTGCAGAGTATTTAGATAAAAATAATATAGAGCTCGATGAAGTGGGAGAATCCGTAATCGAAGATTATGCCAATGAATTAAAGTCTTCTGGTTATCCGGAGGTATTTATAAACAATAATTTAAAAGCTGTAAGAAAATATTTTTCTTACCAGAAAAACCAGGACTACCTCAGTGAAAATAGGTTCTTTTAGATTCATTAAACTAAATATCATTTGCAATACAAGCCAACTATCAAGGATAGTTGGTTTTTTATTGCATAGGAAATTCCTCCGAATTTCCTATGCAATAAAAAACCTGCAGGGATGTACACTCGCGCGTATTGCATTTTGTCGGCTTTGCCGACCGCGCGGCACGAGAGTTTCGCAAGCGAAACTCTTTTTTGATTCCATAATCAAAAAGTATACCGGCAGAGTTCAGTATTTCTGATAATATAACTCTATTTTTGGATTGTTTAGGTTAGGGCATTAAATTATACTTTAGCTATACTATTAAACCAAGGGGGAAAGCAATAATGAAGAAGGTTATAGCGTTTATCTTGTTATTTTCATTAATGGTATCAGCAGTAGGTTGTGGTGCTAAGACGGAGGAGTCAAATAATTTAGTAATATATTGTCCTCATCCGTTAGAATTCATCAATCCTCTAGTAAGTGAATTTGAGACTCAAACAGGTATTTCCGTAGAAGTAGTAGCTGCCGGCACTGGTGAACTTTTGAAAAGAGTTGAATCTGAACAAGACAATCCTTTAGGGGATATTTTCTGGGGTGGTTCCCTTTCTACAATGAAACCTCAACAGCACTTATTTGAAAATTATCAATCTGCAAACGAAGAGTACGTATATGATGAAATGAAAAACGTAGAAGGTCCTTTAACAAGATTCACAAATATACCAAGCGTTATTATGGTTAACACAGATTTGATAGGAGATATCAAAGTAGAAGGTTATGAAGACTTACTTAATCCTGAATTAAAAGGAAAAATTGCTCACTGTGATCCTTCCAAATCTTCCTCTTCTTATGAGCACCTGATTAATATGCTCTATGCAATGGGAAATGGAGATCCGGAAAAAGGTTGGGATTATGTAGAAAAATTCTGTGAAAATCTTGATGGTAAATTGCTCAGTGGTTCTTCAGCTGTTTATAAAGGTGTAGCTGATGGCGAATATACAGTAGGTCTTACCTTTGAAGAAGGAGGAGCAAAGTATGTAGCCGATGGAGCTCCTGTAAAGCTTGTGTATATGAAGGAAGGAGTTATTTCTAAACCAGATGGCGTTTATATTATAAAAAATGCTAAGAACATGGAAAACGCTAAGAAGTTTATCGACTTTATTACAGGAAAAGACGCACAAACTATTATTATAGAAAAGCTCAATAGACGTTCTGTTAGAAAAGATGTTCCTGCTCCTAACGGACTTGAAAAGTTTGAAGATATTAATCTGATTTATGATGAAGAAGAAGTTGTTATTGAGAAAAAACAAGAATGGTTAGACAAATTTAAAGAAATATTTACAAATGCGCAATAATACGATGAAAAGCATATAGCTAGAAGCCCACAATGATTGCTTCCTTGTGGGCTCTTTTTATAAGGAGGGCTTGAAAATGAGTGTAGCGATTAATGTGGAGAATGTAGTGAAGAAATACGGAGATCTAACGATTATACCTAATTTATCAGTAAATATAAAGAACGGTGAGTTTTTTACCTTACTAGGCCCTTCGGGCTGCGGCAAAACGACTCTTTTAAGAATGATTGTTGGATTTAACAGTATAGAGGAAGGGCATATCAAGTTTGATGACACTATCATCAATAATATACCGGCTCATAAGCGTAATATCGGTATGGTATTCCAAAACTATGCAATTTTCCCTCATCTTACTGTTAGAGAAAACGTAGAATATGGGTTAAAACTTCGCAAAGTTAAAAAAGAAGAAATGGACAAAAAAGTAGATGAGATATTAAAAGTTGTAAAGATAGAAGAATATCAAGACAGGCTCCCAGAAAGGCTTTCAGGAGGTCAGCAGCAAAGGGTGGCTCTTGCCAGGGCAATAGTGATCCATCCAAGTGTCCTTTTGATGGATGAACCACTTTCAAATTTGGATGCTAAACTTCGTGTTGAGATGCGCAGTGCTATAAGAGATGTTCAAGAAAAAGTAGGCATAACAACGGTTTATGTTACTCACGACCAGGAAGAAGCACTGGCTATATCCGATAGAATAGCCGTTATGAAAGATGGAATTATTCAGCAGGTAGGTAAACCCCATACCATATACACCCGTCCAGCCAATGTTTTTGTTTCCACTTTTATAGGTCATTCTAATTTATTTAGAGGAAAAATTTCACTCATTGGTCAGGAAAAATTTATTGAATTTAAAAATGGTTACAAAATCAAGATGGATAACTTAACAGAACGAGTACATGATCAAATGGAAGTTTGCATTTCTATAAGACCAGAGGAGTTTTCTATCTGCACA
>JAAYPH010000055.1 GCA_012519955.1 Candidatus Epulonipiscium sp.
CTATAGGGTTCCGAGCCATTTTGGCCGCTGATCATAAGTGCAATCTTTCCCTCTTCACGATCAACTTCAATCTGCAATACATCCCCCTTGTTAAGAGATAATTCATATTTATTTTCTAAACTCCACTCCTTAAAATCCATTTTGCATCCTGTTCCATTGGGATCCTCAAGAATTACTATACTGCCCTTTGAAGGAATACAAGCTGAAATCCCCAGAATGATGGTAATCAGCAGTGGCAGCAAAATTATTCTTGAGGGTTGTTTTCTGCAAAGCATGACAATACCTCCTCTACAAACTTTTCCCGTTCGTTAATCCATGGACTATGACCGGAATGTTCAAACCATATAATTTTTTTATCAGGTGCATCCAGAACTTGCATATATTCCTCAACCAGTACTGTTGGGGCATTAACATCATGTCGACCCAGGAAGAAATAAACAGGCACATCCAATCTGGTATAATCTTTTCTCATATCAATGGTATAAAGCTGTTGGTACACATGATTATATGTGTTGATGATACCACGGAAAAAGTTTATTTTATCAAGCAGTCCATATTCAGAGGAAGCGATATCCCGCAAGGTATTGTATCCGGGATTGTGAATTTCAGGATTGTTCGCCATATAAGCGCTAAGATAATTTAGATACACCGCGCTCTTCCATGTTACGTCCTTTCCGTAATATGGTGGTTCGCCATTTGCTAAAAGTCGTTCTATCAATTCAGTATCCCCTTTGGCCTTCGCAATTTCCAGTGCTTTCGCATAATCTATACGCTCAGTTTCGGCAAAGTCCACCATCTGTCCAGTACCAATGAAGGCATGATAGGACTCAGGATACTGAGCAATAAGAAAAATCCCCAAGGCACTTCCCCATGATTCACCCATTAGATAAATTTTTTCCTTAGAAAAGCGTTCCTTTAAATACTCTGTCAGGGCGTAACCATCCTGAATATAGGTTTGGGCTGTAATATCCTTTGTTTTTTCTGCATAATAGGACTTTCCGGAACCGGGCTGATCCCAATTCACAACAACAAAATGCTTCTCCAACTCTGCCAGTTCATGTCGAACCGCCCCCATCTGCGTGCCGCCAGGACCTCCCGCCAAAAAGAGCAGGACGGGGGAAGTCTTATCCCAGCCTCTTAAGCTGATCCACTGCTTTCTACCGTTTAAATCAAGCTCAATAAGCTCTGCAATGCTGTTTTTAATCTCATGTCCGTTGCCATCAACAATATATGGAGTGGAAGCGGTAAACTGAGAAAAAGTTATCAACCCAGCGTTAAATATCATCATCATTACAAAAATTTTAACCATTTTTTGTATGCGAGTAAAGTGCTTTGGATTCGTTTTTTTCATAAGGCTTGCAATTACATAATAAACCGATAAAAGGATAATTCCTATTAATGCAATAATCGATAAAAGAGTGAAAATAAAAAATATAATAATCTGAGCCATAATGCACCTCCTTTATTGTTTAACCGCTCTGTAAACTTAAATGAAAATTGAGGACTTCAATCCTCTGTGGTACAATGTTTTTGCACAAAAACAAATACCTCCCAGAAAGGATGAAGTCCTCATGCAAAAAATTGTACCAATAAAATGTCCA
>JAAYPH010000056.1 GCA_012519955.1 Candidatus Epulonipiscium sp.
AATTATCAAATAATCTCTCATGTATAAATACTATACTATATTTGGATAATTTGTACTATTGCTCTTTTTAACAAATCCAAAAAAATGCATTTGTCTAATTTGTATATGTGCTTGTCTTTAAAAAAAATTTTTGGTTATTATTCTACACGATTCAACATGGTCATAATGTAATTTGACGATAAAAACCTTGTTTTTAATGGGAAAAATTGTAATGTTTACTGATATTCTATTGATGTTCTATAAAGCCTTCTCCTAAAACTTCCCTTACATCCCCCACAATTACAAAAGCTCTGGGATCTATATCCCTTACAATTTCTTTTAACTGAAAAATCTCTTTTTGAGAAACCACACAGAAAAGTATTTCTTTTTCCTGTTTTGTATACATTCCTCTTCCATTTAACCCTGTTATGCCTCTATCCATCTTTTTCATAATCTCATCTGCAATAATTTCGGCTTTATTGGAAATAATATAAGCTGCTTTGGAAAAATTAATCCCTTCAAGCATATTATCAAAAACTTTGCCTGAAATGTATACAGAAATAATGGCATACATCGCTTTAATAGGGCCAAAGATAAATACACCTGTAGCAATAATTACTGCATCTAAAATCATCATCGTACGCCCTACAGGGAAATGTTTAAAATAATGCTGAATAATACTTGCAGCAAGATCTGTACCTCCGGTCGTTGCAGAAGCAATAAAGACTAAACCAATACCTATACCGGCTAATACCCCTCCGAATAAACTGGAAAGCAAAATGTCTGCAGGGATTTCCGGCAGAAATTTTGTATAATATAGAGCAAAAGAAAGATAGAAGGTAGCAAATAAGGTTTTGGCTCCAAACATTTTTCCTCTTAACATGGTGCCAATTAAAAACAGGGGAATATTTAAGGCAATATTCGTAAGCCATAAAGGAATCCCACCTGCAAAGTAAGGTTCACTAAGGGCTTTTATTGCAATGGCAAGCCCAGTTACGCCCCCTGTAACAAGGTCTTGCTTTTCAAAAAACAGATTAATGGCACAAGCTAAAAGGGTTGTTCCCACAATAATAAGCAAATATTCTTTTATTACCTTTTGTTTCAGCGGTTGTCCCATATGTTTCCCATCCTCACGATTATCTTCTTTAGTGTCTATTTGTCCTTATTTTTAGCGGAAATCTTTAGCACTTCCCAGGCAAATACAGGAAGTTGAAGCATTCTTTTTGCTCTTGTAGGCTGAGTAATCAGGCGATAAAACCATTCCAAGCCCAGTTTTTGAAAAGCAACGGGTGCTCTTTTAACCTTTCCTGCCATAACATCAAAACTTCCGCCAACGCCTATACATGCTTTAGCAGGCAGTATCTTGCGATATTTTTCTATCCATTTTTCTTGCTTTGGTGCTCCTAACCCTACTAACAGAAGGTCGGGCTTTGCTTCTTGAATTCTTTTGATGACTGCTTCTTCATCGGCTTCTTTGAAATAGCCATGGTCAGTCCCTACAATTTTTAAGCCTTTGTATTTATTGCTCATGGCTATGGCAGCTTCTTCTGTTACCCCTGGTGCTCCGCCTAAAAAGTAGACTGTATAATCGGTAGATGCCATACGGGCAAATAAATTCTGAACCAAATCATATCCTGCCACTCTTTCCGGAAGACTTGGCCCTTTAAGCAGTCTTGAAGCCAATACTACTCCGATTCCGTCCGGTACGATTAATGAAGCATGATGAAGCGCCTTCATTAATGCTTTATCCTTTTGAGCTGCCATGATGATTTCCGGATTCGGAGTATAAACTGAGTGGCATCCTGTTGTTTCAAAAAAGCTCATTACCCTGGATACTGCTTGCTCCATTGTGATGTAATCAACTGGTACATCCATTATATTGATTTTATTTTCTACGGTTTTTACCCCATTCTTAAACAATCTTCCCCACTCCTTACTATCATTAATCCCCATATGTATCAATTCTATGTATTTCTATTATAAAAACGAAAACTCGTACCTAACAGCTCACAGTACTATGAAATACAATCTTTTATAAATTCCACCGCCATATTTTTCTGCTCCAGCAATTGATTTCTTCTGGACTTTACGGTTGCTTTAAGTTCATCTAAATTAGTGATAGCAGATTCTAAGTAGTTTATAACTTCTTTTTCATCCAATTGATGGATGTCTATAACTTTTCCAGCTTTCATGGTCTCTACAAAACTTTTTACCTTTGGATCATAGGATAAGCCCAGATGAGGCACACCGGCAGCGGCAGCCATAATAAGAGAATGAAGCCGCATACCAATCACATAGTCCATGGTGCCTGTAAACTCTAAAATGCTTTGGGGAGAACGATCTCCTACATATACAATAGAACCGGGTAAAGAATGAGAGATTTTTTTCGAGATCTCAACATCCTCCGGATCATGCATAGGAATAAATACAATTTCCCACCCTTTTTGAGAAAACCAATTTAGAATCTCTTTTATTTTATCAAAGAAATGATCTTCTACATTCCAATTTCTTAGATATACCCCGAGACGTTTTTGATCGGCCTTTGGGCTTTCTTTAGGGCTTTCTTTAGGGCTTTCTTTAGAACTTACTTTAAGAGTCAAAACAGGGTCTGCTACAACTTCAATTTTTTTGTTTTTTACCCCCATTTTTATGAGCTCTTCTTTGGAATGCTCGTCCCGAACAGAAATATAATCTACTCTGTTGGCAATCCATCCGATTAAAAATCGGTTGAATTTCATGTTTACAGGACCAATTCCTTGCGCATAAAAAACAACTTTTTTACGAAGCAGCTTTGCAATAACAACAATAGAAAGATAATACACGACACTTTTCCAGCCGGTAATATCCTGAAGAAGACTTCCTCCGCCGCTGATTAATACATCGGACTTCTTTATGGCGTCTATAATCTGTTTATACTTCCACCTGTTCACAGCCTCTACATGATATGCAGAGGCTGTCTTTTCAGGTTCATTGGATAATACAGTAATTTCAGTATTATCTCCTATTTCTTCTTTTAGAGTTTTTATGATTGAATACATGACTGCTTCGTCACCTATATTATCAAATCCGTAATAACCCGATAAAACTATTCTTCCCATAGATTCCATCGTCTCCCCAGTTTTATAATCCAATTGACCATAAGAATAAGAATGACTCCTCCGATGATGCCAATCCAAATACCGTGAAAGCTTCTAATAAGAGAAATCATTATTGGTGTATGAATATGCGCATAGGTATTCACTAAAGATATCTGTCCTATAACAGCACCTAATAACAATGGGAAATACTTTTCTTTATATCCGTAATACAGCATCATAAGCATCAAAGGATGTCCTATTAAGAATTCTTTTGTGCGAGGGCGAACACCAAGGATTTTACGCAGGGCATTTCTAAACATCACTTCATAAGCCGATGTTTGTCCCGTATTGCCTGTCCTTTGAACATATATAATAAGCGCAATACCTAATATCCCAACAACTACAAGGGTCAAATAGGTAATAGGATTACGAAGAAATTTTTTAATTTTATGAACTTCCAATCCACCTCTTTTGTATTCAAGCAGTAAAGGTACAAGGACAAGCGGAATCACATGGGCCACTTTAGCTCCTCTAAACATGTCTATGGTCAGTACGGAAGAGGTTTGAGACAATAGCCCGATAATCGTCAAGGCTCCTCCTAAGGAGATCAAACAAATCTTAA
This sequence comes from Candidatus Epulonipiscium sp., assembly GCA_012519955.1. Taxonomy (GTDB): domain Bacteria; phylum Bacillota; class Clostridia; order Lachnospirales; family Defluviitaleaceae; genus Defluviitalea; species Defluviitalea saccharophila. Next base: position 3,679 of record JAAYPH010000056.1, read on the forward strand.
GGAATGTAACTATAGCTTCTTTCCATGATCTATGCTCTTGATCAATACTGGTTACCACAGCCCAGGTCGGATAAAGTATGGAAGCAGCTAATGCCATTAATTGTCTTGCCAGTATGGGACGAAGTTTTAATAGTCCTGTCCATACAAAAAGTCCTCCAAGAACAAGAATCCATGACCATTTTCCCTTATCCATCCATCTTCCAAAAAGAACAAGCAGGAAAATCGGTCCAAAGCCTATAAACCAAATAATAAACGGATTGGCTACGGGAATATTTATAGCCTTTGGATTCGCCCCAACGGTATATCCCTTTTGACCTAATTCCTTACGAATATCTTCTACTATTTTAAACCAATCGGCAAAATCCTTCTGGGGCTCGCCGCTGTTGGGCATTTTTACAAGCAATGCTTTTAAGTTTCTTTCCGTAGCAGCCAAAAGATATCGATCTACTACCTGATCCGGGGTTAGGGTCGATGTTTCTCCATCGGTCATAGTATGAAGGCGGATGGTATTAAAATCTTCTCCTCCATGGCTTGCCTTACGAATCAAGGTATAAAGTCCTTTTTGCTTTTCTGAGAAGAATTCAATAATCCCCACCTTATGGTTTTGAGCAAACTCAAGCATTAAAGGCATATCGTATCCGGGAACCGTAGCATCGTTAAAGTAAACCGTTCCTAAGTTCGGAATACTTTCCACATCCTTTAGTACATACGCTAACGCTTCTTCCGTTACATTGGTCCACGAACGAATTTGGGGAGAAATGGTTAGCCCCTGGTCAGCAATAATTTTTAAGTCATCCATGGGATACCCTGTTCCCAAGGTTAAAATGGCGTTATTGGAGACTCCTGCATCCAAAAACACTTCATTGTTTATGGTGATTTCATCATATTCCCCTAATTTATATCCCAAATGTTCTTTAATGGTATTGCGAACCGAATCGTCTGAAATCCATATATAATAATGGCTTGGAATAATGGTAGCTAAGTCTATGCCATCCATCATTCCTAAAATCTTTAATTCCGCTCCGGTGAAGGCAGTTACCTCTCCCTGTTCTTCCCAACTGGTCATGGAACCTGGAACTGCAGTTTTAATCGTTTGCTCTTTGATTAAAACCCCTGTTACGCCGGCATCTTTTAATTTTTGCGTCACGGTTTCAATAGATTCTTCATAGGTTTCTGCAGCTTTTTTGATATCGCTGTAATTCGCAAGTATCTCTACTTCTTTTTGGTTTTTTTCGGTTGAAAATCTGATAACCCCTTGTATCCCTGATAAAATCAGGGACACAATAACAATTATTGCAGGCAGTAGTCCAAGTTTCTTTTTCATCGTTTGCCTCCTAATATATCTTTTATTTATGGCAGAATTTCATATTCTCCTCTTATCATAAATACGCAGTCTGTCTCCGCATATACTCCTCTTCCATCGTCTCTCGGTATAATAAGCAGATGATATTTAGGAATAATCTGCCCACCACTAATATCTACTCCATCCGTAATATCCTGAATGCCTCCCATTTCAGAAGTGATCGCTAATCCTTTTCCACCTCTTAAAATAATTTCAGCACTCTTGCCTCCAATCAAATTTTGTCCTGCAGCTACGTTGACCACTTCATAAGTCATGGAGCCTCCTTTTGGTGAGGAATTGGTATTAGATAAAATACCTCCAATTAAATCCATGACTTCTTTCATCTGTGCATCCACATAACTTTTGGATACTAAAGGATCTTGATTGCTTCCGGGATCAATCCCCATTGCCTTTCCCGTTTGTAAAGCCAGGGCACATATAAAGAATACGGATAATGTAAAAGCTATACGTCTCCATTTTTTATTCATCAAAAACCCCCCTAATCTACAATAACCGCAGGATATACCGGTTGAATATCATAATAAATCTCTGAATCTTTAATTCTAAATCTTAAGATTGAAAAATCTTTATAGAGATTTACGTCATTACCAGAATACCATAATCCGTTAAGATTGATGTATCTTATACCTTCTTTAACTTGAACGCTTGTAGCATAGCCTTCAGCTGTAACGACAAATATATTCTTATTCTGTTCTACCCGTACCTTTTTTAATACATTATGGAATAATTCTGCTTCCATAGAGTCCTTAAAACTTCCGGAATTTAAAGGATTCTTATCCATAACAATGATGATATGAGATTGGTTCGTTGCCAAATCCCTTTGCAAATTCTTCCATTGCTCAGGATTGGTTGCTCTTATGCCGCCCTTGGACGCACTAAGCTGAATAATGCGTGTATTGTTTAAGTCTTTTACAGCATATTGGTTGTTCCAAAGCATATAAGGTACTTTGATGTCTGAAGTTTTAATCTCCGTACTGCCAGCATAGATGCTAAAAGAAGAATTCTTATTCATCTGGGTAATAACTTCTCTTTGAACTACTTCATCAAGCAGGGTATTTTTGTTCGCCGTTGTACCAAAAACAGTGATGTCAAAAGTACTTTGGCCTGCATCTTTGGATAAGGGTTTCTCGTATTTATCTTTTAATTTGGTGCTTAAAGGCAAATTCTTTGAATTGATTTCCGGTGAAGCTATGGTAGACAAATGGTCTATGTATAGGGTATTTGTTCTCTCTGCAGTATTATTTAAGGTTACGGCATAAATTCTGTCTAAAGAAATCGGTGAAACAGCAGCTTTAGGTATTTCTGCCTGTACATATTTCCACCCATTCCAGTCAATTTGGCTGGCAAAATTAATGGTATGGTTGGTTCCTTTACCGTCAATAATCCTTCCCCTTAGCCAATCCTTTGAAGAATCTCCATACACCCACATACCGATGGCTTTAGGCTGATCTTTTAGAGTTAAAGGTTTCTTAAATTGTATGTAGGCTGCCTGGGTTTCGTTCGGCTTCACTTTGAAGGAATAGGTCATCTTTACTGAGTTTTTGCCTTCATAAGCTAAAGTGCTGTCAAGAGTAACTTCTCCTGTAACATAGTTCGGATAGCCCACCCATTCTGTGTTGGCTTGAGTTTCGAAGGATTCTATGGCAGTTACCTGTTCACCGATTGCCACAGGAATATATACTTTGATCTCTCCTAAACTTCCTTCCAACACCCCTTGGCCTGTACTATTTCCTGCAATAAATTTACCATCCTGTACTGTGCCTAAAGAAGCATTGATTTTCCATGTTAGCTTACTCCAGTCAATGGGGGCTTGGTAGCCTTCTCCATCTAAACCTTCTACTTTTATACCCACACTTTCGCCGGGTTTTAACCTAATGGACCCTGGGGTCACTTTTAACTCCTTAGGAGTTCCCATGCTGGTTAATGTGGTGCTTCCTTTAACATTCCCGATTTGTGCAGTAATGATTCCTGTTCCGATGGATTCAGGATAAAATACATTTCCGGACCATTTTCCGTACATTTTTTCTGTACCCCATTTAATATCCCCCATGGAAATATTAACAGGATTTAAATTTTCATCGTATCCTATGACATTCATTTCAACCGGAGTATTTTGAAATACTCTGGTATATTTAGGTACAATACGGATTCCAAATAAATTACCGGTTGGTGCGTCTGAGAAAACCCCAAGGCCGTTCACAACTTTTCTTTCCGAACCGTCTGAAGGCACATTAAGAAGGGTTACTTCATTTTTACCAGCAAGCTTAGCTGCCACTGCCGTAGAACCGCCGCCGTCTAAATGAATGGCATCATATATACCATATTCCAAGAGTATAGAGGTCATTTCACTATGGGTTGCCCCTAGACTATGATTTCTTCCGTCTACCGCTATTAAATATACAGTTTTTCCGTCTTTAGATATACCTAAAGCACTTCTTGGATTTCTTGCATTAGGAGACACTAAATGCCCTGGACTTGCAGGAACAGTACCCTTATCCACAATTTTCCCTGCGCCACCTAATGCCATTTTAATCTTGTTCAAATCAATAGATGTCTGTAAATCAAATCTTACGCCTTGTCCAATTTTAAATTGATTGATTTTAGGAACTGCCACTGATTCTTCTATAGCAATAACATACCCGTCTTTTGGAATGTTAACGGTCTCCCCTTTTTTAGAGATATATGTAATCACGTCATTTTCCACAACAATTTTATACAGGGTTTGATTGATTTTATCCACCTGAGCAGTTGTGGTATATGCATTTCGATCTAAGTATACGCCCTTCTTAAATGTGGTGACCTTATTAATGCCTGCAATTTCAAAGGAGATTTTATCTTCGTTATAAAAATACATAGCAACTTTACAATAATCAATAAACGGAATACCGTTTTCATCTATAAAAAAGGTTGTCCATTGGTTTTCTTTTAGATTAACATAGTTGCCGGCAGATATAAGGTTTCCGTCTCTTATTACCATTCCTAAAGAAGCTGTTGGGTTTTTGGACATATCAAAAAAGTCTCCGTTAATACCTGCTACAGCTCCATTGGACTTAACCAAATCGGTTGTTTTTTCTTTTAAATTATATTCATTGGTAGATTCGATAACATCCAGTCGTATATTGGGATTGGTTAAATCTACTTTTAAAATATGGGTATCCAGCCACCCGTCTTCTGTTAAGCGCCTGTCCTTTATGTAAGAAACGCCTTTTCTAACTTCCTGCTCATCCACCTGCTTATGTAATACGTTTCTAAGAGATGCTTCTGCTGCTTGCGGAATTCCACTGGTTAATACAAAGCAAAAAATAAGAAATATGTAAAATATATTATTGTATTTTCGTTTCATTAAAATTCCCTCCTCACATGAATGCTGTCATAAAATTGGCTTATATTTTTGCTCTAATTATCCCCCCTCGTTTTTGTATATTTTGTATAGCTACATATAGATTAACACCGAATGCTACTAGAAATCAATGGAACTATTTTTTATTACATAGGAAAATCTTAGAAATTTTCTATGTAATGAAAAACTGTATTCGCATGAATACAGTTTCCATACTAACTATATATTACTTTTCGTCCAGGCCTAATACAATTTGTATGTCGACATTATCACTTAACTCAGAGTCATCTACGATCACTGTACTGTTTTCAAAGTATGCCTTAAGGTCTTCTCCCCATCCCTTTTTACGGACGAAAATTCTTGTACTTTGTTCCTTAGTTCCTTCATAATTTCCTATTTTAACAACATTATATCCGTCTGCTTTTAATTTATCGCTGGTAGCCTGAGCCAGACCCGAAACGGAACCTCCGTTTAAGACTTCAATCCTTGCATCTTTACTATTTTCCACTGTGGATTCTTCGTCCGCCTCTTCTGTAAAGAATATTTTATCGATCAATTCTTTTGTACCTTGTTCATCGTGAATAAAATATGACTTTCCGCCAACCATTCTGGCTTCTCCGGGAATGGTACTCATTTCAATATTGTTAACATCAATATCATCTAAATATTGAACATACTGCAATGCACTATTCAAATCTACATCTGTCTCTACATAATCAAATAGTATTTTTATAATGGACGGAGCATTTAATATATTTTGAGGGCTTAACATCTTCTTGGCAAAAGCTTTTAAGAATTTTTGCTGGGTTTCTATTCTTCCTAAGTCCCCATAGCCTCCGCCTCTATTATCTTTTCTAAAACGAACCAGCTGCTCCGCTTGCTCTCCATTTAATGTCTGTGGTCCTGCCTTTAGATTAATAAATAATCCACCTGCTCTGTCTACATAGTAGTAATCTCTGTCTAAAGTAATTTCAACACCGCCTATTTGGTCTACAATCTTACGAAAAGCCTCAATATTTACTTTAACATAATAATCTATATCAATGCCTAAAAGTCTTTCTACTTCTTTAACAGAATATTCGTTAGCTTTTTCTTTGCCTGCATAAGCATGTACTTCGTTGATTTTTACTGTATCCGGTACGCCGGATATTCTGCTTCGCATATCTGCAAGCATGGATTCTGTTAAGAATACCCTTGTGTCTCTTGGAACAGAAACAAGATTGACCTTCTTAGTTTCACTGTTAAATGTAGCTACAATAATTACATCGGTTCTTGTTTGATCCTTATCAACCCCAAAGATGGCTACATTGGTTCTAATTTTTTTAGGCGTCTTTTTAAATAAATCTAAAACACTTTTTTTCCCTTGACTCTTTTGACTGGGTGTCATATCATCGGAATTCTTTGCTTTTGAAAAGTGAAGATATCCATAAGTTCCTATACCTGCTAACACTATAAATGAAAAAACCATTAAAAATACTATGGAGAAAAATCTTCTAACCAAATAATGCTTACCCTTTTCTTTTTTCTTTTTTTCAGCCATTGATTTCACCTCAAAGTCTTTCTGCTATTTTCTACAATTCAAACAACTCATCCAATATTTCCTTAGTTTTTTCTTCATCCTGCATTTCGTACCAAACTCCGTCGATCTTTTCTCCCTTGTCGGAATGGTTACCATGTTTGCATCCTGTAAGACAGTATCTATTTTAACTTCCAATAAATATTGTATATATTTCATGCCATCAAGAAGTCCAAAATCTGTCTCTACATATTTGTAGCCCTCTTTTATTACTTTAAATATATCAACAGGATTCTTCATTCCCATAATTTTCTTCGCTAAAGATTTGATCACCAATTGCTGCATTCTAATTCTTCCTAAATCACCATCAGCATGTCCATAACGATTTCTAACCAATTCTTCTGCCTGTTTACTGTCTAAGGTCTGTATACCTTGATTAGGCAGTTCTACCTCTAAGCCCTCTACCATATCAATGATCGCTTTAAATCCATCTAAATCTACTTTTACATAGTAGTCAATGGGAAACCCTACGATTTCCTCTGCAATTGCTTCAACTGTTTTAACTGCCTCTTCTTTATCTGCTATACGTACTATACGATTATATACTTCTGTAAGTTTACAATAATTAATATTTATATTCGGATTTTTTTCTTTAATCGAAGAAAATCTTGGTTCTTCAAAATTAACATAAAAATCCCTGGGAATAGAGATCAATTTTACTGTTTTGTTGGTGGGATTAAAGTGAGCTACCATAACGACATCTGTTAATACCTTTGATTCATCCAAACCGATAATAAGACCCGTAATATCTTGGTCTTTTTGAGTTTTTTCTTCTTTTTTAGCTCTTGTTTTTTCCCATCGCTATTTACTGCTCTTTCTTCTGGTATAGGTTCTTGTACTTTTGAATCGGAAATTCTTATTAAAAACAAAAAGGTTCCAATTACTGTGAATACAGCTATAATGATTGTTAATAACTTTTTTATATTTTTAGGATATTTTAAATCATTATTAGTATCTTCCACAATTTCCCCCCTCATACCTATCAACTTTATATTATCATACATAAATTATAAAGTTGCAACAAAAGCATAAAATTTGCTACAAAATAATTGTAAATAGGCTTATAATAGCATTGAAATATCACCGTAGTATATAATAATCCAAAATAATTTAAATGTAAATTAATTTTAATAATAAATCTTTCTTTATGAAAAGATTAATTATCTGAGGTGAATTCCATGCAATTTAAGGATAAAGTTGTGGTTGTTACAGGTTCTTCCAGAGGAATCGGAAAAGAAATTGCCCTTTCCTTTGCAAAGGAAGGAGCAGTCGTGATTATTAACAGTTCTACAAACATTCAGGCTTTAGAAGACTTGCAAAAAGAGATACATCTTCTGGGGGGAAAATGTATTTACTTTTTAGGAGACGTATCTGACTATGATTTTGTTTCATTTATGTTTAAATCCATCCATGAAAAATTTGAGCAAGTTGATATACTTATCAACAATGCAGGCATTTCTCATATAGGGTTATTCACAGAAACCACACCCGAACAGTGGAAAAGAATTATTGATGTGAATTTGACATCTCTATATAACTGCTGTCATGTAGCTCTTCCTCCCATGATTAAAAATCATCACGGAACTATTTTAAATATCTCCTCGATTTGGGGGGTAAGTGGTGCTTCCTGTGAAGTGGCATACTCTGCTTCTAAGGGAGGGGTAAACAGCTTTACAAAGGCTCTGGCAAAAGAATTGGGTCCTTCAAATATACGGGTAAACGCCATAGCCTGCGGAGTGATTGATACACAAATGAATAATTGGCTGGATGAGGATGAAAAAAATAATCTCCTTGAACAAATACCTTTAATGAGAATGGGAAGCCCAAGGGATGTTGCCAATCTATGTCTTTACCTTTGCTCTGATCGTGCAAATTATATGACAGGGCAAGTGATTACTCTAGATGGGGGCATGATTTAAGAGCCTTGTGATTTCTTCTTTTATGAACTGCATGTCATCCGGTTTTCTTTCTGCTTGAGGGATATTTATAGTAAACTTTTTAACTATCTTCGCCGGCTTTGGGGATAATATAAGGATTTCGTCCCCTAGTAAAAGAGCTTCATCTAAATCGTGGGTGACAAATAGAATGGTATTCTTCATAGATTGGTGGAGATTGTAAATCTCTTTTATAAGCTTGGTTTTTAATTTTAAATCCAGGGCTTGAAAAGGCTCGTCCATTAATAAAATCTCATGGGGATACAAAAAAGCTCTCATGATCGCTACCCTTTGTTTCATTCCTCCGCTTAATTCTTTAGGGTATGCGTTAGAATAATCTTTTAGTTCCATAAGCTCTAAAATTTCATTTATCTTCTTAATTTCTTTTTTGGGACATACCAGTTCTAAATTTTTTCTGACAGTCTCCCAGGGCAGTAATCTTGGTTCTTGAAAAATATAACTTACCCTTTGCCCTTGTAAGTCAATGTTACCTTTACTCGGCTTTTCAAGCTCTGCAAGAATCCTAAGGATAGTGGTTTTCCCGCATCCTGAGGGACCAAGTAAGGAATATATTTTGCCCTTTTCTATAGAGTGACTTAAACCCTTAAAGACAATTACATCGTCATATTCCTTGGTTGCATTATTGAGTATAAGCATCTTCTCACCGCCATTTTCTTGTAAATGCTGACTCTAATCTTTTGATTAACCTACTTGAACCGTATCCTAAAAGTACCAAAACTCCTGACCATACAATGACTTGAGCAATCTCTAAATTAATCCGTGCCACCCCCATGGTAGCACCTATTCCAGTTCTTGCGGTTAAGAGTTCTGCCATGGCTACCCCTTTCCAGGTTAAGCCGCTACCGATGGAACATCCCGCCAGCCAGTAAGGAAAAATTTGTGGAATATAAAAATGAAGAATCTTTTTCTTCAGAGGAATTCTAAAAACCTTGCTCATCTCCATTAATTGCGCATCCAATTGCTTTGTGCCTTCCATAACATTCACGATTATAAAAGGGATGACTATAATCCATATGATAAAGATTGCCGCTGCCCCATCCCCCGTTCCAAACCAAAGCCATCCGAGAATAAGCCATGACACAGTGGGTGTCGTCTGGGTTAATACTAATAAAGGATAAAAAAATGCTTCTATTTCTTCTCTAAGTCCCATCCAAAAGCCTAAAGGAGTTCCAACAAGTACTGCAAGAAAAAATCCAATAAATCCTCTCCCCATAGAGATTGCGATATCTTTCCAAAAGTCTGGCTGTATGGCTAAATCAGCTAAGACTTTTACCGTTTCAATGGGAGAAGGCATGATTAAGGGTCCAACGATAATGGATGAAATCTGCCAAATTATTATAAATATAAAAATAGAAATAAGAAGGTAAGCCCTCTTATTTCTTATAATAGAATGGTTCATCGGGTAGTTTTCCCCCTATCATATCTCCTGATATTTCATTTAAAGCATTTAAATAGGTTTCCACATCTTTTTTAGCTTCCTGGGCAGGAACAAATTCTAATTTTGTTCTTTCCATGGATTTTTCAAAAACTGCAGCCGGTATTTCAAGCTTTTCTTCTATTAATGAAGATACGGAAGCTGGATCATTTACAACTGCTTCTAAGGCTTCTTTATAGGCATTTTGGAAAGCTTCTACTGCATCGGGATATTCACTGGCAAAGGAAGTTCTAACCGCAATACCTGTCTGAGGCAGTTTGCTTCCTTCTCCATTAATCTTTTCCCATTCTTTGCTGTAATCCATAGCAATCTGCATATTTTCTGCCTTGGTAAGACCTTGAGTTACCAAAGGCTCTGGTAATACCACCGTATCTGCCTTTCCGGCAATCATCCATTGAAGCATTTCCGGAGAAGTTCCATAGGAAATGTTTATTTCATCTTCTTTAATTCCATTTTTATTTAATAAATATCTCGTAATAACATCCGGACTGGCACCCTGTGCACCAACAAATAAATCTTTACCTTTTAAATCCTCCCAGGACTTAACCTCCCCGTCCCTTGACAGCAGATAAAGAATGCCCCAGGTATTCACATTAAGCAAAGAGATATCCGCTTCTTTATTGTATAATTTAGAAATCACATTAACAGGAAGTACTGTAAAGTCAGCTTCTCCCCGAGCAACCCTTGTAGTCGCTTCTTCGACGTTTTGGTAAATAATAAATTCAATATTACCTTCGTCTACACTTCCTTCTAGCATCTTATCTTCTACTAATTTAATTAAAGGTGCTGTTGGCGGTGCGGAAGGTGCTTGAATCACGATTTTTTCAGACTTTTTAATTTCTTTCGTCGTTGTATCTGATTGCCCACAGCCTGTAGCCAGTATTATCATTATAAAAAGTAAAAAAACTGCTTGAAGCTTTTTCATTGTATCTCCCCTTAATATATGTTAATTTATTAACTATAACAGTATAGTATATAGAATACCATTTGTCAAAAAAACTACTCATTTACTTTTACAATTGCTAAGAATAGGTTATGATGATTAAATAAAAATAGCAAAATATCAGATAAAGAATGGAGAATAAAAATGGTTAACGAACATTCAAAACTACCGGGAATTATGTATTCAGCTATTCAAGCAAATTTATGGATGGCATACTGCCTGGTGAGCAGTTTCATAAGTATCTATCTATTATATTTTGGATATTCCAATTCAGAAATAGGGTTTATAGTGTCCATAGGGAGTATTCTTGCGGTACTCATTCAGCTGGTGAGTGCACAAATACTTGACAGACACCCGAAAATACAATTATGGAAGTTTACTTGCTGTCAAATCCTTATCATTTTGCTCCCTGCAATTCTTCAGTTGTTTGGGAAAAAAGCAGGCGTTCTCATTACTGTAACGGTGATTTTAGTATATTCCCTGACTACCTCTTTGCAGCCTCTTATTAATTCCTTATGTGTACAATTGGAAGACACACGTTTAAAAATTAATTTTGGCCTTGCAAGAGGAATTGGTTCCCTGGCTTATGCAGGGATCTCTTATGCAATGGGAAAAATACTCCTGAAACAAGCTCCTACAATCTTAACAAAATCTTATATTGTCCTTTTTGCGTCCTTGTTTTTATGGATTCTTTTCTTTAGATATGAACCTACAAAAAAGGATACAAAAGAAGTGCAAATAAAAAAAGAAGCCGGCATCAGTCTTCTTAAAAAATATAAAAAGTTTCTTATATTTGTTGTAGGCTTAGTTTGTATTTTATTTGGACACAACTTGATTAATCAGTATATGATACAGATTGTTACATCTTTTGGGGCAAACAGTGATGTAATGGGAAAAGGTATTTTTATTGCCGCCGTATTGGAACTGCCTGTTATGTTCGGATTTTCAAAAATCAAGTCAAAATTCAGCTGTGGCTGGCTTTTATGTATTTCAGCCGTATTCTTTACGTTAAAACACATATTAACCTTTTTAGCAAACTCCGTTTTAATGTTCTATACAGCTCAATTTCTGCAAATTGGAGGATTTTCACTTTTAGCTACGGCATCTGTTTTTTATGCCAAAGAAGCCATGGAAAAAGAAGATCAGGCAACAGGACAAGCACTGGTATCTGCCTCCATGACAGCAGCCGGCATCTTTGCCAGCTGCCTTGGAGGATTGCTTTTAGATTATACCAGTGTTAAAGGAATGCTTTTCGTTGGAATGATTGTGTCTATAATCGGTATGATATTGGTTTTCGCCTTTACGGAAAAATCCAGGAAAGTAGAATAACTCACTAGATTTTAAACTGGTCCATAGCCCCCATCATATCTTTAGATAATTCATTTAAGTCTAAGGCTGAGGAGGCTACCTCCTGATTGGCCGCACTTAATTCCTGGGAGGATAATGCAATCTGTTTTGAAGCAGTAGAAATCTCTTCAGCTACAGAAGCTGTTGCTTCAACACTTTGAATAATAGTCTCCTTCTCACTATTTATAGCATTCATATTATTGCTTACGGCATGGATCCTTGGAATAACATCTTCAACATCATTAATAATTTCTTTAAAAGAATTAATAGAGTTGCTAATGACTCCAATTTGTGCATTGAATTGAGTATCCATATGATCTGAAGTTTCTATAACCAAATTGCTTTTTGTGATCACATTTTTAAGCAAGCTGCTGATATTTGAAGCCGAATTTTTAGATTGCTCTGCCAGCTTTCTAATCTCCTCTGCCACCACTGCGAATCCTTTCCCCGTTTCCCCTGCCCGTGCTGCTTCTATAGCAGCATTCAACGCCAGAAGATTGGTTTGTTCGGCAATATTATTGATAAGACCCGTAACCTCTCCAATTTGGGATAAATATACTCCAAGTCCTTTGATCTCCTTGCTTACATCAGAAAATGAACTATTTATATCCTTTATTACATCTTCAAGCACTGATAAATCTTTATTACTGATTTGGGCTTTAGAGTTAATATCCTCAATTTTGGAATTAATCTCTTCAATTGCTCTTACGGCTTCATATATTTTAGCTCCAAAGTCATTCATAAGTCCATTGATCTTTGCCATTTCGTCAGATTGTGAATGTATTCCTTTAGCCACTTCTTCTATTGTTGCCGTAACTTCTTCAGAGGAGGCTGCCATCTCTTCCGATAGGACGGATAAATTGTTAATGTGTTCAATGACGGATTCGCAAGCCTGTTTTAAACGGCTTAGGGTATCTCTAGTATTCGTTTGCACGGTATTAATCGATTCGGCAATTGCTTGGATCTCATCTCTTGTGTTTATGCTGAATGAAACTGTTAAATCTCCATCCGACATTAAGCTTAAACCGTTTTTTAAACATTGAACCCCTGATGTAATTTTTCTGGAAAAAACAAGACACATTAAAATAGCAAAAATTAAAATAATTATTAAGGCAACGAGCGTAGTTTTAAAGAAAGTCGATTGTATATATAGAAAATTCGACACATCACTATCAATGCCTGCAATTGCGATGATCTCTCCGGAAGAATTTTTTATCGGTGCATAAGCAGAAATAAAGGTTCCTAAGTCATCCGAAACAGGTTCCTTTGTAAAAGATATACTGCCGTTAAATGCTTCTTCCATCGCATATTCTAAATCATACTCTTCTCCAATAGGAGATGTCCCGATCAGGGTTGCATCTACCATAATATATGCGTTATCATTTTCTCCTTTTATTAACGTATAAAAGTATTTAATATCTTCATCATTCTTAAATTCTACCATGTCCTGCTGTATTTCCTTATATTCAGTGCTGTCCATAGAGCGACTGTCGATCACCTTTTGCAGCTTCTCACTGTCTATCACCCCTATAGCTTCACTGACAGTATTTTTTAAATCTGCCTGTAATTTCGAAAACATTGACCTAAAAATCCAAACGTTTACGCCTATAAAAAGAACCATCGCAAGAAGCGCTATTGACACAACCATTTTTAAAATCTTTACACCTATTTTACTCATAACCCACCTCATCTCATTATTAGCGCTACTAAGTTTTCGATTAATTATACCATATTTCGTGTCAATACCAAACAACTTAAGAATATTTTAACATTTTATTTGTGAATTTTTGCTATTTATGTATTATTTCTTTGAATTTATTAGAGTTTTATCTCATAATGATAATGCTTTAATTTAATTGACAATTAATATCCCCACAAATAGTATATAAAAAATCGCCAAGGATTGTTCCTTGACGATTTTAACCTCTTTTATTGTTCATAAGTCTCACTAACTTTAGTAACTAAATCAGGCATTGCCCCTAAAATAACCTGATACTGCTCCACAACGGCATCCATATTCTCTTTGGAAATCTCCCCATACTCGCTTGGATCTTCCACACCGTGTTTCCCGGCATCAATTAAAGCATAAACGGTATTTAGCTCCTGAACCGTAGTCTCATCAGCTTCCCATCCATTTTCTATGGCCAATGCAGCCGCTTGATTATACAAAGGTTCCAGTTCAGCCAGTACATCAGAAATTGCCTGTATATGTTCTCTTGTCACATTCTCATAAGGCCATTCGGTTTCCTCTGTACTGTTTACCCCAGGAGTTGTATTCGTTTCTTCCCCCTCCTGGTTATCTGCTCCTCCACAGGCTGCAATGCTCAACATCATTACAATCGCCATCATTAATACCAATAATTTTTTCATGATAAGTCCTCCATTCAAGTATATGTAATGTACAGGGAGTATTCCCTAGCATTTAAAGTACCATATAATCTTCTTTAAAAACCGTCCGCTGCATGAAACATGATTTTTTCGACATGAAGCATGATTTTTTTACAGCAATATGGAAAGTGCTATTTCAATTTTGCCTTGAATAAGAATCTAAATCTATTAAATTGCGCCTATGCTGGGTAGCATCAAGGAAGCATTTGGCTTGTGAAACCCTTTCGCTGAGCACGATCGGCAAAGTCAACAAAATACAATATGCACGAGTGTACATCCGGCCCGTAGGACTTTTCATTTCATAGGAAATTAGGAGAAATTTCCTATGAAATAAAAAAAGCTTTCATTCCTAAAAATAGGGACAAAAGCTTAAAACTCTTGTTCATAATTTTACTTAATATATATTAAAACCATGCTGTCATTAAATATAAATATTATCTATATACTATTTGTTAGCCTCTCATAAGAAAACCTATGAGTTTATCAAGATCTTCCGGTTCATATGCGATAATTTCCATTTCTGAAATGGTTAAATCACTAAAAATCTTAGTAAATGAAACATATTGAGATAACTTTGACTTTAAGTTTAATCTGTCTCCTTCAGCTGTTACTAATTCAACCTTTCCTTTACATTGATCCACAACTTCAAAAAATTTATCTACATCTTTTATGTTGGTTATTTTCATAGATAACTACCTCCTTTACATTATAACCACTTTTATTTTATCATTTATTTCAAAAAATATCCACTTTTATATATGTATTTTAATAAATAATTATAACTTTTAAATTTATAATACCTAACTTTATTTTCAAGACTATCAGATATCCGTATTCATCAAAAAACCGCCAATGGGATTTTTCCCACCGGCGGTTGATTTCCTCCACAAACAAACTTTGTAACTTTGAACAAACTTGTTTGTAAGTTGACACAAATATGTCCAGTTACACACGAGTTTGCTCAAGGAGTGACAAAGTTTGCTCGTCTTGAAACCGAGTGATTTCAAGCCCTATAGACCATAAGGTCATTCTAGTTACAAAGTTTGCTCGTGGGTTGGATTTACTTAAAAAATATAAAAAAAGATATAAAAAATGAGAAAATGACAAGCGAGTTTGCTCGTGAACAGTGCAGAATGACAAAGTTTGCTCTAGAAAAGGGTTAAGGAGTTGCTTAAATAAATATACATCGAGGGTGTAAATAATTTTCTGTTTTTAAGACTCATCAACTCAAACTCAAGCAAGAATTAAATTTAAATTTATATGCTTTATGCTCTTAATATTGCCAAAATCATCTTATCATATGCATGAATAGGAT